>NZ_JADOUR010000043.1:0-1152 GCF_015751665.1 Arthrobacter sp. CAN_A1 | reverse complement strand
TGGGCAGATCCCATGGCCACCGGCGGGCAGTTTTACTGGCCATCAGTGGGCAGTTCCGTGGCCGCCTATGGGCAGTTTTTCATGGCCGCTGACAGCCTTTAGGCAAGGTCCGACTTTCGATGAGTTCAAGGCAAAAACCAAAGACGGGTCCTTGAAGTTTGTCTCGAGTTGGTGCCGGAAAAATATGAAGGAACTATGCGAAGCCTCCGACAGCCCACTTCGAAATTCCCAGTACGAACTGCTCTATTCGCCGTGGTCGGAGCAGGTGCACGCAGCTCCAGGAGCTCTTATCGACTCGATGTTCAGGAACAAGGGAGAGGGATGGCAAGAGCTCGTAATTGAGGAAGATGAGGTGCGAATTCACGAAGCAGTGAGCATGGCCATCAGCCTGTTCCTAGAGCTTCGCCGCTTCCTGCCAGCCATCGATGCACCTGACCCGGACAAGGCCTACGACTGGCTCGAGAGAGCTAAACCAAAGCCTGCCGTTGCGGTTTAGCTTCATCAGGTTCGCTTCAGCGATGAGTGGAAACCGGATTGCTGCCTTCATCATTCCTTCACCTCTACATACCTGTCCCACCCGAGGAGGTGTACAACGTCGTGGGAAGGCAATGAAAGCACCCGCGTTCCGGGCGCACCGCCTTAAGCGACTCGCCGTGTGAGTAGAGGACAGTACGAGGCGTAATCTGCCTGGCGGGAAATGAGATGCACGATAAAGTCCGGTATCTGCAATAACATTTGTCTTGCAACCCTAGAGATACGAGGCGTCTCGCGGCGTGGCTTCAAAAGCTGTCCGTGTTGGTGGTGTGACTGTTAGCTCAGAATGGCGGCTTTTTCACAACTCGGTTTGGCGGTTTGACGTGTCGTTTGAGGATCTCCCAGTGCAACAGATTTCGTTCAATGACCAGCCACTTTCTCGGGTCGGTTTTCATTGGCCCATTGATCCACGGCCCTTCAGATGATCTACTTCATTTACCTTTCAAGCGGTGTGGGAGAGGCCCTTACAACCGGCTTTGCGGTCTAGATAGTTGTCGTGGACCAGTCGGGTATGTAGCAACTTTAGCCCGGGGTTTTCGTGATGGTGGGGCCTGCAAGGTGTGTTTAAGCGACGAAAGGTGCTTCTGAGCTGGGAAAATAGTGTTGTTGACGCACTTT
>NZ_JADOUR010000042.1:0-1369 GCF_015751665.1 Arthrobacter sp. CAN_A1 | reverse complement strand
CCTCGGACACCTCGCCATCACCTACCCCGAACGCCTCGACTACTACCTCAACTAAAAAATGGCCCACTCACTTACACAAACAACTTGACAGGCCCTTCAGGTTGTCAGGAACTAAGCGCGGGATGCTGCCGCCGAAGAAGACGAACATCGCCGTATGGGCGCGCAGCCACGACTCCTGCCGCATATCAAGGCTCGCTTCTACGAACGCATACCGGCTGAAGGGCAGGCAGGCGACGAACAAATACACCTTCGAGGTCTCACCCGTGGTCGGATCCATCAGCCCCATCGTGGGCCCGGACCAGTCGACCTCGATGCTGCGGCCGGCCTTGTGGCCAACCCGCGACGTCGCCCCGGTCACGGCGGCGTGCTCGCCATAGAGCCGGCAGAACCGGTCATAACTCATCACCGCCTGCCCTGCGCGAGTAGACGCGTCGACATACTCTTGGTGCAGCAGCTTCAATGTCACCCCCACCCGGGCCAGCTCGGTGTGCACCCGAGCCCAGTCCGGCTGCGCGAAGGCAATCTCACGGACGCCACGGCCGGGAAACAACGCCGCATACACCTCGACCTCCGACAGCTCGGCGACGTCATCCCAGCCGAGGCCGGCCAGCTCCGCCGCATCGATGACCGCCTGAATGCTGTGCCGGGATATCCCATGAGCGGACTCAATTAACTCTTCGCGACAGGCCTTGATTACGCAGCTGCAACACCAGCTTCGCTTTGATCTTCCGTACCGTTACCGGCACTCCTTCCACCGTGTGTCCCTCACATGGTGGAAGGAGCTTCTCAGGTGGTGCTCAACCACACCAACGGTGGTGCTCAACCACGCCAGTCGCGCTACCAGGCGATGGTGCTGACCCGCACCACAGGTGGAACCCACAGAAGCCAATATTCACCTGGGACGCGGCGGTCGGAGGCGATCTCTGGCCGGTCATCGATGCTGACCATCCCGATGATCCTCCCGCCGGTACGCTCACCCAGAGGCCTGCGGCGTTTACGCATGGTGCGCTTGGATTGCAAGATGATCCCTTCGCGTGCGAGCTCGCCTTTGGGCATCGCGTAGATCCACCGGTAGATCGCTTCGTGGGACACCGTCCGGCCTTGGGCGTCGGGGGATTTGACCATAGGTTCAACGCTGGAGTCCGTGGCCTCCAAAAGCAAACGCCCGGCGACCTGCCGTGGTGTCCGAGACCTGAAAAGATCCGCCCGTACCCGGGCGGCGAGGACCGGATCGGCGTCGATCTTGCGCATCTGCGGACGCTTCCGACGATCCTTGAGGTGTGTCAAGTAAGTGAGACACGGGATAGTCGTTTTTCGGGTTAAGCGGCAGTCTTTTGCTGCAGCTGGTTTTGACGGTAGTTGGCCAGTG
>NZ_JADOUR010000041.1:0-1658 GCF_015751665.1 Arthrobacter sp. CAN_A1 | reverse complement strand
GTTTTGAGGTGTTCCCGTTGGTCGCCGGGGTGGGCGCCGGTTCCACTGCCGGTTGGTGTGTTCTTCCTGTCTCGATGTGCTTTTTGACTGCCCCGTGACGTCAGCGGAGGGCGGCCTCGGGTTGTCGCTCGGCCAAGCTTGTGATGGCGTCGTTGATGGTGATGATGAGGTTTTTCTCGGGTGCCAATTCGGGTAGCAGGAGTGTAGTTTTTCTGCCGTGGCGGGTGAGTTTACCGGCCGTGGCGAAGAGACGGTAGCGGAAGCGTTTGACGTCCCAGAACCGGGCCCTGTGGGTGGCCGGGATGGTGCTGAGCTGCAGCCAGGAAATCAGGTTTGAGGCCAGAGCGGAGATGGTGGCCCAGGCCTGGTTGGCGGTGAAAGAGGCGAATGGCAGCTTACCCAGGCCGGTGTTCTTGAGGGTTTTGATCCGGTTTTCACACCGTCCACGACCGCGGTGCCGGGCGTCTAGGAAGGGCCCGCGCCATCGCGGTGAGTTGGTGAGGAACGCGGTGATCCGGTGCCCGTCGATGTCTAAGAGGGTGGGCTGCGCACCGGGGTGCAAGGGTTCGGCCCGGAGGTAGATGTTCGTCCCGGGTGGGTAGTCCTTCAACGTGATGACGTCGGTGGCGTTGATCACCCACGCATCGGTGCGGTCGTTGCCTTCAGCGTCCAGGGCTGGTTCCCAGTATTGCTTGTCGCTGATCCAATCGACCATGTGAGCTTTCCCGGCTGGGACTGGGTAGGACACAGAGAATTGGGCTCCGGCGTGGTGAAGATGCCAAAGGAATTTCCTCGACGCGCCAGCGCTGTCTGTACGGACCAGGATGTTCTTACCGTTCAAGGTGCCGTCCGGGTGGAAGAACCCGTCGGGGAGTTGATTGACGGCGGTGGTAAACACCTCGATGTGGTCATCGGCGTTGTTCGCGCCGGCGTTGCCTGGTCTGAGCAGGCAGGCGAGGATCTCCCCGGTGCCGTGCTTGGTGCCGTAATCGATACTGGCGGTGAACGGTGCGAACCCGTAGCCACCCTTGTAGTCCCCAGCCACTCGTTCCTTATCGGAGTGCGAGGCCACGAGGGTGGCATCGAGGTCGATGATCACCGGATCGGCGGGGGTGGCGCGGGCTCCCGGACTGTGTTCACCGGCAGCGTCCCACACCCTTGTCCGCAGCAAGCGGGTCAGGGTTTGAGCTCCGTGGGCAAAAGCATCCGGGTTCGCTGCGGTCCGGTCGAAGAACCGAGAGACCGTCGCGTTCGAGGCCACCGTCCCGAAAACGCCGGCCTGGGTGCGGAACATATCCAGGTCCGAAACGTGCTCACCGCCAGCGGCGAGCATCAACGCCAGCTGGCCCAGGAGCGTCCCGGGACGATGCCTCGCCCCGGCGGGGGTGAATTGGCCTAAACGGTCCTCGCAGAGTTCCCGGAATCCCAGGGCGTCAATGAAACTGGATACCAGCTGCGTCCCGGCGTGGGAGATCAGCGACTGGCCGGTGAAAGCCACCGGCAGCGACGGGAAAACAGAGGGTAGAATCGTCACCTGAAAGGTGCTCCTTCTTTGTGGTCGAAATGTTGTGTGGTAACTACATTTTCCCACGTCAGGAGCACCTTTCACCTGTTAACCACGCACGCTCAGCCCAATCACGATGAAAACTCCGGGCTAG
>NZ_JADOUR010000040.1:0-1668 GCF_015751665.1 Arthrobacter sp. CAN_A1 | reverse complement strand
CCGAATCGTCACACCCAGATGCCACAATCAGACCATCGGACAGCCAGTAAGCCCCGATCACACCGGAAACCACGCCTCATGAAAGATCGAGGCTAGCTGAGTCATTGTCCGTTGAGCTTGTCTGCGAGGTCGGAGATGCTTTCGACTTCGATGTCTGGTGGTGTGAAGTAGGTCGGATATGAAGCACCCGTACGGTTGATCCATGCAGTTTGCATTCCGGCGGCATTCGCGCCGTGAATGTCCCAGGGGTGCACTGCAACGAGTAGTAATTGGTCGTGTGTTTGGTTGAGCTCACGGGCCGCATAGTCGTACGCTTCGCGTGCGGGCTTCCAGCGGGCTGCGCTTTGAACACTGAGTAGGTGTGCAAATTTTTCGCGCACTTTGCCGCGCGTCATGAGGTTGTCTGCCACGGATGTCGCTCCGTTGCTGAGGGTCGCGAGTTGGGCGATCTGGCTGAGAGCCCTGATCCCTGGGGCCGCGTCTGGGTGCAGCGGGAGGTCTTTGAACGTGTCCATGATCTGGTTGACTTGCTCCGTGTGGTCACCCGGCGTTGTTTCTGCGCTGAGGAGCCGGTGGAGACTGTCGGTGGCAATATCGGCAAAGGCGGGGTTTTCCCCAGCTGCGGTGAGGGCGAACCCGTCGCGAAGTATCTCCGCGAACCATGGTTTGGCGAGCGAGGCACTTATCCCGGCGTGGGCGAACGCGTCTCCGAGGGGCCGCATGTCTGACAGGGTTTCGTTGACGTCGAAGATGATGGTGGCTGGCACTGATGTCATGTGGTCGAGCCTTTCTGCTTCTTTGATTTGACGACCGTTTTGTTAGGTTCACGACTATGGCAGTACTGGTCGAGTGCGTAGTTCCAATCGTCGCATCGCATGGCCGTGAGCGTGTGCTTCGGCGGATGGTGATTAGGTTTCTGTGTTGTAGGTTCCGGTACGGATCTGTAGATGTCCGCCGCGGGTGGCGGCCGCCTTGACGTCGGCGCAGTCGCGCTCCACGGCAGTCCAGGGGTGAGCCTCGATATTGGATCCCCCGAGCCAGCATGCCGCTTTGGCCAAAGGCGTCAGGGTAGCGGCGAGCCCAACTGGTTTTTGCATGTCGACCACGCAGAGGGACGCCCCGGGCGCAGCGAGGGACACCATGTTGGCCCAAGCGGTTTCCCAGTCCTTCATGAGGGATAGCGCATAGGTGGCCAAGACGGCGTCGGATTGTGCCCGGCCGCCCTGGGCTGTGATTCTGGATCCAATGTCGGTGGATGAAAGCTCGGTCGCGTCGGCTTGGATGAGAATGACGTTGGCCCAACCGTTGCGTGCTGCCCGCCGGCGGGCTTGGACGAGCATCTCTGGGCTGCGGTCGATCCCGACGATGATGCCATGCGGGCTGACCTGCTGCTGGAGGAGACTGAAGTTCAGGCCGGTACCGCATCCGATGTCGAGCACTTGGGTGCCGGGGAGTTGGTTGAGCGCTCTGATGCCGATTTCGCGGCCAGCCCGGTAGACCGGGTATTCGCCGGACATTACATCGTAAAACGGTGCGAACGTGCTGTATTTACCGGCGATCGGGATCACTCCATGTGGTTACGTCCCGCTGAGTGGTGGAGTTTTCTCGACACCGTGCGGGTCAGTTCCTTGATTATGCTGCAGTAAGTTCGGGAAGCAAAACCGTCTC
>NZ_JADOUR010000039.1:0-1731 GCF_015751665.1 Arthrobacter sp. CAN_A1 | reverse complement strand
CCCGGATTTTTCATGATCGTCGGTTTGGTCGCTGCGCTGGCGGTTGATTCCTGCTTCGGGTGATTTTGTGGTTTTGGGCTCGTTGGTGGGGCCTGTTGTCGCTGGCTTGGCGTCGGGTTCCACGTCTCCGATGGGGTGTTTCGGTGGTTGCAGAGGCTGGCTGGTCTGGTCTCAGACCGGGCGCGGGATCCGTTGTCGGAAGCGGCGCTTCAGCCCGGTGATGGCGGCCAGGAGTGTGGTGATCGTTGCAGTTTCCGGTGTTTTGCTGGGGATCAGTAGCCGTTTCGTGCGGGCCCGGGTGATGATTTTCCCGGCGGTGGCGAAGAGCCGGTACCGCCACCGTTTGATGTCCCAGCCGCGGGCTTTATGCCCGGCTGGCAGGATAGCCAGTTGCAGCCAGGAAACCAGGTTCATGGCCAGAGCGGCGATGTGTGCCCACGCCTGGTTGGCGTGGAAGTCGAAGAACGGCAGTTTCCCGAGGCCAGTGTTCTTCAGGGTTTTGATCCGGTTCTCACACCGTCCCCGGGCCCGATGCCGGGCATCAAGGGTAGGCCCGTGCCAGCGCGGCGAGTTCGTCAGGAAAGCCGTGATTCTGTGCCCGTCGACATCGAGCAGTGTTCCCTGCGCCCCGGGGTGGAGGGGTTCGGCACGCAGGAACAAGTTCGTCCCGGCCGGATAGTCGGTGAGCCCGAAGATCTCGGTGGCATTGATAACCCACGCATTGGTGCGTTCCTTACCGTTTTGGTCCAGGGCCGGCTGCCAGTGCGCTTTGTCGTTGATCCAGGCGACCATGTGGGCTTTGGTGATCGGCACCGGGTAGGACACCGTGAACTGAACGCCCAGCGATGCCAGGTAGTGCAGGAACTTCCTTGACGCCCCGGCGCTGTCGGTGCGCACCAGCACCTTGTCCCCGATGAGCTCGCCGTGTCCGTCGTAGAAGTCGTCCGGGAGCTGTTCAATGGCCTGGGCGAACACCGTGATGTGGTCTTGTGCGCTGTTGGCTCCGGCGTTGCCTGGACGCATCAACGCGGCCAAGATTTCCCCGGTCCCGTTGCCCGCACCGTAATCGACGCTGGCGATGAAGGGGGCGAAACCATATCCGCCCTTGTAGGTGCCGACGGCTTGTTCCTTATCGCTATGGGAGGTTACGAGGGTGGCATCAAGGTCCAGGATCAGCGGATCCAGGGCGGTGGCCTGCAGCGCCGGGTTCCGGTCCCCGGCAGCTCCCCAGACTCGTGAGCGCAGCTGGCGCGTCAACGTGGCGAAGCCGTAGTCGAAGACGTCCGGGTTGGCGACAATCCGCTCGAAGAACCGTGAGACGGTCGCGTTCGAGGCAACGTTTCCGAAGACGCCGGAACCGGTCCGGAGGATGTCCAGATCCGAGACGTGTTCCCCGCCGCCGGCGAGCATCACCGCCAACGAGCCCAGGATCGTGCCCGGCCGATGCCGGGCACCAGAGGGGACGAACTGACTCAAACGGTCCTCGCTCAAGTCCCGGAACCCGAGCGCGTCAATCAGAGACGTCACCACGTTCAGCCCCGCGTGGGAGACCAGAGATTGCTCTGTCATGGCGACAGGAAGAGACGGGAAAACTCCGGTAATCTTGGACATCAGAAAGGTGCTTCTTTCAGCCGGTATAAAAGTGCGTCAACAACACTATTTTCCCAGCTCAGAAGCACCTTTCGTCGCTTAAACACACCTTGCAGGCCCCACCATCACGAAAACCCCGGG
>NZ_JADOUR010000038.1:0-2153 GCF_015751665.1 Arthrobacter sp. CAN_A1 | reverse complement strand
CCCCACCAACGAGCCCAAAACCACAAAATCACCCGAAGCAGGAATCAACCGCCAGCGCAGCGACCAAACCGACGATCATGAAAAATCCGGGCTAGGAGCCCGGGTACCAGGCGCAGTGCGATCTGATGTTCCCACCGGTGAAGATCCCGATCGCCCGTGGTGGGCCGCGGGTGTTGCCGGTGCTGGTGATGGTCTGTTCGCATTCGCGGTTCATCACGGCCACGATGATCCCCTCCCGGACCACCGGAGATTTGTTGGCGGGGATGTGGCAGCTGATCGGCGGGCTCGGTGCTGTTCCCACGGCTGATTTGGGACAGCGAGACCGGCATCGGACGGCGGAACTACTACGCCGCCGGCGTATCGATGTCAGGCCGATAGACCTGGTGACCGCGGATCGGGCCGCGATGCTGGTGTTACCGCCGGTGGAACCGATCACGGGTTTCCGCGCAAGGGTGCGGTTGCCATGGGATTACTACGTCCGAATCGCTTCGAACGATTACTCTGTTCACCCGCAAGCCATCGGCCGGTACATGGACATCACCGCTGACCTCACCACGGTGCGGACTACTGTGGACGGCCGGATGGTTGGTGTTCATACCCGGTGCTGGGGTACGGGGCAGACCATCACCGATCCTGCCCATGTCCAGGAAGCGAGGGTGCTCTGGGACGCATTCCAGATCCCGCACCCACCAACCCAGGAACAGGACGGAACCCTTACGTGACTTAGCGGATTACGATCGGGCGTTCGGCGTGGTTCTGGACGAAACTCGGGTGTTCTCATGACCGGGGTGCAGGAAACCGTCGGGCAGATTGAGTACTACTCCCGGGCGATGAAAGCACCCCGTATCCGGGAGTCCGCGACCAGACTCGCCGGCCAGGCGCGTGGGGCTCGCTGATCGCACCAGGAATACCCCGCTGCGGTCCTGTCCCGGGAAGTCGCAGCCCGCGAAGCTGTTGGGCCCGCCCGGGACCGGGAAAACGCACCTCGCTACCGGGCTCGGACTCCGCGCGACCCAACTCGGGTTCCGGGTGCTGTTCGCGACCGCAACGGATCAGGTGAGCCAGCTCCAATCCGCCCACCAGAACGGTAGGCTGCCGCAGAATTGCTGAAACTACGACGTTACGGGCTGATCATCGTCGATGAAGTCGGCTATATCCCGTTCGAACAAGACGCCGCGAACCTATTCTTCCGACTCGTCTCCAGCCGCTACGAACACGCCTCGATGATCCTCACCTCGAACCTACCGTTCGCCCGTTGAGGAGACGTCTTCGGCGACCAGATCGTCGCTTCCTCGATGATTGACCGGATCGTTCACCACACTGAAGCCCTCACCCTCAAAGGCACCAGCTACCGCCTCAAAAACAGTGGCCTCGACTCGCTACACTCGACAAGACCAGAGGACACGGCAGCATAAACACGTCAAAGTGGCTTAGTTTTCAACCCGTAGAGCGGCTCACTATTCGACCATCACTGATACAGGCGGCCGCCGTCTCAGATGATCTGGTCGTTCTCTCCGCGTGCCACTACAGTCTCGTGTTCCTGTCCCTCGGAGACGGGACGAAGATCCTGTTCAATGAAGCTACTACGCACAAGGGAACACCTACTCGATTACTCCAGGTGAAAGGGAACAAGGCGGCTCCGGACCCGCCCGGAAGGTTTATGGACTGACGTCCGCAGGTCGCCGGCCACTGGACGACTTTCGCGCACTATGGCAGACGTTCATGCCCGCCGCCCAGGCCATCAGCAGCGGCCACCGACCCCGCCGGGAGCAACCTCCGGGATGCGGCCGCCCGCGAGCTCCTCCGCGATGGCCACCGCCACCTCGACACCATCGAGAGAGTGAAACGACGCTTCGAGGACCCAGCCGTCAGGCTTCGGCCTGTGCGTCAAGACAACCACGTGGTTCACTCCGCTCGGAGGCGTCCGCCGTTATTGGCCGGAGACGGAAGCGGGGCCTGGCGCCCGGCGTGATGATGGGCCTGGGCGTGGGCGGTTCGGGTGGTGTGTTGGTGGTGTGTTGGTGGTGTGTTGGTGGTGTGTTGGTGGTGGGATCGTGTGTGGTGGTTAAGTGCGAAAGGCCCCACCGTGGGTGGGGCCTTTCGTTAATGGTTGTCCGGCGGTGTCCTACTCTCCCACACTCTCTCGGGTGCAG
>NZ_JADOUR010000037.1:0-2385 GCF_015751665.1 Arthrobacter sp. CAN_A1 | reverse complement strand
GCCGCGGAGCTTACGGGCTGTTCCCACCACACGGTCAACCGGCATGTTGGGGCGCGGAACGCGGGCCAGCCAATGGCCGAGCCGGTCTACCGGGGCCGTGTCACTGACGCGTTCCTGCCCAAGATCGAGGAATGGGTTGAGGCCTCCAAGGGCAAGATCCGCGCCGACAAAGCCCACGACAAACTCCGGGCCCTGGGCTATGAGGGTTCGGAACGCTCGACCCGCCGTGCTGTCGCCCAGGTGCGGGCGGCGTGGCGGCTGGGTCATGTCCGGGTGCACCGGCCCTGGATCACCGAGCCGGGGATGTGGCTTCAGTACGATTTCGGCGACGGCCCCCTGATCGAGGGGAGAAAGACCGTGTTGTTCGTGGCATGGCTGGCCTGGTCGCGGTTCAGGATCGTGATCGCTTTGCGGGACCGGACGGCGCCGAGTGTGTTCGCGGCATTGGACCGCACCTTCCGTGTCCTGGGCGGCGCGCCAACCTATGTCCTAACCGACAATGAGAAAACGGTCACCGTTTCCCATGTTGCTGGGGTCCCGGTGCGTAACCAGCAGACCGTGGACTTCGCCCGCCACTACGGGGTGACAGTGTTGACCTGCCAGCCGGCGGATCCTGCCTCCAAGGGCGGCGTGGAGGCATCGGTGCGGGTCGCTAAAGCCGACATCGTCCCCAAAGACACGAATCTGCGGGCCGAATACGCCTCCTTCGCGGAGATCGAAGCGGCGTGCCAAGTGTTCATGGACGAGGTCAACAACCGTGAGCACCGTGCCACCCGCCGCAAACCAGCGGTGATGCTCGCCGAGGAAGCACCCCGGCTGCACCGGATCCCGGACACCGCGCACACGGTCGCGTTCGGGCTCTCCCGGACGGTGCCGGAGAACACGCCGATGGTCACCTTCGAAAACGGCCAGTACTCCGTCCCGGCAGCCCTGCTCGGCGCGCGCGTATTCGTGCGCAGCCACGGTGCCGGACCCGGTGAGCAGGTCATCATCGTCCATCACGGCAGCGCCGGCCCGGTGGAAGTCGCCCGGCACCAGCGGGCCCGCCCGGGCAGCCCCGCGATCAACGACGCCCATTTCCCTGATCACCGGCCGAAGATCCCGGGCGATTACGCGGTCAAGGCCCGCAACGCCGCGGAGGCGGAGTTCCTTGGCATCGGGGACGGCGCCCGCGCGTGGCTGCTCGAAGCCGCCGCCGCGGGCACGGCGCGGATGAACGTGAAGATGGCCGAAGCGGTGGCCTTGGCGAAGATCGCCGGGCAGGCCGACGTCGATCAGGCGTTGGGGACCGCGGCCGTCCATGGCCGCTTCGCGCACAAAGACCTGGCCTCAATCCTGACCGCCGGGGGCGCCCGCACCACGACCCGCGCCGCGGACGAAACCCGGTCCTTGACCCAGGGCACGGCCGGGTGGGCGGCCATCGGACGTCCCCCCGGTGCCGGCCGTGGTGAGACCGGACTGGAGGAAAGCGCATGAGCCCGGTCCCGGTCACCGCGCCCGTCCTGCCGGCGGACCTGGAGGCGCTGATGCGGCAGCTGAAGATGCCCTACGCGCGGGCTCTGGCACCGGAGTTGATCGCGACCGCCCGTACGCAACGCTGGGAACCGGCCGAGGTCATCAAGGCCCTCTTCACCGAGGAAGTCGCTGGCCGGTCCCGGTCCATGCTCGCCACCAGGCGTAAAGCCGCAGGGTTCCCGACCGGGAAGACCTTCGGCACCTGGGATCCCGCCGCGTCCTCAGTCCCGCTACCGACACAGCAGGCGCTGCGGACACTGGAATGGATCGGGCGCAAGGAAAACGTTGTCATTTGCGGGCCCTCCGGCACCGGGAAGACGTTCTTCCTCGAAGCCCTCGGGCAGCAGGCCGTCGAGGCCGGCATGCGCGTGGCATGGTTCCGCCTTGAAGACCTCGGCGCGCTGATGCGCGCGCACCGCTCCGACGACAGCGTCACGAAAGTGGTCGCCAGGATCCTGCGCGCGGATTTAGTGGTGGTCGATGACATAGGGCTCCTGCCTGTCGGGACCGATGCCGCCGAGGGCCTCTACCGCCTTGTTGACGCAGCCTATGAGAAACGCTCCATCGCGGTCTCCTCGAATCTGCATCCCGCGGGCTTCGACGAGCTCATGCCCAAAACCCTCGCCACCGCGACGGTCGACCGGCTGCTGCACCACGCACACGTCTGCCAAACCACTGGGGAATCGATCCGCCTCAGCCAGGCCCTGGCCGGACAAGGAGTCACGCCAATGAGCTAAACAAATCCCGAACATGGCCAACGCCGCCGAATACCCGGTGGGCAGATCCGATGGCCATGACCGGGCAGTTTTCATGGCCACCAGCGGGCAGTAATGCTGGCCACCCGTGGGCACCTTTAACTGGCCCTTGACA
>NZ_JADOUR010000036.1:0-2516 GCF_015751665.1 Arthrobacter sp. CAN_A1 | reverse complement strand
GATCGGTACTCACTGACCATCGCACGATGGCTCACCACGTCGCCGGAGCAACGCGCTCACCGCGGGAAACTACACCACCCCACGGGACGTAACCCGCGACACGTCCGCCCCACTCCCACGCCCCAAAAGTCCCATATAGAACCTGGACTTTTCGGTTCGCGTATACCCCGCCTGAGAATATGCCCGGTGAAGGTACGACAAGGGCAATATGGTCCAATATCGTACAACTCATGGGATGCAGGACAAAAGTACGAGACAGTTCCGAGACGCTCCCGTAGTTCGGGGAAGGGGAACGGCCGGCATTCCATCCACGCCTCGTCGGAAAGCGCACCAGCGACGGATTCCTCAACGGACTCGGGTAGACATGAAGTTGCAGAAACGGGGGCACTCTCCGGTCGGAAAGTTACGACGGTCGCGCTCCGCGCAAAGTCGTGATTACCCCACCTTTTTACCTCGATCGTCTTTCTCTGGAACTCGCTCTGGCATTGGGCCAGCTGTCGTGGCAACGGCGCGTTCGTAATCCCCGCCGAACCCGATCCTCGTGATGTCTCGCAAACGGAACCGGTCTAGGAATGACTCCCAGCGTCCGTGCTCATCGATCGTGAAAAGCCACAGACGCTTTTTGCTCCACTTAACTGGGATGCCTATGAGCAGTTGGTCAGGATACTTATCTTCTCTGTAGAGCGAAACGACACCTGCCGTCTTGACCGCTGTCCTAATGAGGCGTTCGGGATCACTGAGGTCAGCGGTCAGGACTGGGGTGTGTGGGGGCCAGGGGTTGTTGTCGCGGACAAAGTTGATGAACGCATCGGAGACATTGGCTCGCCTGATCTGATTGGTCTGGAAGGCTACGTAGCCGTCCTGCATCACTCCTTCGCGAAGTTCCGCCAGAAGCACCCATTCCTCGGACAGGTCGAGCACCACGCCAAATTCTGTTCGTAAGCCGCCGCTGTCGCGAAGTATGCGGAGAGGGAGCGCTTGCTCCTTAGAATGGAGAAGAAGCTTGTTGATCTGCTTCCTGCCCTTCGCTGTTGTACCCATGTGCTGAATCTAGATCATCCTTGGTGCGCTTTGCACACCTTAGTTGACGGCCAGTAGTAGTTGGACGGCGACAAAGGTTGACGTTTTTTCTGCCCAAGAAGCGAGATCGTGGTGTCAGAGGTCAGCTTTGACCCGTGAGTGCAAGGAAGCGTTGGAACGCCGCCTCATCGAGGGCTAAGGAAACCAGCGCCTGCTGATTCTTCAACTGCTCTAGCTGAAGCTCAGTCGAGCGGTTCACGTGGGAAGTAATCAGATTTTCACAGAGCGCCGTTAGAGGCTCACCAATAGCTCTACGGAAGTTGAACCCGAGCAGCTGCAGAACGTTGACCGTCTCCACCGATAGGAGCGGCTTCAACGCTTCTAGCTGCTCCAGCTTCTCCGTATCCTCGCCCGAGCTGGCTTCCAAGAACTGCTTCACAAGCGGAAACAAGGTCCCAACGATGTACTGAACATCCCCTGCGTTGAGCTGTTGAGAGACCAGCTCGGACTGATACGACTTCGCTATAGCAACTAGCTCCTGCTTGTCTGCGAGAAGCTCGTTAATGATCTCCTCCAGCGCGGTGACGGCCTCCTCGTGGCGCCCCGAGTCACGCGCCGCTCGAATCCTGTTCCAAATGAGAGTGCCGCTGTTACGCGCCATGCTCTCCGCGAGGTTCACTCCGGCTTGCAGTACTTCAGGTGACAAATCCATGAGAACGCAGTCCTTTAGCTAGTTTGTGCACTCCAGCAGGATATCGGGGAGGGGACGGGCAGAGGCTGTTTGGTGAAGGCGCGTGGGAGCAACGTCAGGGACCGACCGATCTTCCGCTGGGACGAGATCCCCTGGGCGCCATGCCTCCCACGACTAGTAGTGCTAATCAGCCGCTTCCGATTTCAGTCGAGGACTGAACATTTGTCCGTAAGCCGGTGATTGAATGCCTTATGACCAAAAAGAAAAAGAAAAATTCGAGAAACCCTGCTCGCCCGGCGGATGTCCGGATTGTTAAGCCGTCTGCGACCCTGAAAGCTGTTGTGCAGCTTTTGGATGAGGTTGACGAGGAGGCCCATGACGCTGCACGGCGTAGCTTCCCAGCAGTGCACTCGCCATTGTTTGACTTTGACCAGGGCGTCTTGGTCCGAGGGATCAACACTCTGAAATCCGTGCGTCTACTAGTGGAGAACGGCCATTGGGAGATGGCACAATCTTTGCTTCGCCAGCTTCTGGAGTTGCTAGCGAACATTGAGTTCCTGTCTAAGATGCACGATCGCTCAGAAGCGACGCTCCAATATCTGAGATACGGGTTGCTCCAAAAGACCACTGAGCAAATCCTCACAATGCAGTATGACGAGGCAACGGGCCGGCCGATAGATCCAGAGCGTCTGGCCAAGTTAGAAGCCTTTTGTCAAGGGCCAGTTAAAGGTGCCCACGGGTGGCCAGCATTACTGCCCGCTGGTGGCCATGAAAACTGCCCGGTCATGGCCATCGGATCTGCCCA
>NZ_JADOUR010000035.1:0-2881 GCF_015751665.1 Arthrobacter sp. CAN_A1 | reverse complement strand
GAAATTTTGCGTCAACAACACTATTTTCCCAGCTCAGGAGCACTTTTCGTCGTTTAACCACACCCCACCAGCCACTACCTCATGAAAGACCGAGGCTAGCACGCCTGCACGCCCGGTAGTCACGCTGCATCCCACCAAAAGCACTCATCCAGCTGCTGAGAATTGGCCATCAGCGTGAAGTATTAGACCGTCCCTGACATCACTGTGATCTTCACAGCCGGCATCGAATATAGAGGCATCTCTTGGCATTTGAAGGGATTCGCGGCAGGAAGCCGACCGATGAAACTTATACGCGCTTCCAACGCGCCTTGTTGTTCTTCTCCACTACTAGGCGCAAAACAGCTGCAGTCATGGTCGTTATCGCCATCTGGCTAGGACTAGCGCTCTTGGGGATCCGGACCACCGGATTTCTGTACCTAGCCATCGCGGTGCTCGCGGTGCTCTTCACGCAAGGAGCCCTCTTGCGTCGACCGACGAAGCTTCCACCCGACATCATGCTCAGGCATGCGACAAGCCGGTTCACACAGAAACGTGCTTGGCAATCGACGAAGAACAAGGACCAGGTCATTACAGACCTGAATACCGTATTCGCCCGCCCGGGAATCTCCGTGAGGACGGTAGGGGACTCTGTCTGGATTGAGATGGACAAACACTGGAACCCGGGTGATCTGAGACATTCGAGCGCGGCCCAACACCTCAAGATCAAACCCCCAGTTCACTTCTTCGCGGAAACCAAAGAGGATGGGAGCACCATAACTGCATTCAGCCACGACAACAGACTGACCGGAATGTGGGATGTCATGCAGCTATCCGATGAGATGGCAGATGCAGCGGTACAGCTTGCAAAAGACGCAACCTCCTAAACCACTAGTCCGCGCGGAAAACTGGTCTTAATCCTTCGCCGAATCTAGGTCGTTAACCTGAATCAGGGCTTGGGCCTCCGTGACCAGATGGCAGGTCATCGCGCGGGTCTTGCAAGGGACTGACATCTGGATACCCCTATTCGGTAGTCGAATACCCTAGAAGAACGCGGCAATACGCTGCCAGTCATTTGTCGGACGATTCCACCCACCAGTCTCTCCAGGAGAACCATGACGTACACACTCAGCACGACCATTGCGCTTCCCGGGGCTGAGGCCCTCGAACTTACCCGGGATGCACTATTGGCTCAGGGGTTTGGAATACTTACCGAGATTGATGTCCGTTCCACTTTTGAAGTCAAGCTAGGAACCGAAGCCGCGGACGCCGTAGGCGACTACATCATCCTTGGTGCCTGCAATCCGGCCCTGGCCAGCCGAGCAATTGCCGCGGAGCCCGAAATCGGGGCACTCCTGCCCTGCAACGTCGTGGTCCGCCGAAGCAAGGATGCAGATAGCACCACAATCGAGGCCATCGACCCGCAGACCATGGTTCGGCTCAGTGGCGCGCCAGCGGTCAAGGAGGTCGCTGATGACGCCGACAGCCGCCTGCGCAAGGCCCTGGACTCCCTAAGCAATTAAGTGAAAACAGAAAGGGTCACTTCTGGCGCTTCGATAGCGGCGTAACTTCTTGACCTTTGGGGCGTGATTTCCGCGCCGGCGCATCGGAGGTGCATGAGTTGGCGGGAGTGATGGTAGAAGATGTGTTCCAGGTTACATAGTGCAGGCTTCTGGGGGGACTAGTGTGGTTTCAATTCGGTCTAGCTATTTTCGAGACCAAGTAGCGGATCGTTAAATGGACAAGAACTTGTCCGCTACCTAGACAGGAACACCATCAGATGACTAACAGCGTGAAGTCCATGAGCAGTGACGATCAGTTCGCTGGTCTGAGAGCAGTGTTCCTCAATTGCACCTTGAAGCGCAGCCCCGAGATGAGCCACACCTCCGGGCTGATCAGCCTGAGCGCCGATTTGATGCGGACGAAGGGTGTCCATGTGGAAGTTGTGCGACCGATTGACCTCCCGGTGGCGACGGGCGTGTACCCGGATATGAGGGAGCACGGTTGGGAGGAGGACGCTTGGCCCTCAATTTTTGAGAAGATTGAATTAGCAGACATTCTGGTGCTGGCTGGACCGATCTGGCTTGGAGACAACAGCTCGGTGATGAAGCAAATTATCGAGCGTCTTTATGCGATGTCGGGGATGACGAACTCTCGCGGGCAGTACGTATATTACGGGAAGGTGGGTGGCGCTTTGCTGACGGGGAACGAGGACGGCGTCAAGCACTGCGCGATGAATATTCTTTATAGTCTTCAGCACATCGGGGTGACCATTCCTCCGGCGGCGGATGCGGGTTGGATTGGAGAGGCAGGACCGGGCCCAAGCTATTTGGATGAAGGTTCAGGTGGCCCGGAGAATGACTTCACCAACCGCAACACTGCCTTTATGACTTGGAATCTGCTCCATATGGCTTGCATCCTGAAACTGGCCGGGGGTATCCCTGCCCAGGGAAACCTGCCTGACGCTTGGAAAAAGGGCGACAGGTTTGGTCTGGAAGCGAATCCGGAATACCGATAGCGTCCAAATTTGGACAGGGCAATTCAGGTATAACAACTCCGGACATCCAGGCGGTCGAGCCTAGATCTGATCCGACTAATGGATGGGTGGCTGCGGTTGATTTCAGCTGACGGGTGGTCAGGCCGTATTTCCTGGCCCGGCTGATGGTGTTGGGTAGTTCCCGCGTTGCCTGTGCCGAAGAGATGGGCCCCGCCGATCTGATTCCTTGACTTCTCCTATCTGGGGCCCAGCCGGGTCTCTCTGACACGTGGAAAAGGCTCTGCTGACGGGTTCGTTTTTCAGTCGAGCCGTGTGTCAGCGGCCATGAAAAACTGCCCATAGGCGGCCACGGAACTGCCCACTGATGGCCAGTAAAACTGCCCGCCGGTGGCCATGGGATCTGCCCAC
>NZ_JADOUR010000034.1:0-2899 GCF_015751665.1 Arthrobacter sp. CAN_A1 | reverse complement strand
GACCGACCCCGCGCCACCCTGGGCTACCTCACACCACGAGAAGTATTCACCAAACTACTCAACGACAATGTTGCTACCACCGCTTGACACCAAGCTCTCGTGGAGCGGACCACCAACTACACCATGCTCGTGCACCTGCCGGACGGGTACAAGGCCGAGCAGATGCGTGATGCGTTGACCGCTAAGATCAAGACGCTCCCCGACGCGCTGCGACATTCGCTGACCTGGTACCAGGGCATTGAGATGCAGGACTGGAAGACCGTGAAGGTCGATACCGGCATCGACATCTACTTCTGCGACCCGCACTCTCCGTGGCAGCGAGGCATCAACGAGAACACCAACGGTCTGTTACGGCAGTACTTCCCCAAAGGCTCCGACCTGAGTATCCACAGCGCCGCAGACCTCGACTGGGTCGCCGCCGAACTCAACGACCGGCCACGCAAACGATTAGAGTTCAGGAAGCCGATCGAACTGATCGAAGGACTCCTGTTGCAATGACCGCTTGAATCCGCCGAACCCTCAACGAGACGCACGCTCGCACGTCGGCGCCATAGTTCCAGGAAAGCAATCGCGCTAACGTCCTGGGCGCCCTCACCGTCTTGCAGCATCCGGAAAGCGTGACGGAACACGCGATGACGGTGCCGATCAAACAGCACGCCAAAGGCCTCCCCATCACCGGCGAGGCTATCCACCCAGAGAGCGGAATCGAGAGCATGAAGTTTCCCCATACCCTGAAATGTCCGGGAACGACCAAAAAGTTTCACCCTGGTGACACCTTCAACAATGAATCGATGACGACATACATTCCGCTGCATACTCGTGCACCATGGGCATCGCTAGCTATGACTCTTTGGTTATGGCGGGTTTCCAAATTGGAATTGGCTTCACCCGGGGTATGGACGGATCGGGAAAGAGGTGTCCCGATTCGCCAAGAGTCAGCATGTCGCGAGGATGCACCATCGCGTGCATCCTGACCGCCGAAGCTTAAGGCTTTGTGGGAACGTCCGATCTTACTTTCATTTCGGCTTCCGCTGGCGCGTCTTCCCCTGAAATCACCGTAATTTCTTCAGTTGTACCCTCATATTGGGGCAGCCCGTCCTCACTTGGGTGGCCACAAAACACGGCTATCGAAAATACTCCGGGTGGAAGCGACAAGGGTGTGGGCGCTGCTGGATTAATAGGAGGAGCGTCCTCCTGGGAGAAGGAGTTGGGGCCGGAGATGTACTTTCTTACCGAGGCGCAGCTATATTCGGATGTCCGGGGAAGCTCACTGAATTTTTCTCCGGATTCGGTTACGAGACTGACCACGATGGCGCCTCGGGTCTGATCTATGGAGGAACTGGATGGCTCGCCGCCGCTATCTGGCAGAGGGTTCCCGCAGGCTGTCAAAATCATGGTTGCGGTGACAATCCACAACGCGGGTGCCATTCTCTTCTTCAATTTGAGTCCTATCAGTAGGTATTGAGATAAGAACGAACGGAATCTATGAGACGGATTCCGTGGTTGGCGGATGTTTCTGAGCCGATTCCACCGTATATAATTCCGTAAGTGTGAATCGCAATAGCACAAATTCCGACTCCCGATGCGCAAGTTCGATAAACGGGCGAACCACTCTGGCCGGCAGTGGTATCCATCCGGTAGAACACCTGCTTGACGCCGAGCTCGTAGAGGGGGCCTGTGTGGGTCCACATTGTTGCAAATGGCTTCTCAGCGGGATAGCCCCGAACCGTAGCGTTCTCAAGACTTTGGGTGACGGCTAGTGTGAATACTCCGACGGTGTTCCCAATATTGCAGTTTAACTTGAGCTTGCCGTAGTCCTGGGTTAGGTCGTTATTGTTGATCCATCCCGAGGAGACATATCTCGCGGCTACGGTGCAGGAGCCGTAGGGAGCGCCGCTCCCATTCTTTCCCGGTGTGACCAAACCGGGGGTCTTCCATGCCCCATCTTTGTACAGACAATGGCCCGCTGTCGCGACCATATTTGGGGCGTACAAATAACCAGTGCATCCATTGAAGTGCACGATCCTGCTTGACGGGGCAAAGGCGGTTGCTGTGACTTGTGTTCTGTCGTCATATCCAATAACACTGTCGATAGAGAACCCGGGTCCTTTGGACTCTGTTGACCAAGGAACTCTAGATTCTTGGAGAACGTTCGGACCAGCGTCGGTAATGTCTCCTGTGCCCTCACCTAAAGTTTCCTTGAGCTCTTCGCTCTCGAAAGCCTCTTTATGGAAGACCCCCAAGTCTCCATCAGGACTTACTCCCAGATCGTAAGGTTTACCATCCTCGCCAACCCCATATCCGCAAGCCCAGCCTTCAACCGTTTTACCCGTCCTAGTTGTTGTTCCTTGACTGCGAATTTCATCCGAAATATCGCACCCAGCGGCGGGAAATACCTCTTTTGGATCTTCTGTCGAAGTTGCCGGCGAAGCATTTAGTCCCACTGCGCTCACCGCAAGAACCATGACTAGGACAGCTCGACTGAAGATTTTTTTGCGCATATTCCCCCTGATTTGATGTCCGCCTACGTTCGTCGAGTTGCCAGCGCCAAACGATAGATGAATGTCAGTTTCCTCGTACTGCCTCTAACTGTCAATGATTCCACCCATTAGATTTGGGCAAGACAAGCCTGATCCACCCCGATTTATTCAGATATTTCATTTCTTGAGGATTTTTGCACAGTCTATTTGAGGCGCTGCTGGCTACGTGACTTCTCAGCGCAGCAGCGATTCTTGATGGTCTATCCGCTCTGCTTATGGGGCGCCAGTCGGCCCGGTTCTTGTGGAATCGGGCCGTATTGCAGCCTAGCCCGGAGTTTTCATCGTGATTGGGCTGAGCGTGCGTGGTTAACAGGTGAAAGGTGCTCCTGACGTGGGAAAATGTAGTTACCACACAACAT
>NZ_JADOUR010000033.1:0-3136 GCF_015751665.1 Arthrobacter sp. CAN_A1 | reverse complement strand
ATGTCCGCCCGATCAGCAAACGTCAACAACCTCCGCGCCACCAGCAACTCCCTCTACCCAACAATGTTTGTTGCTACGAGGCTATGACACCAAGCTTGCACCATTGGGGGATGCAGGATTAGAGCCTACTGACGTTTTATGACAGTGAACAGAGTGGCGGCAGCGCGATCGGTGAAAATAAACGCTACAGGCGGTATTACGACAAGCTGCTGGATCGGTGGATTGAAGAGCTGCCACCCATAAGCTGTTGGCTGCCGGTGGTGGCATGACAAAAGCGCCGGGGAACACACGGTGGAGGCCGTTAGTTGTGTTCTCCGACGCTTTTGACCGGATAAATAAACATCCGGCCATCAGTCACTCGCACTTGAGGATAGGTAAGACATTACGCGCTTTGCCTGAGCTTTACCTGATGATGCACGTTTTCTTTTTCTTGTCGTGCTCGCTCAAGGAGCGCATCGGTTTCTTCCAGTTCCCGAACCGCCGCGCACAACCGTTGAGCATGCTCCTGATCGGCGGAGGCGGGACCGGCCTGCCCGGATCCGCCTCCAACCTGCAAAGCGTTGGCTTCTTCACACACCGTTGAGGCACCCATAAGGCCACCTCTGTCGCCTGATTGTCGCCTGGCTGATGATGATTCCCACCGCAGGACCTTGGACCAGAGCGGTGCGGGACCGCGGGACGAGCACTTATCGTCGAATCGCAACACCGCCTACGCCGTGGCAACCTACACACCGGATTTTGATCAGACAGCCGAAACAGCAATCAACCGGCTCGAAGAACAGGAGAGCACCCGATCCCTCCAAACCTTCAGTCCCACCCAACGTGAAGCGATCAATCTGGTCTACTCCGACGAGCTCATCTACCAGCAAGGCGGCGCCCACCTCGGCCTTCCACTATCAACAGCCAAAACCCGCATCCGCGGCGGGCTCATCCGCTTGAAAAGCAGTATCGAACACACCTCACCCACCTGGTGTGACTGCTTACTCTTACTCCGCGAACGGGTAACCCGCAGTCGAATAAGTGGACGATTATGCCCTAGCTGGTAAACCTCATCGGCACCATGTGTCACACCAAGCGCTACCTAACAGGGCCTTGTCATAGGGTCTTGTCCTGCGTACGGTGAGCAGAAGCCACTCTCAACGAGCGGTGTCATGTGTTCGGCTGTGAATTGTGTGGGGGAAACCAATCCACACGGCGGAACGCTCCGAATAGAATAGTAAGCGCACTGACTCTGGTGCGTATCCACGCACAGTGAAGGAATTGATCTTATGAATAAGGCAATGCGTTTCCTCGCAGTACCCACCCTCGCCCTCGGCGCCCTGGCGATGGCATCGTCGCCGGCCATGGCAGCAGATGGGTCCTACTCCTCGACCCTGGGCCAGCTCAACGGCACCACCGGCTCCGGCACTGTCACCGTTGATGTCAAGGGCGACCAGGCCACCGTGAACCTCCAGGTCTCCGGCCTCGCCGAAACCTTCATGGACGCCCCGTACCCCCACGTCCAGCACATCCACGGCGGGGCCCTCGGCGAATGCCCCATACCCGCTGATGACGAAAACGGCGACGGCATCCTCAACACCTCCGACGGCACGCGCGCCTACGGCGGCATCCTCACCACCCTGACCACCAGCGGAGCTACCGGCCCCGAAGAAGGCTTGAACCTCGAGCTCGGCGGCCAGGGCGGCAGCTACACCATCCAGCGCACCTTCGACCTCAACGCCGAAACCAAGGCTTCCCTCGAAGCCGGCACCGCCGTCGTCGTCGTCCACGGCCTGGACCCAGCAACTGCCGGGGTCTCCGAGGAAGTGTTCAACTCAACCAGTGACATCTCCCCAGACCTGCCCCTGGGCGCCACCTCACCGGCACTGTGTGGAACCCTCGTAGCCTCACAGATGGGCGACATGCCTGCCGGTGGCGCTGACACCGGTGTCGCCCAGGAAACCGGTTCCAACACCGGCGCCCTCGCCCTCGGTGGCGGCCTGGTCCTGGCAGCAGCAGCAGGCGGAACCTTCCTGGTTCGCCGCAGCAACGCCGCCAAGGCATAATTTCCATCCAAGCACCACGAACTGATCGGAGATAATACTTCACACGATTAGTTCACCCAGCGACCGTCGCAGGAGCCACCTGGCCTCTGCGGCGGTCGCTGTTTTAATCCTCACCGGCTGCGCCACCAACACGACCGCCCAAAGCCAAGGAACGCCAGCGCCGACCCCGACCATCTCCGTCTCCGCTTCGCCGACGGTGCCGGCCCCAACTCAACCACCCACGACCCCCGCACCCGAAACACCCACACCGGCACCGGCACCGGCCCAGCTGCCGGTCCTATCGGCGTCGGACCCGGTATCGTTCAGTATTCCCGCCATCGGCGCGGAATCGGAGCTACTGAGCCTCGGCCTACGCGAGAACGGCTCGCTCGAGGTTCCCCCGGACGGGCCCGGAGCACCCGCCAGTTGGTATAACGACTCCCCCACACCTGGTGAACGCGGACCCGCGGTCCTCCTCGGCCACGTCAACGCCACCGACAGCGGCCCCTGCGTCTTCGCGGACCTGCGCAAACTCAAGGCCGGTGACACCATCGACGTGCTCCGCGAAGATGGCACCACAGCAACCTTCGTTGTCGACCGCGGCGAGCAATACTCCCAAGACGCGTTCCCCACCCAGACGGTATACGGCAACACCGAAGGACCCGAACTACGCCTGATCACCTGCGACGGATACGACCCGGACACCGGCGAATTCGACGACAACTACATCGTCTACGCAAAACTGGCCACCTAAAATTATGAACTCGATAGTCGTTGGAAGATTGATGCTATGCATTATCAGCGTTGGCCTCCTCCGGGTCGGCGCCATCACCCTCTCCGGCCAGCAAAAAATGCTGTTCTAGGCCAGGCAGCCTCCAACGCCGCCTGGGTCACCGCCTCCTAACAAACTCTCGACACGGCCAGGAACACGCTGTGGAGACGACCAGAGTCGAGTGAGCCGCTCAGAAATAAGAAACGAATTTGCGTGTCGCGGTAGAGGGTCCTCCACCGCGACACGGTTACGTCCCGCTGAGTGGTGGAGTTTTCTCGACACCGTGCGGGTCAGTTCCTTGATTATGCTGCAGTAAGTTCGGGAAGCAAAACCGTCTCCT
>NZ_JADOUR010000032.1:0-3402 GCF_015751665.1 Arthrobacter sp. CAN_A1 | reverse complement strand
GTGGGCAGATCCCATGGCCACCGGCGGGCAGTTTTACTGGCCATCAGTGGGCAGTTCCGTGGCCGCCTACGGGCAGTTTTTCATGGCCGCTGACACTCATCCCACTGCTCTCCGATCGCTTGGAACCCGTAGGCCTCTATAAGAGTGCGGGATGCAATGTTTTCGGGGCTGATGGTTGCCCGAACAGTTCGGACCTCCGGTTGAGCCTGGGCAACTGCAAGCAATATCTCTAGGGCTCGCCGCGCGTAACCTTTTCTTCTGTAGGCGGGGTCAATCCTGTATCCGACCTCGGCCATTCCATCGTCATTTGGTGCCCCATGGAAACCTGCTAACCCGATAGGCGAGGCCATACCTGTAACGCAGACGAATCGGGTGATCCAAGGCATATCTGCCGCAGTATTTCGAACTTGAAGGCTCCTCATTCGCCAGAGACCAATGCACTCATCGCCCACTAGGTAGGGCGTCAAAGAGTTCTCTGGGAGAACATCGTTCTGAGCCAGGCTGTGCAGTACAGGTGTTGGAACAATAATCAATGAGAGATCTGACGCTTCAGGCTTCGGGTGCCGCCATGGCTGGCTACTAACTGTCATCCCAACAGCTTTCCATGTGGCTGTCTCGTCGGTGTCTCTGAATCTATCGTTTTCGAGCGTAGATTCCGTGCGATTGGTGGGACTGGTTCGCTCGGGTTGCCGAGTTAGGCCGGGATTATGTGTTCATTTTCAAGCTGAGTTTGCCGGTCGTGACCGATCTTGGTTGCGGCAATAAAACTAGAGACAGCCAGCATAATGAGGCCTAACGCGGCTCCGGCGGATTGGAGAGAAAAAATGCCGATGGCAACAGCAAGAGCAAATACACCAACGGCTGCCGTCAGCACGCTACGCGTCCTCACTGCAAGCAAAAGCAGAGCCACCCCATAAACAGGGTTGAAGGGAAAGCTGTTGAAAAAGATGGCCATGCCTACCGCTAGAGCTACGAGGACCGCCATAGCGCCACGATGGTGCCGTCGCCCTTCTTTTCTCTCGCCGGCGGCCACAACTAGGTAGGCGCCCAATAGCAGGACTATCGGTGTCGCAATCCAGAGCCATGGGTCTGCTAACCCGAGGGAAAACCTGGGTACCCAGGGAATGGTGCCATCTGCCCAAGCAAAGATATGAAGCACCGAAACACATGCCCCAAGCCCGATCGCGGCAAGCAAAGACTGATCTGCCCTCAGGTTAGCGTTCTGCTCGCTGGTCATTCAGCTACTCCAATCAGGTCGCTGCAAAGTCTTATGGCAAGAACTTCTAGCCTCTCACGACGTAAACATAGGCAGTGTCCGTAAACGATGGTTTGTCAGAGGCTAGGGGAGTAGCCGGTGCGGGAAATTTGCGAGTATGCCATCTGTGGGTTGCTAAGCGGCACTGGCGACGTTGAGAGCAGACCACGACTGTATCTGTGGGAGTTCCTCGAATGCTGGCTTCGCGAACCAGTATCCTTGGAAGAGGCGGATGCCGGCTGTCTTCAGAACTAGGAACTCCGCTTCGGTCTCAACGCCTTCTGCGAGCACTGTGATGTCGAGTGCTTTGGTGATTCCCATGATGCCAGCCACGACAGCCTGGCGGGCCGGACTGGTGTCGATTCCGCGGATGAGCAACATGTCGATCTTGATCAGGTCTGGCTGGAACTCGACCAGGAGTCCCAGTCCCGCATGACCTGCACCAAAGTCATCGATGGCGGTGGTGAAACCATGCTTGCGATATTCGGTGATGATGTTCGTGAGGTGAGCGGTGTCCAAAACCTCCTCATTTTCGGTGAACTCGAACATGACCGATGACGTCGGGAAACTGCATCGCTCGGCCGCGAGCAGGGTCGCACGAAGGCATGCAGCCGGTTGGTAGACCGCGTTCGGCATGAAGTTGATGGAGAGCATCAATTCCTCGCCCGTAGGAAACAGGCGCGACGCCAGCTCGATTGCCTTGACACGACAGTCCTGGTCGAAGCGGTATTTTTGCTCTGGCGAGATCTTTGACAGGACGTCAAAAGCACCCTCACCGGATAAACCTCTGACCAGCGCCTCGTAGCCCCATACGCGACCGGCAACCGCGTCATAAATTGGTTGGAAGGCCATGCTGAAATCGAAGTCGAGCTGTGAAGATGTCGTGCAGCCGTTGCATGCCATGTGGAGCTCTCCCTCACTTGTTACATCCACCGTAGGGTACAACTGTTTCGATTATGGCGGCTTGATTCGAGACCACTTCTGCAGCGCTTCGGTGTGGGTGCGTGATGACCAGTAAATTGGCGCCATGCGGGCCCCCGCAAACGATGGATACAGAGACACCGGCGGGTGAGACACGACGTGTGGATGTGATGGCTAGTTGGCGGTGTTTTGTTAGTGGTGATCGGCGGCTAGGGTGCAATCAGGGACCGCGCTGCCAAAGCTTCAGGTGGGAAGGCATTGAGATGCAGGAGACGCCGAGACGAATGCTTTGGTTCTTCGTCAGGCCCATGATTGAGTCAGTGCTTCTGGGTGTGATCGCCGGCATGATGGGTCAAGTCCTCCTGCCCGAAGGCACCATGCTGAGCTCGGGTGTCGTGCCAGGGTTGATGGTGGGGATTGTTGGCGGTATTGTCCTCGCCTTCGTGCGCCTGAGGACTGACACCAGGAGTAACCCGTCCGTAAGGGGTAGACGTCGAGTATTAGGTTGGACCACTGCGTCGGCGGCCGCCGCATTCTGGGTAATGACTTTGTGGACTTCGAACCCCCAGATCGCATGGTCGGGGCGAGTCCTTCTTTGCAGCGGCGTGGCAATTATTTATGGGTTTTTGACCCACCGAGCCCTAGGGCGTGTCTCCTTATTGTTCGGTGAGGTCTTTGGGATGCTGGTGGTATGTCACGTACTGCTGTTTTGTCGGATGCTCAGTGGGCTCGGATTGAGCCGTTGATGCCAAGCTCGGACGGAAGCCCGGGCCGCCCCTTCAACAATCACAGGCTGGTCGTTGAGGGCATCGTTTATCGGTTCCGGGCAGGAATCCCGTGGCGGGATCTGCCGGAGTGTTTCGGGTCGTGGAAGACGGTGTGGAAACGCCACCGCCGGTTCAGCAGCGATGGCACCTGGGACAGGATCCACACCCAGTTGCTGGCAGAAGCTGACGCGGCAGGGATGATCGATTGGGAGGTTTCCGTGGACTCGACAGTGAACCGGGCTCACCAACACGCAACCAACCTTCCGCGCACCACAGGGGGACCTGTCGAATTACATGAAACTGCGCGAGGAGCCTCCTGACCACGCGATCGGCCGCTCCCGTGGCGGGTTGACGACGAAAATCCATCATCTCTGCGACGGGAAAATGCGGCCGTTGGCGATGCTCATCGGACCGGGCCAGGGCGGGGACTCACCAATGTTTCCGCTCTTGCTCGATGCG
>NZ_JADOUR010000031.1:0-3629 GCF_015751665.1 Arthrobacter sp. CAN_A1 | reverse complement strand
GGAGACGGTTTTGCTTCCCGAACTTACTGCAGCATAATCAAGGAACTGACCCGCACGGTGTCGAGAAAACTCCACCACTCAGCGGGACGTAACCCCCCGGCCTCGCCCCGATTTCGACCAGGTGTTGGTCGATACAGATGGACGTGCGCTGGGTGAGTAGTCCGAGCTCGTCCTTCATTAGTCTGGGGGTCGTGAGCACGCCGGGTGTGTAGAAGACAGTTCGTCTCCTGGCCAAGCTCGCATGCACTTGCGCATCGGTATCGGCACGCGGGCCCCACCGATCCAGGAGTTCTTCGGCTTTGGCCCAATTGGCGTATCTCCTGGCGGAGAGCGTTTTGCCGATGCCGGCCTGACCGTAGCAGATGCCAATGGTGTGCTGTCGGCGCACGGCGTCGGCGAACTCGGCGAACCTACGGTGTTCCTTGGTAACGATGAAACTTTGTGATGGCATCAGTCATCCTCGAAATAGGTGCGCAGTTTGGGTTTCTTTTTCTTTGCAGGTTCAGTTGGTGCGCTCTGTTTCGCCGACGTGATCCCGGGCTGACGGGCTGCCACCACGGCGACGCGTTCGTTGATCTGCCCGCGCAGTTCCCGGTTACGGGCGGATCTGGCGGCTTGAATGTCTTTGAGGGTGACGGTGGCTGATTCGTGATCGGGATCGACAGCTCTGCAGATGTATTGGTCCCGGTGAAAGATGCGGATCTCGGCAATGTCGCGGGGATCGTAACGAATGATGACCGGCTCTCTGACGTAGGCGGCCAACAGCGGCGAGACGTATCGGAGACCCTGAAAATGAACGCCATCGCGGTGGACGATCCGCGGCTTGGCCACAGTCAGCAGCAGCAGGTTGAGGTCGTCAACGGTTTCCGGCAATCGCGGAAGCCATCCATCACCTACCCATGACTGATGCGGGGTGGTTTTGATTTCCGGGTGCTCGCGCTGGTGATATGTACCCGCAATGAACGTGCCGACAGCCTGATCCAGTTCCGGCAACGTCAGCACCGGTTCCGGATGCCGTTGCCCATCGGTCAAATAACCAGGAAGCTCGGCCAACAGCTCAGTATTCACGGTGCCGAAAAAGCGTTCAATCTTGCCCCGCCCCTGGGGTCTGGCGACAGTTGAGTAGATGATTTCGAAGTGCAGGTCCTTGCCCGTTTGACTCAAGTGATCACTGGTGAAATCCGTTGCATGATCCACGTAGAGCACATCAGGGATGCCGCACATCGGCCAACCGGAATCATTCTTGGGCCAGATACCCTGCCGTAGTGCCAGCGCGGTGTTCATCGCCGAGGGCGCACCGAGAAAGACCATATATCCGCAGACCGCGCGTGAGTAATCATCGAGGATTACCGTCAGCCACGGCCGGGCCGGTGTCCGATTGACGTTCAGAACCAGGATGTCCAGCTCGGTGTGGTCGGCCTGCCAGATGGCATTCGCCCGTTCGGCCCGGCGGCGCCAAACCATCTCATACTTATCCCGGTATGCCACAGGCCCGTGATGGGCGAGAGTAACCATGCCCGGATCAAGGTTCATCACAATGGATCGGACCGTACTATAGGAAATCATCTGCCAGCCCTGCTCGGCCGCTGCCAGGCGTGCTTTGCGCGTGATGGCCGCGGTGGATAGGCGCGGCTTTACCAAAGCCAGTCCTTCGATCAGCCTCAGCACATCCGGATGTGTTCTCGCTCCACGGGCAGGCGAACCGATGGGTGCAAGTCCGGCAATACCATCGCGCCGATAGGCAGCGTGCCAGCGCTGCAAGGTCCGCAACCCGATGCCCTCATTCGCGGCCAGCGCGTTCAGCGGCATCCCGCCGTCAATGTGCCGACGTAGAATTTCCCAACGGGCGGCAGTCCTATTCTCGGACGTGGAGGCAGCATCTCCGGTTACGGATCTGTTGCCTCCTCCCATCACTACACCGCCTTGGCGGCTGAAGCCGGTCGACGCCGCTTTGGAGCAGTGGCCGGTTCCCGACGCAGTGACCGGTAGATGGTGGTGCGGCTGACTCCGAGAACTTTGCCTATTTGTTCGACGGTCATATCCTGCTGCTCATACAATCGGCGGGCGGTCCGGAGCTTGTCCTGTGTGAGCAGTGCGGGCCTGCCACCGGAGCGACCCCGCGCCCTTGCCGCCAGAAGCCCTGCGTTCGTCCGTTCCCGGATCAGATCCCGCTCAAACTCTGCCAAGGCAGCGAAAACGTGAAAGACAAGCCGGCCGCCCGAGGACGTCGTGTCGATGTTCTCCTGCAGGGACCGGAAACCGATCCCTTTCTCCTGCAGCCCGGCCAGCTGATCGATCAGATGCCGGATCGACCTGCCCAAACGGTCGAGTCGCCACACCACCAGGGTGTCACCGGGGCGCAGCTGATCCAGGAGTTTCGTCAGTTCGGGACGCGATTCCAGCGAGCCAGACGCCGTATCAGTGAAGATCCGATAGCACCCCGCCAACTTCAAGGCATCCTCCTGCAGGGCAGCGTCTTGATCACCAGTCGATACACGGGTGTAGCCCAAAAGATGTCCCATGCCCTCAATGTATCAATACCCGTAAACAGAGGGCAGAACCGACGCATAGAATACGGCACTGATTTTCGCTACAAAATTCGGGCACCCCGCAATGAATTCTGCACATGTTGGAGGTTCGTAGCGAAAACGAACGATTTCGGTACATCGCCAAGCGATGTCCAGGTACTTCTCGCGTGTGGCTATGAGGTTTAGTCCGTCGACCAGGGTCAAGGTAGTTTTTCGGCGAGTGGGCGAGCTGCCGGATTAGGTGTTGCGGTAATGGATCCTCCAATGCAACGCTTCAGGACGGTTCGCGCTGGTGGTTGCATTCATCACTGCTCACGGTTAGCAGGGCGGACGTCGCACTAGAATCTCCAGATGGACCCTTTTGAAGTCGTCGTTAATGGAGAGTTGTTCCAGATTAGCGAAAGAAGACAACCAGGTGGAGCCCTCTCCTATGACTTTGCCTGGATCAATGGGCCGATGGATGGCACCTACGTATTCACTGTGGGCCGGTTCGCTGTCGGCTCAGGCGGGATCACCTCTGATGCCGAGGCCAACGTGACTGAGGACGAGTTGAGGGCCGAGGTGCGAAGGTTCGTGAAGTCGGTTTATGAACCTGGCGGGATAGCTGAGGAAGACTTTCCTGACCACGTCCCTGCCCAACCGCGCCGCCTTCATGGGCGGTGAGGGGTCTGTTTATGGCAACGGTGATTGCCCCATTCGGATCCGCGCACTTCGCTGTGTGTACTCTTCTTCGGAGATCACGGCCATTGTATGGAGGGACCCACCTATGTAGTAGACAGATGTTCCTGTTGCGAAGCTGATGTACATATCCTCAAGCCCTACCCAATCAACCAGCACGTGCTGCGGGGTTGCATCCGTGATGACGCCTGGGTGGCCAGCGTATAGATCATCGGGTGACCCATCATGTTTGAACGCCGAATCGTGACGTATCAGCTCCGTTGGCAACAGGTTCTCCACGAACTGGCCAATCACAATCTGTCTCGAAGGAATCAAGTTTGCTTCCTAACCCGGATTTTTCATGATCGTCGGTTTGGTCGCTGCGCTGGCGGTTGATTCCTGCTTCGGGTGATTTTGTGGTTTTGGGCTCGTTGGTGGGGCCTG
>NZ_JADOUR010000030.1:0-4179 GCF_015751665.1 Arthrobacter sp. CAN_A1 | reverse complement strand
GTCAAGCAGGGCAGACTGGTCTAGAGCCATCGTGTGTTGTGTCTTTCTGTGAGTGACTTTGATCGGTACTCACTGACCATCGCACGATGGCTCACTACGTCGCCGGAGCAACGCGCTCACCGCGGGAAACTACACCACCCCACGGGACGTAACCAAAGCCGATAACACCCAGATCTTGCTGACGCATCAGTTAGTTGCTTCCTGGTGAACACCTTTATCTGTTTGCCCTCGCTGAGGCTGGCCGCTGATACTGGTTCCGAGTGTGGCTGAGTGTTATCCCCAGAAAATGGGGTCTCCGCTTTCGTCCACATGGTCGAGCAGTACTTGAAGGCTGGGACTCGGAGCAAGGAATTGGTACTGATGGAATTTCAGACTCCGGTCACGCCAGTACAAGGTCCACAGCCCTGTCTTCTTCGTGAAATACATCCGAGCTATCGGGAAGCGTGACCACTGCGTTTGCCCATCCCCATCCCACGGTGGACGGCATTCGACAATGGTGATGTGACGGGCAGCGACGTCGCACTCCACCCGCATCTCAGTACTGAATCTGGCAGGCACCCGTCCGGCACACCAACGGCGCGCACGAGCAACCTCGAGCTCAGGCAATCCAGAAGAAACCATAGCCTCGATAATCCCAGAAGCTCCCCTGCCCAGGAAACTCAGGAAAACTTGGGACGAAGTCAGAACGCCGTGGCCGCAGAAAACCGCAGATGGCCTCCACCACGGTCCCTGGATGAATCAGCTGCAGGATGCAGGTCTTGACCGGTTGTGCCGGTACCGCCAGCTTCTTCCGGGACGCCAGCGTTGGCCAGGCGTTAGTAGGTAACCCATCCACCATGGTGTGGGTGACGAATCTCACGTGGTTGAGGTTTTGGCAACGGCTTATCAGGTCAACTGGGGGCCGATAGTTGTCCCCCTAGATGCCTCGCCGGAGGGCCTCATCATGATTTCCAAACACAAAGTTCTCAGCGTCACGTTCACCGCAGCCCTGATCGCAGGGGCTGGCCTCGGTTCCGCCGGGGTAGCCATGGCCGCTCCCGGCGCGGTGACCCAATCGGTACCAGCCATAACCACCGGAGCAATGTCCATCAGCATCGATGACTTCGCGTTTACAGGACCCGGAACCGTCAACCCCGGCGGGGAGATCACCGTCACCAACAACGACACTGAAGCCCACACCGTGACCGCTGATGATGGCTCCTTCGATGTCACCATCCCCGGCGGGGCGAGCGCTACCTTCACCGCCCCTGACACGGCAGGAAGCTACGGATTCTTCTGCAAATTCCACGGCAACATGCGCGGCACCCTCACCGTCGGCGCTGAAGCCATGGCACCAGCCCCCACCACACCGACCATGGCTCCCGAAGTCGCTGAATCAGAGCCAGCAGGAAACGACGGGATGGACCAGATGGGTGCGGTGCCTAAGGGCGGTGCCGATACCGGTGTGGTGAGCCAAAACCCAATCGAGGTACCGATCATGCTGGCTCTCGGTGGTGGGCTGGTCCTGGCCGCAACAGCCGGAGGAACCTACGCGGTCCGCCGCCGGACTGACGAAAACTAAACCCCATTACCTAAACGGACCGGGGGCTGACTCCTCCCGGTTAGTTCGCCCAAACGACCGCCGCGGAAGTCCCCCAGCTCCTGCGGCGGTCGTCTGTCCAAGCGCAACACTCACAAGCCCTCACTGAGGAGAAGACAGCCGAAGACCATATAGTCCCCAGCTTTGAGGTTTTCCGTCTGTGGGCGAACGCACGCGAGATCCTTCCTTGTCTGGTAGTTTCGCTGAGCTGGTATCCAGCTTGCAGGCCCCCGCACACCATGGGGTATCTTTTATCCCAGAGGGCGGCCTCGGTTACCGTTCCCCCTTGAGTGTTCACCAAAGTCCCGTCTGACCGCACGGCGAGCTACCGCAAGGGGAACCGTCATGAACAGGCACAGCGGCTACGTCAACATCGCCGAAACCTAAACTCAGCCACCGGTACAGTGACCCAAACAACGGATAGCCAAACCCTTGCTGGCCTTCTCCGCCTTGCGGGCCAAGGAGATCAGGATGCGTTCACCGCGTTCTACCACCTCACTTCGCGCCGGGTCTATGGTCTTGCCCGCCGGGTCATCGTCGACGCTGAAATAGCCCACGACGCTACGCAGGAAATCTTTGTGATCGTGTGGAAAAATGCCCACAAATACAACCCCACCCTTGGCACTCCCCTGGCATGGCTGCTGACCATCACCCACCGCAAAGCCGTGGATAAAGTCCGCTCAGAACAAGCCACCATCAACCGACAAACACGCTGGGGTATCACAAACCACACCCCGGAGTACGACGTCGTAGCCGAAACCGTCACCACCAGAGCCGAAACCCAATCCGTCATCACTTGCCTGAAGAGCCTCTCCCCCATCCAACAAGAAGCAATCAATCTCGCCTACTACAACGGGCTGACCTACCGCGAAGTCGCTGAACACTTATCCATTCCCTTACCAACTATCAAAACCAGAATCCGAGAAGGGCTCAAACACCTCCGCGTCTGCCTAGACTATGGCGAACCCACATGAAAGCCTTCAAGCTTTCCCCTGCGGAAAATATCGGAGGAACCCGCTTCGTAGACGATCCGGCCCAGCGCCTTACCAATCAAGAAGCAATCCGCCGCCACCTGGTTCACACCGTTCTGACCTTCCTGGAAACTTGCGTCAACTCCGAGTCAAGCTGCGATCCATCAACGCACCTCTCCCCTGACACGCAGCGACTCCTCAGCGCAGCCATACGCGACCTCGAGAACATCGACGATCACCTCGCCCAGACCCGAGCCCTACCCACAACACGCTCCCCCGACAACGACCACCTGTCATAGTCATTGGGGGTCTCGCCTGCGGCTTTGCACCGCTGGCTGAAGATCGCCGACCGCGAAGACGGGCTGAACTCCGAGGCCGTGTCCGATGACTCCGTGAAGCTCCGAGAGGCCAATAAGCGGATCCGGCTGCTAGAGCAAGAGGCGGAAGTGATGCGCCGTGCCGTGGCGTACCTGTCCAGGGACATCAACCCAAAAAAATGATCTACCCGCTGGTCCGTGAATTAGCTGCCCAGGACGCCCCGGTCAGGGTCCCTGTGGCAGTGTCCTGCCGGGTATTGAACTTCTCCAGACAGGCCTACTACCTGTGGGCGGCGAACCCCGTCTCGGCCCGGGACTGGGAGGAAGCCCATCTGATCAACGCCGCCATCGATCACCACCGCGATGACCCTGCCTTCGGGTACCGGTTCATCGCCGATGAAATCAACGCCGGCGCCGATCAAGTGGTGAGTGAACGAAGGATCTGGCGGCTGTGTTCAGCAAATGGCATCGTCTCGGTAATCCACCGTCGGCGTCAAGGCTGAGGCCGCGTACCTAGAAAAAGCGGCCGCATACTTCGCGAGGGAGCCACGATAGTGGCGAAGTATGAATTCATCGACTCCTACGGCTCCTGTGATTCGACGGTGCTGAAGACACCGGCGGTGCTGAGCATGTGCTCCTGGTTGGAGGTCTCCCGTTCGGGTTTCTACCATTGGCGCTCTCGCCCGGTCTCGGCCACCGCAGCTCGCAGGACTGCCCTAGCGGCCCGGATCCACCACTTCTTCGACGCATCCGAAGGGACCTACGGGTACCGCAGGCTCCACGCCGACTTACAGGCGGAGAACACCGAATGCTCCCCGGAGCTGTACGCCAGATCATGCGCCAGGAAGGCCTCGTGCCCTACCAACCACGGCCCTTCAGGACCACGACAGCCGCCGATGCCCACGCGGCAGCCGACATGCCGGATCTAATCCGACGTGACTTCACCGCCGATCGTCCGGGGATCAGGTCTGTCGGGGACATCACGTATATCCACACATGGGAGGGTTTCATCTACTTGGCAACGGTCATCGACTGCTATTCCAAGAAAGTCGTCGGCTGGGCCATCGACGATCACATGCGCGTGGACCTTGTTGAACGGGCCCTGAGCAATACCGCGAACACGACAAAGATGGGACTGCCCACGGTTTGGTTGACTCGTGGGGTTGATAGTTTCTTAGGCGGCTAGCACCATGTTGTTGATTGTCTCAAACTCGATCGGGTTAGTTTACCGAGGGCTTTCTGCCGGCGTCGGCGGTGGTAGGTGCGTTCGATCCAGGTGATGATCGCGAGCCGCAATTCCTGGCGCGTTTCC
>NZ_JADOUR010000029.1:0-5546 GCF_015751665.1 Arthrobacter sp. CAN_A1 | reverse complement strand
TTTGAGAACTCAATAGTGTGCCATGTTTGTTGATACCGATTGTTTTATTGATTGGTTGAATTTGATCATGTGATGCCACCCCGTGGTGTTGTGTGGTTGTTTTTGGCTGGTTTCGAATTTAGCGCGTGCCTGTTTGCTGGTTTTTCCTGGTGGTGGGTGCGTGTCTGTAATACATTTACGGAGAGTTTGATCCTGGCTCAGGATGAACGCTGGCGGCGTGCTTAACACATGCAAGTCGAACGATGATCCCAGCTTGCTGGGGGATTAGTGGCGAACGGGTGAGTAACACGTGAGTAACCTGCCCTTGACTCTGGGATAAGCCTGGGAAACCGGGTCTAATACTGGATATGACCTTCTGGCGCATGCCATGTTGGTGGAAAGCTTTATTGCGGTTTTGGATGGACTCGCGGCCTATCAGCTTGTTGGTGGGGTAATGGCCTACCAAGGCGACGACGGGTAGCCGGCCTGAGAGGGTGGACGGCCACACTGGGACTGAGACACGGCCCAGACTCCTACGGGAGGCAGCAGTGGGGAATATTGCACAATGGGCGCAAGCCTGATGCAGCGACGCCGCGTGGGGGATGAAGGCCTTCGGGTTGTAAACCTCTTTCAGTAGGGAAGAAGCGAAAGTGACGGTACCTGCAGAAGAAGCGCCGGCTAACTACGTGCCAGCAGCCGCGGTAATACGTAGGGCGCAAGCGTTATCCGGAATTATTGGGCGTAAAGAGCTCGTAGGCGGTTTGTCGCGTCTGCCGTGAAAGTCCGGGGCTTAACTCCGGATCTGCGGTGGGTACGGGCAGACTAGAGTGATGTAGGGGAGACTGGAATTCCTGGTGTAGCGGTGAAATGCGCAGATATCAGGAGGAACACCGATGGCGAAGGCAGGTCTCTGGGCATTAACTGACGCTGAGGAGCGAAAGCATGGGGAGCGAACAGGATTAGATACCCTGGTAGTCCATGCCGTAAACGTTGGGCACTAGGTGTGGGGGACATTCCACGTTTTCCGCGCCGTAGCTAACGCATTAAGTGCCCCGCCTGGGGAGTACGGCCGCAAGGCTAAAACTCAAAGGAATTGACGGGGGCCCGCACAAGCGGCGGAGCATGCGGATTAATTCGATGCAACGCGAAGAACCTTACCAAGGCTTGACATGAACTGGAACAGCGCAGAGATGTGTTGGCCGCTTGCGGCCGGTTTACAGGTGGTGCATGGTTGTCGTCAGCTCGTGTCGTGAGATGTTGGGTTAAGTCCCGCAACGAGCGCAACCCTCGTTCTATGTTGCCAGCGCGTTATGGCGGGGACTCATAGGAGACTGCCGGGGTCAACTCGGAGGAAGGTGGGGACGACGTCAAATCATCATGCCCCTTATGTCTTGGGCTTCACGCATGCTACAATGGCCGGTACAAAGGGTTGCGATACTGTGAGGTGGAGCTAATCCCAAAAAGCCGGTCTCAGTTCGGATTGAGGTCTGCAACTCGACCTCATGAAGTCGGAGTCGCTAGTAATCGCAGATCAGCAACGCTGCGGTGAATACGTTCCCGGGCCTTGTACACACCGCCCGTCAAGTCACGAAAGTTGGTAACACCCGAAGCCGGTGGCCTAACCCCCTTGTGGGGAGGGAGCTGTCGAAGGTGGGACCGGCGATTGGGACTAAGTCGTAACAAGGTAGCCGTACCGGAAGGTGCGGCTGGATCACCTCCTTTCTAAGGAGCACCTCGAATCTGTTGCATCGGCCCACTGTGGTTGGTGTGGGGTTCGTAGGAGTATGGCCTATTGCGCGGGCGTTTGTTCCGCGGTGGGCTGCTCAAGGGTGGAATATCAACGGATAGGTGCCTGGTGGCGCTGGCTGGCAGTTGAGTACGGTCATTCCTTCGGGGGTGGTGTGGAAAGGGTGTTGGTTGGTGGTGATCGGGTTTATCGTATGGCACACTGTTGGGTCCTGAAATAACAGGGCCCTGATTCTCGTGCATTGTCGTGCATGTTCTGGTGGTTTTCTCTCCTTTGTGGGGGGTTGGTCGCGGGGGTGTGTGGGTGGTGTGGGGTGGGTTGGGGTACTGGGGTTTCTGGTTTTTCCCTGCCATGGCAGCGGAATCCTCGGGTACATGCCGTGTTGGTGTGTGGGGGGTTTTGGTTGGTGGTGTGGGGTTGTTGGTTGAGAACTGCATAGTGGACGAGAGCATCTTAAAAATAAGAAGCAATTTCAAAAAATCTTGGTTTCAGACTTCGGTTTGTTTCCATGGTTTTCTCGATATGTTTTTTGATCTTTTGTGGTCAAGTTTTTAAGGGCACACGGTGGATGCCTTGGCATCAGGAGCCGAAGAAGGACGTGGGAATCTGCGATAAGCCTGGGGGAGTCGATAACCGGACTGTGAGCCCAGGATTTCCGAATGGGGAAACCCCGCCTGGCCAGCGATGGACCGGGTGACCCGCATCTGAACACATAGGGTGCGTGGAGGGAACGTGGGGAAGTGAAACATCTCAGTACCCACAGGAAGAGAAAACAATAGTGATTCCGTTAGTAGTGGCGAGCGAACGCGGATGAGGCTAAACCAGTGGTGTGTGATAGCCGGCGGGCGTTGCATCACTGGGGTTGCGGGACTTTCCGTTCTGATTCTGCCGGATCAGTGAAATGAGTGCAGGCGTATAGGTGAACGGTCTTGAAAGGCCGGCCGGAGAGGGTGTAAGTCCCGTAACCGTAATGCGTGCTGCCGTTTGGAGAGTATCCCAAGTAGTACGGGGCCCGAGAAATCCCGTGCGAATCTGCCAGGACCACCTGGTAAGCCTAAATACTCCCTGATGACCGATAGCGGACAAGTACCGTGAGGGAAAGGTGAAAAGTACCCCGGGAGGGGAGTGAAACAGTACCTGAAACCGTGTGCCTACAATCCGTCAGAGCGTTGCCATCCTTTTGGGGGTGGTGGTGTGATGGCGTGCCTTTTGAAGAATGAGCCTGCGAGTTAGTGTTACGTCGCGAGGTTAACCCGTGTGGGGAAGCCGTAGCGAAAGCGAGTCTGAATAGGGCGAGTGAGTGGCGTGATCTAGACCCGAAGCGAAGTGATCTACCCATGGCCAGGTTGAAGCGACGGTAAGACGTCGTGGAGGACCGAACCCACTTCAGTTGAAAATGGAGGGGATGAGCTGTGGGTAGGGGTGAAAGGCCAATCAAACTTCGTGATAGCTGGTTCTCCCCGAAATGCATTTAGGTGCAGCGTTACGTGTTTCTTATCGGAGGTAGAGCTACTGGATGGCTAATGGGCCCTACAAGGTTACTGACGTCAGCCAAACTCCGAATGCCGGTAAGTGAGAGCGTAGCAGTGAGACTGTGGGGGATAAGCTTCATAGTCGAGAGGGAAACAGCCCAGACCACCAACTAAGGCCCCTAAGCGTGTGCTAAGTGGGAAAGGATGTGGAGTTGCGAAGACAACCAGGAGGTTGGCTTAGAAGCAGCCATCCTTGAAAGAGTGCGTAATAGCTCACTGGTCAAGTGATTCCGCGCCGACAATGTAGCGGGGCTCAAGTACACCGCCGAAGTTGTGGATTTCAGATATTAGCTAAGCCGGAGACTTGTTCTCCTGAGTTCAGGCGTCTGGAGTGGTAGGGGAGCGTCGTGTGGGCGGTGAAGTCGCGGTGTAAACCAGCGGTGGAGCCTACACGAGTGAGAATGCAGGCATGAGTAGCGAAAGACGGGTGAGAAACCCGTCCGCCGAATGATCAAGGGTTCCAGGGTCAAGCTAATCTGCCCTGGGTAAGTCGGGACCTAAGGCGAGGCCGACAGGCGTAGTCGATGGACAACGGGTTGATATTCCCGTACCGGCGAAAAACCGCCCATACTGAGCAGGGGATACTAACCGCCCAATACCTGACTGCCCACCCTTTTAGGGTGACGTGGTTTTTGGTGGAGCGCGGGACCTGATCCTGGGAGGTAAGCGTATTAACAGGTGTGACGCAGGAAGGTAGCCGGGCCGGGCGATGGTTGCCCCGGTCTAAGGATGTAGGAGGGACCATAGGCAAATCCGTGGTCCTGGTTTTGATACCGTCTCTGAGACCCGATGGGCCCCGTTATGCGGGGATCCGGTGATCCTATGCTGCCTAGAAAAGCATCGGCGCGAGGTTTTAGCCGCCCGTACCCCAAACCGACACAGGTGATCAGGTAGAGAATACTAAGGCGATCGAGAGAATTATGGTTAAGGAACTCGGCAAAATGCCCCCGTAACTTCGGGAGAAGGGGGGCCTCACCCGTGACCGACACTTGCTGTCGTGAGCGTTGTGGGGCCGCAGAGACCAGGGGGAAGCGACTGTTTACTAAAAACACAGGTCCGTGCGAAGTCGCAAGACGATGTATACGGACTGACTCCTGCCCGGTGCTGGAAGGTTAAGAGGACCGGTTAGTGCCCTTCGGGGTGCGAAGCTGGGAATTTAAGCCCCAGTAAACGGCGGTGGTAACTATAACCATCCTAAGGTAGCGAAATTCCTTGTCGGGTAAGTTCCGACCTGCACGAATGGAGTAACGACTTCCCCGCTGTCTCAACCATAAGCTCGGCGAAATTGCACTACGAGTAAAGATGCTCGTTACGCGCAGCAGGACGGAAAGACCCCGAGACCTTCACTATAGTTTGGTATTGGTGTTCGGTGTGGCTTGTGTAGGATAGGTGGGAGACTGTGAACCCTGGACGCTAGTTCAGGGGGAGTCATCGTTGAAATACCACTCTGGTCATACTGGATATCTAACTTCGGCCCGTAATCCGGGTCAGGGACAGTGCCTGATGGGTAGTTTAACTGGGGCGGTTGCCTCCTAAAAAGTAACGGAGGCGCCCAAAGGTTCCCTCAGCCTGGTTGGCAATCAGGTGTCGAGTGTAAGTGCACAAGGGAGCTTGACTGTGAGAGAGACATCTCAAGCAGGGACGAAAGTCGGGACTAGTGATCCGGCGGTACATTGTGGAATGGCCGTCGCTCAACGGATAAAAGGTACCTCGGGGATAACAGGCTGATCTTGCCCAAGAGTCCATATCGACGGCATGGTTTGGCACCTCGATGTCGGCTCGTCGCATCCTGGGGCTGGAGTAGGTCCCAAGGGTTGGGCTGTTCGCCCATTAAAGCGGTACGCGAGCTGGGTTTAGAACGTCGTGAGACAGTTCGGTCCCTATCCGCTGCGCGCGCAGGAAATTTGAGAAGGGCTGTCCTTAGTACGAGAGGACCGGGACGGACGAACCTCTGGTGTGTCAGTTGTACTGCCAAGTGCACCGCTGATTAGCTACGTTCGGATGGGATAACCGCTGAAAGCATCTAAGCGGGAAGCCTGCTTCGAGATGAGATTTCCATACACATTTGTGTGAGAGGCCCCCAGCCAGACCACTGGGTTGATAGGCCGGACGTGGAAGCAAGGACTAACGACTTGTGAAGCTGACCGGTACTAATAAGCCGATAACTTACACCACACACACCACCCGTGAACGGCATCAAAAGACGTTCACACCACGGATGGTGTAAAAGATATGCTGCTTTCGTCCACTATGCGGTTCCCAACCAACAACGGAACCCTCCAGAAAAA
>NZ_JADOUR010000028.1:0-5597 GCF_015751665.1 Arthrobacter sp. CAN_A1 | reverse complement strand
GGGCAGATCCGATGGCCATGACCGGGCAGTTTTCATGGCCACCAGCGGGCAGTAATGCTGGCCACCCGTGGGCACCTTTAACTGGCCCTTGACAGCCGTGCGTGATGAGGGGACCAAAGGCACTATTCCCGATGCTGATAGATAGCGATGATGGGTCAGGGACCACCAGATTCTGTTCCTGGTCGGATCGATGACGAAGGGAATTCCAGTGATGTATTGGAACGGCGACATGGGGGAGTGGGGCTACGCCCTGATGGGGATGAGCTTCCTGCTGTTCTGGGGTGCTGTGATCACCGGTATTGCCTTGATTTGGCGATCTATCGGTAATGCTGGACAGCGTGGAGGTCAGTACCCTTCCTCGCGGACTGCGGAAGATCTGTTGGCCGACCGGTTCGCCCGAGGTGAGATCGACGAGACGGAGTATCGCAGTCGGGTTGCAGTGCTAAAAGGTCATGCTTGATCCAGCCGCCCTCTTCGCCCGCGCTACCGACAAGGTTCAGCGCTTCGATCATCATCACGTCGTTGGGCGCTATCAGTCGCAATAACGCTGCATCCCAGTTGGCCGCATTGTCTCCGGAAGTTCCAGTGCCTACTAGACGAAGGAGTGGTAACGCGTCGTGCCATCACAATGACCAGTTGGTGGAGTGAGAGTCGTCTGTCCTTGAACACGGTTGCCTGAGCTGCACTGTCCGGTTTGACCTGGTTCCCGCTTTGGTTCGCGTTGCCGCTGCTGGTGCGTCTCGGATGATCGTCGGGCTGCTGTCGGGGACCACAGCCGAGAACGCGATCGACGGGCTTCACGCCATCGCACCAGGAGAGTTCACTAGAGGTTCAGTGGCGCCTGCCGCACAGCCTGAGGACGTGGAGGACCAACTGTGGGACCATCAAACGTTGTTTGAATCCGGTTACAGCGGAAGCACCTCCCTGAATTGTGCTGGTCTGGGGCAGAATGTGAGGTGTGGTCAAGAAAACGTCTCATGAGCCAAGCTCCCTAGTCCTATCCAAAAAGGACTACGAAAAGGAGTTGCTGCGCTTGCAGGAGGAACTGGTCGCCCTGCAGGAATGGGTGCGCGCCACCGGTACTCGGTTGGTCGTTATCTTCGAAGGACGCGACACCGCCGGCAAGGGCGGAACGATCCAACGCATTAGCGGTGCGCTCAACCCGCGCTTTTGCCGCGTGGTTGCCCTCCCGGCGCCGACCGAACGCGAACGATCGCAATGGTATTTCCAGCGCTACATTGCCCACCTGCCTGCGGCCGGGGAAATTGTGCTGCTCGACCGGTCCTGGTACAACCGGGCCGGGGTGGAGCGGGTGATGGGTTATTGCACTGATGAACAGTATGCCGACTTCGCCGGCGCGGTCCCCTTGCTTGAGGAGGCCTTGATCTCGGATGGAATCATCCTGGTGAAGTACTGGTTGAGTCTCTCCGACTCGGAGCAGCGCCGCCGATTCCGGAGCCGCATCGATAACCCTGCCAAGCGTTGGAAGCTGAGCCCCATGGACCTTGAGGCGCAAGCCCGCTGGGTTGACTACGCCGAGGCCAAGGACAGGATGTTTGAGTTCAGTGATACTGAACGCAGCCCGTGGTGGGTGGTCAACGCCGACAACAAGAAAGAGGCCCGGCTTAACCTCATGGCCCATCTGCTGTCGCTCTTGCCCTATGAGCGGCGGACGTTCCCGAACATCGAATTACCCGAACTCCAGAACCGGATCTACGAGCGACCGCCGTTGGACCACCAGCGGTTCGTGCCCGAACGCTATGAGGTCGAGAAGTCAAAAAAGGCGCCGAAGGGGAAGAAGGGTGATTCCGTCCTGCATAAATCCCGTTGAGTAAATTGATCATCCTTGATCCAGTATCGTTATCGGGTGGTTACACGACGTGAAGCAGCTCAGATCCTCGATATTCCTCTTGAAATGGCACACCGTCACGGTATCCCCGCCAGACTGTCAGAGGCCGAATTGACCGAACTTTTGGACAATCCGCCAGCTTGGCTCGTCCAGTCAAAGGCCAACCGGACAAGCAAGCGGCCTGTCTGGGTCCAGCTGACCTGCGTGGTTTGTGGTTTCTCGGAAGCCGCCCGGCCTAAGAAATGGTGGCCGCAGTTCACCTATGTCTGCTGCGGCCTTCACGGCCTCGCTGACATCCCGCCGGTATTGCCCGGCCAGGTTCGCAGCGAGTACGAGGGAATTGGCAGCCGGTTCATCGGCATCGTCGATCTAGAGGTACCCGTTTCCTGAAAGTTGGTGTCCGGCGATGATCCGTAGCGCAGGGTGAATGGTTGCGAGCCGAACAACAACTGGGGCGTGAGCATCAGTCAGCCTCTGACGCAGGATAGTGAAAGACATCCACCGAGTTTCCGCGGTAGTGGAACCGGATGACGCTCCCGTCCGGCGGACCTGCTACGTCGCTGCCCCCTGACAGGGGCCACGCGCCGATGTCGGCTGAGAGATCAACCCCGGGCGGTACGCAGTTGGCGCCGTCGACCGTACGACGCGAACGATCGATGATCATGAAGCAATGGAGGCCACGCCTATTCATGGAAAACCACGGTTCGAGGCCCTCATACGGTTCGTAGCCGCGAATGCTGGACGGATTGACATCGGCGTCCAGGACGGACAGCATCGAGATCACTACTTCATCTCCCTCCTCAGCGATTTGATGCAACGTGGCATCGGGATCGGGTCTGAGCCACTCCACCGTGTAGGCCAGGCCAAAAATGATCCCCAAAGCAGCCACAAGCCAGTTACGCCGGGATCGTGTGGCAGTAGTGCGATGCCACAGCGACCGCCATGACACTCCAGAGGACGCCGCCGCGATGTCGGCTTCCGAATCCGGCCCCTCATCACCTGAGTCGGACCAGGCGAAGGCGGCCACCGGGGCGTCCTCCGCGGCCGCGGTGGATTCATCCGTCTCGGCTCCCTGAGCCGACCTCGCAGCGCGTCTCGCTTCCAGCTCGGTGAGCCTTGCCAGCGCGGCTGGGTCATCCTCGATGTTGTGATGCGGGCCGTATGCCCTCCGGCGAAGGTCGGCCAGTTCACGCATGGCATCGGGCGGGAGCGACGAGGCATCCATCAGCCGTCCCGGGGCATGAGGTAAACGTAGGCATCCACAGTGTCGCCCCGAAACGTAAACCGGATAATGCCCTCGCCGACTAGCCCGTCGAATCCTTCGAACCCGTCGCCGGAAGACGAGACGTCCATGATGAGATCAGCCGGGGGCGGAGCGCAGCGCGATTCTGACAGACTCCCACTGGCCCGGTGCACCGCTACGAGGCATGGAGAGCCGAATGCGTTCAATCCGGACCAGATCTCGAGGCCGTGATACGTCCCGTACGCGCGGAGGTTGGAGACATCGATCTGATACCAGGATGCTTCCTCAAGCACTAGTCTTTGAACCTGTCTGTCCGCCTCGGCCAAGGTCGGGTGCAGAGTGGCCGCGGGACGCAGCGCGGATATGAGGAGGATCGTCACAACGATCCCCCCAGCAACCGCCAGAGCACCAATCGTCCACGCGAGGCGACTTCGCCACACCGCTTGAGCGCGTTGCGATAGCGGTAGCGAACCTTCCTTCGCGAGCTGGGACGGTTGAGCAGTGGCGGGGTTCGTCGGCTCCGGCGCCTCCTGATCTTCACCGGGAATACCGGGAGTATTGGGAGCATCCGTCCGAGCCGTGACGTCAGCGCGATGCGCCGCTTCAAGTTCGCGTAACCTGGCGAGAGCTGGGGAATCGACACCGATGTCGGGATCCGGCCCGTATGCCCGCGCGCGCAGTTCATCGAGCTCGCGGTCGACTTCGGAATCGTGGGTGAAGTCTTGCACAGCTGAAAGGTACACCCGCGAGATTTGTGAGTCTACGGGTGCTCACACGTGGGCACCCGTAGACTCACAGCCCTGCCGCGCGGCTGGACGCCGGCCGACAGAACGGCACGGTCTATGGCTGTTCGTTCACCATCTCGGCGTAGCGGAACATAAATGCTGCCATTGCATCGCGGTTCACTGGTTCGAGCGCCCGGAAGGTCTTCTGTCCGTCAGGCTCGGTCCAGCCGGTGCTGATGCCGGTGGACGCGAGCCAGGCGATGGCCTCAAAGTGTTCTTGATCGACGCTGATGTCCGCAAAGGGCGACGGCGTTTGTGGATCGGTGTCTGGTTCGCCAGCGAACCGGTAGAGGAACGCGGCCATGGCGTCGCGGGCGATCGGGCTCAGTGGGCGGAATACTTTATCGCCGTTCCCGTTTGTCCATCCGGCGCTGATTCCAGTGGACTCGAGCCAGGCAATCTCCTTGTAGTACATGCTCTCGGTCGAGACATCGGTAAACGGGGATTCCTTCGGTGCGTCGTAGTCCGGCGATCCCGCCAACCGGTACACGAAAGCCGCCATCGCGTCGCGGGCAATCGGAGTAACGGGACGGTAGGTGTTGGTTCCATTCGGCCCGGTCCATCCTGTGGTTACTCCGGAGGATGCGAGCCACGAAATTTCGTCATGGAACAGCAGGCCCGGCGGCACATCGGCAAAGGACTTGGCTGGGAAATAGGTGACGGCGGGGGCTTCGCTGGTCTGGCCAACCTGGACCGTTATGACTGCGGCACCGGACTTGAGAATCGCTCCGGAAATCCATTGCCCTGCGTGGGTTAGAGGCCGAAGATCGCTACCACTCGTCGGGAAAGGCTCGCTCAGATACAGGCGGTAGGAGCCTTCGGGCAATCCTCGAAACTCCAGCTCCGGGGTATTTCCTATTGCAATCTCCATCGCTACAGCGTCGGGAGAGTAGCCGCACGGTTCCCCTGTCTGTGGACGTGCTCGAACAGGGAGTTCAGTACGCCCGGTAGTTGGATAGGCGAAGACACAGGTCATCTGAACGTCAGCCATCCTCTCTATGTTCAGAGCAATAGTCCCGCTTTCCGGCAGGGCGAGACTTTCGGCAGTTACGACAGGATCATTGACCAGGATGCTTCCCGCCGTGGTGAACGATGAGCCTCCGCCGTACCACGTGGGGGCAATGACCAAGGAAGAGTGAACCATCATGCTGAACTGGAGCTTGTACTCTCGTCCGGGCGCGAGACCTGGCAAGGCGTAGCTTCCGTCAGGTTCCACCTCCGCATAGGAGGCGGATTCGGGATAATCAGCTGTATCGTACGCGGAGACAATGAGGCGTGATTCGCCCTTGCCGGTTACCGACCCCTGGATGGTGGCACCGGTGGCTAGGTCGAGATCAACACCCGTTGTTGGTCCATTACCGACGCTGACGAGTTCCGCGTCCGACACAGCGAACGCGTCGCCGTAGTACTCCGAAACGAGGTTCCCTGTAGCGTCGCTAACGCGAACGGTGTACTGGCCGGGGCGCAGCCCCTGGACAGTGAACGATCCATCATCACGATGGGCAATTGCATGGCCGAAAAGATAGGAATCCTCTTCGACAACCGAGACATCTTGGTGTCAAGCGGTGGTAGCAACATTGTTGTTGAGTAGTTTGGTGAAGACTTCTCGTGGTGTGAGGTAGCCGAGGGTGGCGCGGGGTCGGTCGTTGAGTTCGTCGGCGATGGCGTCGAGGTAGGGCTGGTGGCTGGTGATCTCGATGCCTTTGGGCAGGTACTCCCG
>NZ_JADOUR010000027.1:0-5999 GCF_015751665.1 Arthrobacter sp. CAN_A1 | reverse complement strand
GTGGGCAGATCCCATGGCCACCGGCGGGCAGTTTTACTGGCCATCAGTGGGCAGTTCCGTGGCCGCCTATGGGCAGTTTTTCATGGCCGCTGACATTCGTCGTCCACTTCCGCGAAAAGTACAACAACCAAATGCCCATATGGGCCCTCACCGAGATCATGGAAATGGGTCACCTGGGCCGTCTATATAACGGGCTGGCGAACTCAACTGCAACGGAAATCGCTACAGCGTACGGGGTTCCGGCCAAGAGGGTGATGAGCAGTTGGGTTGCGAGCCTCAACTATGTCCGGAACGTGGCTGCCCATCACGCCCGAATTTTCAACCGCAAACTCGTCATCGCCCCCAAACGACCTGGCAAAGGCCGGATCGCGCTGTTGGATCATCTACGAGACGAGGAATCTTCCAAGCAGGTATTCGGCCTGTACAACGGGTTAGCTGTGATGGCATATCTGCTTCGGTCGATTGAGCCGGCAGACAACGGCTGGGCTGTGCGTGTGACCGGGTTGATCAACTCGTTCCCTGAGACTGAACATGTGACTAAGAAGTCGATGGGTGTGCCGGATAACTGGTCCACGATGGAACTTTGGCAACCATGAGCCGGACGATCACTCATCAGTAGCCGGGTAAACGACTTCGTCTTTCTCACGGCGATCTGAATCAGAGCCTGCCTGACGTATCAGGGTGTTATCGGCGTTCAGCAGGGTCGCTCGGGTGTGTCAATAATTCGGTGTAACTAGTTGTGTTGTGGTTTAGCGTCCGACGCTGAGTCGGCCGTTGAAGGTGATGTCGAAGGCGTTAAGAGCAGCCTTCCATCGTTGGGTCCAGCGGGCCCGTCCCTGGCCTGTCGGATCCAGACTCATCACCGCGAGGTAGACACACTTCAGGGCGGCTTGCTCGTTCGGGAAGTGGCCCCGAGCCCGGACGGCTTTGCGGATCCTCGCGTTGACGGACTCGATCGCGTTCGTCGTGCACACGATCCGGCGGATCTCGGCATCGAACTGCAGGAACGGCACGAACTCGGCCCATGCTGATTCCCAGAGCCTGACGATCGCCGGATACTTCTTCTCCCATGCCTCGCTGAACTCCAAGAACCGTTCCTCAGCCTGGTCGACCGTCGAGGCGGTATAGATCGGTTTCAGAGCTCTAGCGATCTTGTCCCAGTCCTGCCGGGCTGCATACCGGAAACTCGCCCGGATCAGGTGCACCACACAGGTTTGGGTGATCGCTTCTGGCCAGAGTGTCCCGATCGAATCGGGGAGCCCTTTCAGGCCGTCGCAGACGACCATGCAGACGTCCTCGACACCGCGGTTCTTGATCTCGGTGAGGACCTGCAACCAGTACTTCGCGCCCTCACCGCCGTCGCCGGCCCACAGCCCGAGAATATCCAGGTTCCCCTCGACCGTGACGGCCAGAGCCACGTAGATGGGCCGGTTCGCCACCTGCCCGTCGCGGACTTTGACGTGGATGCAGTCAATGAAGATCACCGGATACACCGGGTCCAACGGCCGGTTCTGCCACTCGGTCATGCCCTCGATGACCCGGTCGGTGGTCGCCCCGATCGTCGTCTTTGACACGTCCGCGCCATACACCTCGGCCAGGTGGGCGCTGATGTCACCGTGGGTCAACCCTCGGGCCGAGAGCGACAACACCATCTCGTCGACCCCGGTGAGGCGGCGCTGGTGTTTGCGGACGATCTGCGGCTGGAATGACCCGTCCCGGTCCCTCGGGACCTCGATCGGGACAGGGCCGATCTCGGTCAGCACCGTCTTGGTCCTCGACCCGTTCCGGGCGTTCGAGACGTCTCCAGCGCGTTCGTGTTTGTCGTAGCCGAGGTGGTCAGTGATCTCGCCCTCGAGCGCCGACTCCAGAACCATCTTCGTCAGCTGACCCAACAGGCCGGTCTCGCCGGTCAGGGCCAACCCCTTCTCCCGGGCCCTCCCGATGAGCTGCTCCACGAGCCGGCCGTCCACCACGTCATCCTGCTTCACCGTCGCCACGGCTTCACCCTCCACGTCGATCTTCACGTCACTCATTACGGTTCCTCCTATTCAGGAGTTACACCGAAAATCGTACAGACCCCCTCTGCGATAAAAGATACCCCATGAAGTGTGGGTCGCCTGCAAGCCGGGTGGTAGGACAGGGAAGCGGCCAGATATAGCAGGCCTGGTCAGCGTTCGCCCACAGATGGAAAACCTCAAGGCTGCGTCCAGTATGTGGGACGGGCTGTCTTCTCCTCAGGGAGTGCTCGTTGGTGGTGTGCTTTGGGCAGACGACCGCCGCGGGAGCTGGGGGGCTTCCGCGGCGGCCGTTTGGGTGAACTAATCGATGGAGGAGTCAGCCCCGGTTAGTTCAGTTAGAGGGGGTCAACTACGGGTGGTCCGGCGGCGGACGGCGTAGGTTCCACCGGCTGCTGCGGCCAGGACCAGCCCACCACCAAGGGCAAGCATGATGGGTTCATCGCTTGGGTTTTGTTTCACCACACCGGTATCGGCTCCGCCCTTAGGTACCGCACCCATCTGGTCCATCCCGTCGTCTTCTGCAGGACCCGATTCCGCGATCTCGGGAGCCATGGTCGGTGTGGTGGGGGCTGGTGCCATGGCTTCAGCGCCGACGGTGAGGGTGCCGCGCATGTTGCCGTGGAATTTGCAGAAGAACCCGTAACTTCCTGCCATGTCTGGGGCGGTGAAGGTAGCGCTTGCTCCGCCGGGGATGGTGACATCGAAGGAGCCATCATCAGCGGTCACGGTGTGGGCTTCGGTGTCGTTGTTGGTGACGGTGATTTCACCGCCGGGGTTCACGGTGCCGGGTCCTGAGAACACGAAGTCATCGATGCTGATGGACATTGCTCCGGTGGTCATGGCTGGTACTGCTTGGGATACCGGGCTAGGGGCGGCCACGGCTACCCCAGCGGAACCAAGACCAGCTCCTGCGATCAGGGCTGCGGTGAACGTGACGCTGAGAACTTTGTGCCTGGTGATCATGATGAGGCCCTCCGGCGAGGCACATAGGGGGACAACTATTCGGGCTATCAGTCGACTTGATACACCGTTGTCATAAAACCTCTGCCACATGATATTCGTCACCTACCCCATGGTGGATGGGCTGTCCTGCAAATTCCCGGCCTACGCCAGCCGATTTCGGCGTCGAGGAGGAACCTGGCAGCAACGGAACAACCGGTCAAGACCTGCATACTGCAGCTGATTCATCCAGCGACTTCATCCAGCGACCGTGGTGGAGACCATCTGCGGTTTTGCTGCGGCCACGGTTTTTTGACGCCCTCCCAAGTTTTCCGGAGTTTCTTGGCCGGTGAGCTTCTGGGATTATCGAGATTATGGTTTCTTCTGGATTGCCTGAGCTCGAGGTTGCTCGTGCGCGCCGTTGGTGTGCCGGACGGGTGCCTCCCAGATTCAGCACTGAGATGCGGGTGGAGTGCGACGTCGCTGCCCGTCACATCACCATTGTCGAATGCCGTCCCCCGTGGGATGGTGATGAGCAAACGCAGTGGTCACGCTTCCCGATAGCTCGAATGTATTTCACGAAGAAGACAGGGCTGTGGACCTTGTACTGGCGCGACCGGAATCTGAAATTCCATCAGTACCAATTCCTTGCTCCGAGCCCAAGCCTTCAAGTACTGCTCGATCATGTGGACGAAGGCGGAGACCCCATCTTCTGGGGATAGCATCCAACCAAACTCGGCGTCAGCCTCAGAGGGGCCCGTTCTTGACCTGCATTCCTGATTCGTCGACGTATCAGGGTGTTATCGGCGCGGAGGTCTCTAAGTGGAATCTCGGATTCTGACGACCCAACCGACAAGACGTCCATCATGGGTGCGGCGCTCCTGCACACTGGACACGGTGTGTTGCATAGCGCTTCCGACTTCCGCCAACCCGGTCCTGCTATCTACCGGGTACCGCACTGATACTTGATCGATGCGCGTGACTCGACCTGAAAGGTGGGTCCATTCCGACAGAGGAAGCCAATTCCGATCGCGGAAGTTCGTTTCAGCGCTGCACGCTAATGGGCTGACCGGGGGGTGGTGGGCTCAAGTCAGGCTGCGGAAGTGGTCTGCACCCACGTTGACATTCTCAGCCGGAGGGTGCTCGCATGTGAGGCGCCCCCTACCGGCTGGTCCTGGGAGTAACTAAGTCACCATGAACAGCGGCTGGTCTCAGTCGGGGGTGTAGGGGCTGATTTCCAGCTGGTCAGCTCCGTGATCGTGCAATGCCTCGACGACACGCTGTGTGGCGATGAAAGCAGAGTTCTGACAAGTCTGGCCGTAGAGGTTCTGGATGTCAGACCCCGGGGACGGATCGGTCGCGAAGCCGGTGTATCCCTCGACAGGCGAGCCGGCGTGGTCTCGAACCTCGACGTCGAAGGTTCGGTAACCGGTGACCTCAGCTGCGCGAAGTGCCTCGATGAAACGAGTGGAGACAATCTTCAACGCCAGCCCACCGGTCCACAGCATGTCACCGTACTTCTTGCCTCCGTTGTAGGGAGCAAGCCATACCGGGAAGGGAAGTTCTTCAGGACGCCAGTCCACGATGAACGGGTAGACACTGGTGACACCGTCGGGCATGTACCAGGGTGCTCCGGTGACCTTCGGCTTACCTTGTCCGTAGACGTCGAGCCACACGTCGGTGCGTCCTGATCTGGCCTGTATGCGAACCCACTCGGACACGTGCTCACCTTTCAGCAACGGTAGTAGCTCTGGTACTTGGCCACCCCTAATCATGAGTGGAGACTCAAACAGTACTCCCGTCCTGAGCCATCACGTGGGGTGGGCTCAAGTGAAACTGCGGTCAGTCCACGGGTGAGTCGTCATGAGAGTGGTGGTGGGCTCAAGTCAGGCTGCGGAAGTGCGTCTCCAATAGCATTGACATTCTCAACCGCGGCTCATCCATCGCTGTGACTGTTAGTTCGGTTTGGTGGCTTTTTGCAGTTCGGTTGTGCGGTTCTGGCTGATTCCTATGACGATTGCCGCAGGTTGCAGCTTTCGAAGATGGATGTCGGCGTTCTTCTCTGAACTATATGGCCCGGAGTTGGCGGCCGTGTTGTCACGGCCGCATACCGATGTAGGCGGGTCGCCGGAGCGAATGTTGGGGGCTTGAGCCTACTCCGGTGCGGGCGACTAGCTGCCGTGGTTCAAATGTGCCCACAAACGGTCGCGGTCGGGTTCGGTAACGAGGCTGGCGTCAAATGTGCCATCCCGATCGAAGCGGGAATCGTAAGTGGTGAAGTGGCCGGTCAGCAGCTCCTCCACGACAAACCATCCGGGACTGTAGTCCTCTTCGACGTCCTCGTGCTTCCCGTCGGCCCAATGCACCTGGTTCCACATACATTCGAGCTTGAACCAGAAGAAAGGTAATGAACGCATGGGGGTGACCGAGGTTGTTACCCATCCTTGGATCTCGCCGTTCAACGACAGCTGCCACACCTCATCACGAAAAGGATCCAAACGCGGATCTCTGGGCCAATCCGTTTCGTCGAACGACGCGTCGAACCGCTTGGCAAACCATCCCATCGTTCAGTTGTAGCAGCCCGGGGGACTGCTGAAGGTTTGGTTGACTCCTGACCTGTGAGGATTAACCTCGCGGGTGGAAGGATGTTCATCATGCCTAAAGCCTTTCCCGAAGAGTTCCGCCGTGACGTGGTCGCGGTTGCCCGTAAGGGCGAAGCACCCCTGTCCACGATCGCTAAGGACTTCGGTGTCTCCTCGGCCGCCCTGCACCGGTGGCTGAAGAAAGCCGACGAAGAAGACGACCCCAAAGCCCAAGCAGCGAAGGAAGAATCCATCGAGTTGCGCGAGGCCAGGAAGCGGATCAAACTCCTGGAACAAGAAGCCGAAGTGATGCGCAGAGCCGTCGCTTACCTTTCCCGGGACGTCAACCCAAAATGATGTTCCCGCTGGTCCGCGAACTGGCCGCTGACGGTGTCCCCGTCACGGTGACCTGCCGGGTATTGAACTTCTCCAAACAAGCCTTCTACAAATGGAAGGCCAA
>NZ_JADOUR010000026.1:0-7023 GCF_015751665.1 Arthrobacter sp. CAN_A1 | reverse complement strand
ATTTCGACCGGTTGGGACAACGGCAATGGCACCCGTTCCTACAAGCCTCTGACGCCGATCAACCGTGATGCCATGGCCGCCTTCCTCTACCGGGCGCAACGGGTGTAGCGCTGCTCCACCCCCTGCCACGCCGCCGGCGTTCACAATGGGCAATACTCGCGCTCAATGACGAAATCGCAGTGGACCCGGTCCCTTGAGGGACTGGGTCCACTGGCTATCAGCCGTCGGTGACGGCAAACGGGGACGCCATGCGGACTCATGCCGTCGGTTCAACTCAACCCCTGCACCAAGGACGGACACGTCGAGGATGCTCAGCCGTGAGTACATTCCTAGCCGTGGGATGCGGGCACAGTCTTTTGTGGCAAAGGTCGTCCGTGAGACACGCTCGTATTTCGGCCGCGTGGGGACAGCGCGCTACGGCGTCGATAAAATGTCGGGTCATTTGGAACGCGAGACGGAAAACATCGGATAACACTGTCAAATACCAAGCTGTAGACCCAGAAGGCCCCAATGTTTCCGCGATTAAGGTGGAGCCTCCTGCCAGAGTCGAACTGGCGACCTTCTCATTACGAGTGAGACGGATTGGCCCCAGCTCCATTGGGGAGAGGGGGGTTGAGGTGACGAAAAAGTGACGCTCAGATCCAATGGCTAGCCGTTAGTGCTTCATTCAAACGGGTCGCACTGTCATGAAGATCGTCGTCGAAAAGCCCTGCGTAAGTGTCGAGAGTCATTGTGGCGGAAGCGTGTCCAGCTATGCGCTGGACGACCTTCGGATTGACTCCTGCACTAATCGCTAGGCTGACTGCTGTGTGCCTGAGGTCATGAAATGTCGGGCGCGGGAAGCTCTCGTCCACCGCTGCCACCATGGCTATAGCTGGCGCGTAGTGCCGCCTCGTCCAAGTGTTATTACGCAAGGCTGACCCGCGCGCACCACTGAACAGGCGTTCACCGGCGACCTTTCCTTGCACGACGCCCTCTAGACGATCGGCGACGAGTCGTGGCAAGGGAACAGTCCTCTTTTCACCACCCTTAGTGGGCCCCAGGATCAAGATGCCGCTCACCTCCGAGTATGCCTTTGTGATCGTCAATGTTGGGCGGGGGCCAAGGCGAACGTCTCCGACTGTCAGCGCCGTGATTTCGCCCCACCGAAGTCCACATGTTCCTGCGAGCATGATGAACAGCGAATTGTCCCCTGACGCCAGCGCGAGAGAGGCGAGCTGTGGCATGGTCAGGTAGACGTGCTCCCGATTGGTTTGCTTCGCGGGGATGTAGTCAGTGTTCCCCAGGGCATCTTTTGCAGGATTGGCGGGCAGCAGTCGCCGCTTCACCGCGAAGCCCATCAGTCTGCCGAAGAGAAGACCCACCTCCCTGCGGGTGGTGGTTCCTGCGGCAAGTCCATCGCGCCCCGTTAGGTCCCTTATCCATGTGGCAGTGTCGTCGTAGTTGACGCTTGTGAGGTTGGTGTGGCCCCACCGTGGCCGAACGTAGTTCTCGTAGAACCGTCGGTAGTTGTCGACCGTCTTCGGGGACGCAGGTTTCCTCCCTGTCGCACCGACAGTGCGAATACGGTCGATCCACTCTTGGTACAGCTGATCTACGGTGGTTTTACTCCCGAGCTTGGGATCGATGTATGTGCCGCCCCTTATGGTCTGCAGAGTGTTCTGGAGGAATTGCTCTGCTTCCCGCTTTGTCGGGAAGCGTTTCCGCCTGCGCGTGCCGTCGGGTGATGTCCAGTCTGCCTGCCAACGCTTAGTTCCACCGGGGAGCTTAGTGACCGCCACTTGCGGCTCCCTTGGCTTCCCTCAGCTGCGACCAGATTTCATCTGCGACCTTCTGGCATTTCGGGCTTAGCTCGGCCTGCCGCCCTTTGCCGAGCAGCACCCCCCGGGTGCGGGCGCGCCGAAGTCGCGCAGACCACGTGTCATCACTTTCGTTTGTCCACTCCGACAAGCGCTTTAGAGGCTCGATTGAGCCGCCGTTCACGAGCGCCACATACGCCATCGCGACGTGCACGTAGTCACGGTCACTCTCTACGCGAGTCGGGAGCGGAGATAAGGCCTCGTGCAGACTCAGAACAAAGAGCTGCTCGTAGCGCTCGCGCATGAGCGCACGGGCGTGCGCCATCGGCACGGAGCGCAAGACGTGCGTTGTGATTCCGTCGAACGCCTGCTCGGGAGCGAAACCCTCCGCTGTTTCAGGGGCGGTGCCGTAGTTGAAGGAGTCGAAATCGATGTGCAGACGGTTCGGCGCTCGAAAAGATCCCATCATGTGATCCACGGTCCACCCGATCCTGACCGAAAGCCCGCTGATTTCGTAGCGAGCCCAGAGCACCTTGAACTCTAGGCCGCCGTCGGGCTCTGATGCCTCGTCAGGCCCCTCGGGTCTGCCAAGGTACTTCACGCCTGCTGGAAGCGTAGGGAGTTCCAGGTTCGTCATGTCAATAACATAGCACGAGATGGTTGCCAACAAAAACCTTTCCGTGCCATGTTGACATGGCAAGCATCTCGTACCAAAGTAGTGGAACGAGGTGCTTGCCAAGCATCTCGTTCCCGGCTGCTCGAAAGGAGCACTTTTTGGATTCATCAGCTTCAACCCCACTTCTGAACCTGGCAGGAGTGGGAGGTCGGAACCAGTCGCCGTTTCTTACGCGGCGAGAGACGGCGCGGTACCTCAACGTCTCTGAGAAGTGGCTGGCCCAGTCGGGCCGAGCCAGAGGGCCGGCCTTCCACAAGTTCGGCGGCAACTGCCGTTACCACCTCGACGACCTGAACAACTGGGTGCGACAGCAGCGAGTCAGAAACTGAGCGAGTTTTTGGGATCGCGCTACAGCAACGGCTGGAAACCGACCCTGCCAGTGAAGCAGTGATAGACGCACCGCCGAGGAGTCGTGTTGCCCGATACTGCCCCGAGTCCTACCTAGCCACAGTCGAGGGTTCTCCTGTCCCACCGTCCGTGCAGCGGACGCTGGCCGCAATGGTCAACTACGCAGACCGCTCCGGAGAGACATTCGTCAGCCGTGAAACAGTAGCTAAGAGCGTGGGCATCACCAGCGTCCGTACCATCACACGGCACTGGGACGCCGCGCGGCAAGCGGGTCTCTTGCAGAGCTTTCCACGGTTCAACTCCAGTAGCGTCCACATCCTCACCATCTGGGAACTCGTTCCCGACGGTGAGGCGATCACTGGCTGTTGGGGCCTCGACTGGTTCGTGGAGAACCCGGATTGGTTCAAATTCGACACGGGGACGTACAACGCGGATCACGACCAAATCCCGCCATGGGTTACGGATCAGGGTGCTCCGCCGTTCTGACGGGCGGGCACACCGAATGTCCTTCTACCTATAAAGACCTAAACGGCTCGCTCTCGCTCGCCGAAGCTGGCCCGCAAGGCCAGCCCTTCCCCTGTAGAAGCTGGCCCGCAGGCCAGCGTTCTGCTGGCTCGTCCCTCACCTACCAGAACCAGGGAAACGGCGGCATCACCGCCGTTACTCCGCTGAGAGCTCCATAACGGCTGAAGGAAAAGCCTCAGACGTCATGAACCTACGCCTTGAGGGCTCCGGTCATGACCATGTAGAAGCCAAGCGGAGCGCCGCATAGCCCGCAGGGCGGAGCAAGCTCCGCGCCTCTCATCGATTCACCTTCCATCACCCGACCTGAAAGGTCCCTATGATCAACCCCGAGAGCCCCAGTTCCGCGCGTGAGTGGGACAAGACCAAAGCTCACTACATGCGTCTTGGACTGGACAGCCGTTGTGCGGCTCAGGCCGCCTACGGCTCCCAGGATGGATTCTCTACAGTCCGCCCTCCGTGTGCCGAGTGCCTTTCCATCGTCGCCACCTTCCCCACCAATGAACCGGGACCGTGGCGCAGTCACAGCCGCAGGCATGGCAAGGCAATCCCCCGGAGTATGCCCTCGTTGCACCCTGCGTAGAGATTTGAGGGTGGAGGTTATGCCTCCTCCCTCCCATCACCCCGGCACCCCTCATTCCACCCTTATTTCCCCGTATAGACGATTTAAAGTGTTGCAACCCGTTCGCGACCCGAGGCGGGAAGACCGCCGGGGAACCGCGAACTACCCGGAGGGGCCCATGCCCCCCCTCCGGGTGGTGCCATGTCCGGGCGGGTTCGCGTCGATGACGCCATATTGATCGGTCGAACCGTACGATCATTCAATGCCTACCCCTAGTGTGTTCGGACAGATAACTGGTGTGACCGTCGGCCAGCCGTTTATCGACAGGAAAGACGTCAGGCGGGCGGGCCTGCATCGTCATAATCAGGGAGGCATCTCCGGTGACTACGACGACGGTGCGGACGCGATTGTGGTTTCGGGTGGTTACCGGGATGACCAGGACCACGGCACGTGGATTCTCTACACCGGTCAGGGTGGGCGCGACGAACTCGGGCGGCAGGTTCAAGATCAGACGCTGACCCGGGGCAATCAAGGATTGGCGCTGAGCGAAGCGCGGGGGTTGCCAGTTCGGGTCATACGGGGCGCGGGGGGAGACCCAGCGCACTCGCCCGCGAGTGGATACAGATATGACGGCCTCTTCTCCGTCGAGCGGCACTGGTCAGAGCCGAGCAACGATGGTCCACTGATCTTTCGATATGAGCTACGTCAGTTAGAGCCCGGCGGGGCATGGGAGGTCGCGACCGAGGGGCAGCCCACAGGCGGCGGCGACGTGCCACCTCAGGGCAACCCAACGCCTGGTCGACAAGCGTCAGTTGTGCAGCGAATCGTACGCAACAGCGCGGTAACCCAGTACGTCAAACAGCTTTACGACTACACGTGTCAGTTTTGCGCAGTGCGATTGACGGTAGGAGCGGGCGCGTACGCCGAGGGAGCGCATGTACGCCCCGTAGGTGGGAAGCACGGTGGTGCCGATGGAACCGACAACGTCCTGTGCCTTTGTCCCAACGATCACGTTCTTTTTGATAAGGGGGCCGTGTTCGTCGACGAAGAATTGAATCTCCGCGAGACGACGTCAGGCCAAGTTCGTGCTCTGCTGAATCTCCGGCACGCGATTGAACCAGCCAACTTCGCCTACCACCGAGAGTTCATAGCAGGGCTTCGCTAGGCCAAGTTAGACCACATGATAATGTCAGTTATCATGTGTGTATGGAACTTAAGAGCCTGACCACTGGACCCTTTGGCAACGCGTCCAGGCACGAGCTGACCATCGCGGCATGGAAGCTGGCGCAGCGGGGATCACCCCACACGCTGCGAGCTTACGCACGGATCATGGAGAGCTACTGTGCCTGGCTGGACGGCCACCAGCTGGACTTGCTCAGTGTTCGGCGGGTGCATGTGGACGGTTACCGTCACGCGCTGGCCGGTAAGCAGGCCACCGTGGCACAGAAACTTGCGGCGGTGTCGAGTTTTTACCGCTACGCGATCTCAGCCGATCTCGTCACCGCTAACCCGGTCGCGCTGGTGGAGCGCCCAAAGGTGAACGCTGACCACTCCAGTACCCAAGGGCTGAGCAAGGATCAGGCGCGCGCACTGCTGGGCGAAGCCCAGACTGATAGTCCCCGGTCCCATGCGCTGGTGAGTCTGTTGCTGTTCACCGGCATAAGGCTCAGCGAAGCACTCGGTGCCAGCACCACGGATTACGGGCATGACACCGGACACCGGACGCTGAACATCCAACGCAAGGGCGGAACACAGGCCAGGGTGGCCGTTCCGGCCCCCGCCGTGGAAGCGCTCAATGCCTATCTCGACACCACGGGGCAAGAGCTGGTGAAGGGGGCCAGCGTAGGTCTGCCGTTGTTCACCACGGCCACCGGCAAGCCGTGGGCATCCTCCGAGGCGTTCCGTACAGTGCAACGGCTGGCGCGCAGGGCCGGAATTGAGGGGGAGATCAGCCCCCATAGCTTGCGGCACGCGTTCGCTACAATCGCGCTGGACTCAGGGACACCGCTGCACGATCTACAGGACTCGATGGGTCATGCTGACCCACGCACCACTCGGAGGTATGATCGGGCGCGGAACAACCTCACCAAATCCGCAAGCTACGACGTGGCGCGAGCGCTCGGCTGAGAGGGCAAGTGCTCATGTTCGTGTCAGTCTGTCTCTTGCCTGAAGGGTTCGATGCTGAGTGGAGCGCGATGAACCGATCGTTCAGAGCGGCTACTCTCGACGTTCAACCAGCTTTGCGGAGAATAGTTGCACTAGATTGACCGCAAGGGAAACCGCGACCTGAGCTTCCTCGAAAGTAACGTCGCCAGGCGCGGAAGGTTGACCACCATGCCGATCATGCTGACCGTTCCAGAGCAGCCGCATCATACCAAGAATGACATCGGCGGAACCGTTTTCTTGTTGTTCTCGGTGCAGGGGTAAGGACCAATTTTTCTGATCCCGCATCTGGTTGATTAGAGTGCCTAGAGTCGCCCTGGTATTGGATGGAGACACATGCGGTATAGCGGCATCCTCAACAGCCTTGATGGCAAGGCCGTAGCTTTTACTGGCATCAGCGCTGATTCCGTAAAGAGCTTCCCACGCCTTCGCTAACCGAACCCCCGATTGTCCAGAAGAAGCGAATAGCGCGTCCGCATTCTCTTTAACGCCTAGAGGCACACGCCTAGTCAGACCTGGACGCCCGGCTCTCAAACCCACCTCATAGAGCGACCTGCTTCGCAACAACATGGCATTCAGGGTCTTGCCAGCGGCGTGCCCGCCGTGCGCAAGAAGATAATCGGCAATCTGCAGGGGTACCGTATGGCTTCGAAGAGCAGCCATAGCTGAGTTGAGCTGTTGATAGCCTCCGTACGAGCTATGTTCATGGGCGCGCAGGTCGGGCGTGCGGATGCCCAGAGTTTGACACATACTCTCTGCAAGCGACTCATCAAGCATCTCAAACCCGCCGCTGCCATCTCGATATCTCCTTGAGACCGATAAGCTCTCTTTCACCCAAGCCCAATAGGGCGTCTCTAACCTCGGTCTTTCATGAGGTAGTGGCTGGTGGGGTGTGGTTAAACGACGAAAAGTGCTCCTGAGCTGGGAAAATAGTGTTGTTGACGCAAAATTTC
>NZ_JADOUR010000025.1:0-7870 GCF_015751665.1 Arthrobacter sp. CAN_A1 | reverse complement strand
TGGCCGGTCATCGATGCTGACCATCCCGATGATCCTCCCGCCGGTACGCTCACCCAGAGGCCTGCGGCGTTTACGCATGGTGCGCTTGGATTGCAGGATGATCCCTTCGCGTGCGAGCTCGCCTTTGGGCATCGCGTAGATCCACCGGTAGATCGCTTCGTGGGACACGGTCCGGCCTTGGGCATCGGGGGATTTGACCATGGGTTCAACGCTGGAGTCCGTGGCCTCCAAAAGCAAACGGCCAGCGATCTGACGCGGGGTCCTAGACCGGAAGAGGTCAGCTTTCACCCGGGCCAGAACGACCGGGTCCGCGTCGATCTTGCGTATCTGCGGACGCTTCCGACGATCCTCGGCCTTACAGTCCGCGGCCACGGGTTTGTAGCCGCGGGTCTTCGTGGAGTTCCGGAGCCGCTCCCGCCACACCACCGTGTGATCCCGGCCGATCTCCACCCCGATCTGCCGGTCCGACTGGCCCGCCCGAATCCCCACCGCAATGTCCGCCCGATCAGCAAACGTCAACAACCTCCGCGCCACCAGCAACTCCCTCTACCCAACAATGTTTGTTGCTACGAGGCTATGACACCAAGCATTAATCCCCGAGAAATCACTCCCTGCCGGGGCGGTAATCGTGCCGGAAATACTGCCGCCTGCATCTGCTGCGACCGACGGTAGCCCCGTTCCCAAAGCCACCACTGTGCCGACTAGGCCGACGACGGCGGTGCGCCACCTGGATGCGGACCCCTTCTGTGTTTGCCTTCGTAATGCCTTCTTCATGCTCAACTGGGTCCCCTCCATAGATGCGAAAACATAAGCTCGTCGTCGAGCTCTGCGCCAAGACAGTTGCCGGAAGATGCGAAATCCACTCCGGTGGCCTTGAGATGATTCTCGACGCTGTGACATCTTCCGTTACTCAAAGATGCTGAATCTTCACCGACGATGCGCAATCGTAATGTGGAGGGAAAGGAACAGCTCGCACCGGTTGGATATCCAAATGTTTCCCTCGCCAAGTAGGGTTCTCACTAAGACTAAGTGAGTGCGGATACCGCACGCGCGGTTCAACGATCAAGGAGTGCCAAGATGGCGGGAAATGTGGTTGTTGGGGTCGATGGTAGCGATACCGCGTACATGGCGGCGTCGCGGGCTGCGGCATTGGCTGAGGGCCTGGGGGCGGAACTCGTGGTGCTCAGTGCACACATCACGGGTAACACCGAGGTTGTCCATATCGGAAATGACACGTGGATACTGGACGACGCCGAGCAAGCCCTGAAGTTGGCCGAGCGGGTCGCGGTCAAACTGCGGGATGAGCACCCTGCGGTAAAGGTCCGCTCTGCCGCAGGCAAGGGCAAACCGCAGGACGTCCTGATCGAGGAAGCCGAGCGCACAGGAGCGCAATTGCTCGTCGTCGGCAACGTCGGCATGAAGGGCCTTCGTCGGGTTCTTGGAAGCGTTGCCTGGAGTGTGGTGCACAACGCGCCGTGCGATGTGCTCGTCGTGAAGACCACCTCCTGAATCGGGGTTGTTTCAAGGGTCGACCGATGAGGCAGCCACCCGATGGCTTGATGCCAGCGGCGACATAGTTCGCAACGCGACCCTTCGGCACATCGGTTCGCGTCGTAACGTTGAAGCAGATAAGGACTTCGGTTTCCTAAATTTGCTGAAAAGGACTTTAACGACGTGTCACTCGAATCATTGCCTGTCCTGGACTACTCGCGGCTTAGCGCGGGCGGGGAGGATGCGTCGCAGTTCCGGGACGACCTTCGCAATGCGATGCATGACGTCGGATTCCTCTACCTGGCCGGCCACGGAATCCCACAGGACATCGTTGATGCCATGCTCGCCACGTCCCGCCGCTTCTTCGACTTGCCGGAGGAACAAAAACTGGAGCTGGAGAATGTCCATAGCCCCCAGTTCCGTGGCTACACCCGGATGGGCGCTGAACTGACCGATCGGTCGGTCGACTGGCGTGAACAGATCGATATCGGCGTCGATCGCGCTTCCGTGAAGCCGGGTGCCGGCGTTGCTGACTACTGGCGGCTGGAAGGCCCCAACCTGTGGCCGGCAGAACTGCCCGAGATGCAAGAGGTTGTTGCTGAATGGACACAGCACCTGAGCGCCATCTCCCTCGACCTTCTGCGGGCACTTGCCGTGTCCGTGGGGGCACCCGAGGACAGCTTCGATGAAGCCTTTGGTGACCGGGCTTTCCCGATGCTCAAAATCGTGCGTTATCCGGGGGAATCCGGCAACGAGCCCAAACAGGGCGTGGGGTCCCACCGCGACGGCGGCGTGTTGACGCTGCTGCTCGTGGAACCGGGAAAGGGTGGGCTCCAAGTGGAATACCAGGGGAAGTGGATTGATGTCCCCGATGTTCCCGGCACATTCGTTGTCAACATCGGTGAGATGCTCGAGCTGGCGACGAACGGCTACCTCAAGGCAACACTGCACCGCGTGATCTCACCGTCCGAGGGCACCGACAGGATCTCGCTGCCGTTCTTCTACAACCCGGCGCTCGACGCCACCATGCCAGCACTGCACATGAGCGAACGCTTTCACGCCGAAGCCCATGGATTATCAGTTGACCCAACCAACAGTCCCATCCTCGAAACCTACGGGGACAATGCCCTCCGCTACCGATTGCGTGCCCATCCCAACGTCGCCGCGCTGCACCACGCCGACCTCATGAAGGGCCAGGAGCGGCGCTAGCTCTTTCGCTTCGCACTCTCCAAGGCAACGGCGGCAACAAGCGTGCGACGGCACTCACTGGGTGAGTGCCTCTTCATCGGTTAGTTGATCGACCTCAACGTCGGCGTTTCTGAAGGTCGAGAACAGCAGCACCAGTGCTGCCAGCACCATGATTCCGGCGGCGACCCAGAGGGCAATGGAAGTGGTTGTGACAGTGGCAATCGCTCCACCAATGGGAGCCCCGACCACGATCATTCCGCGGTTGATGGAGCGCCGGGTGGCGCTCATCCGCGACATCAACCGGTCCGGCGTCACCGCCTGCCAATACCCCATTTCCAAGGGGCCTTCGACGCCCATGGCCAGCCAGAAGAGGAACTGGCCTCCCGCTGCGACGGCAAACGCCGCCCAGAGCGGCGCCGGCCACTCGGAAGGCAAGCCATACGACTGATCAGCCAATCCGCCATCGGCCATCGCGGCAGCGACCATGGGGGAGAGGGCAATCAGAGCGAGCGCGATTGGCTGAAGCAGGCGTGCGATGACCATGGTTTTGCCAGTACCCCACCGCTCCCCGATCCGGATCGAATGGAGGGTACCCACAACGGAGCCGATTCCTGCGCCGGTCAGCACCAAACCCAGCCCCAGTGCACCAAGCCGCAGATCATTCAACACCAGCGCCGGAAGGACAGCTCCCATCATGGCGGAGCCGATGAACCATGTGTGGCTTGACCAGGCTAGCGGCCTTAGCCGTGGATGGCCCTAGATCCAGCGCAAACCCTCACCAATTTTGTACTGCAGGGAACCGTCTGTGCGGAAAGATGGCTTGTTAGCCGCTGCTTGCATAAGGGAGAGCAGAACGAGGCCGGAAAGAAAGTGGGTGACCGCCCCCACAAGTAGGGCGAAAGGCGCCGTCACCACTGCGACGAGGCCACCGGCTACCGCACCTCCGGTGGTTTGGGCAACGGTGTCGCTTTGCTGCAGGCGGGCATTGGCCCGCGTAAGCAGCGGTCGCGGAACGAGTTGTGGCAGGAAGGATTGGTGGGCGGCGTCGCTCACCAGCGCCAGCGTCCCAAAAGCGAACATCAGGGTCATCACCAAGGGCACGGTGAGGAAACCCAGGACCCCCAGCAGGCACAAGAGTGCCAGGACCAATCCTCGTCCGAAGTCGCCGGTGATGAGAACCGTGCGACGACGGAACCGGTCCACCCAGATTCCGGCGAGCAAGCCGAAGAGAAGGTAAGGTGCCCAGCGGGCAGCGTTGACCAATCCCTGGTCGAAGGCTGAGCCGTTCAGGGACACCAGGACAAGGACCGATAAAGCCACCGTGGTGATGTAGGTTCCGAAGTCTGACACTGTGGATGCTGTCCAGAAGCGGACGAAGGGCGAGTTGTGGCGAAGTTTCATCGTGTGGACGAGGTCGCGGGTGGAATGAGGACGAAATTACCCACGTGCGCCCTGTCGAGGAATTCCCGTTGGGCAGAGACGATCTGGTCGAGGGGGAACGTCTTCGCCAGAAGCGGGCGAATTTCTCCGCGCTCAATGTAGGAGATCACATTGGGAAAGGCCGCCTCATCCCAGGCCGTGCACCCAACCAGGGTGAGGTCCTTCAGGTAAAAGGTGCGCATATCCAGTTCGACGACGGGGCCGCCAATCGCGCCCGACGATACATAGGTCCCGCCCCTCTTCAGGAGGCCGAGCATCGCAGAGAAGCCGGTGCCGGCAACATTATCGACGACGACGTCGGCGCTTTCCGCGCCCAACACCTCCAGTGGATGATCCCGCCCAATGACCTGATCCGCGCCCAGGGCCAGGACTCGCTCCTGTTTGGCGTCGCTGGCGATGCCAATTACGTGGGCGCCGCGTCGTTTGGCGAGTTGCACCACGGCCGATCCGACGCCTCCGGAGGCACCGGTCACCACTACTCGCGCACCCGAGTTGATACCGGCGCGGAGGACCATGTTTTCCGCCGTCCCGTAGGCGCAGGGGACGGTGGCAAGTTCGGCGGCGCTCCAATCACTATCCACAGCGAATACCTCATGAGCAGGGACAGCGACAAACTGTGCGAATGCCCCATTCAGGTCCGACCCCAACCAGGTGGTTTCCGTCGAGGAGAAGCCCCGCGTGCGCATACAGGCACGGACCAACACCCGTGACCCGAGCACACAATCGTCAACCCCGTGGCCGACGGCGACGATCCGCCCGCAGCAGTCCGCACCTTGAATCAGAGGGAAGGGAGTGGGGGTTTTCCAGCCCCCATCGGCCCGCGTCGACGCTGGCCCGGAGAGGTCGCCGGCCGCATCGTTGGTGCCCGTCGTCACTGATGAGGAGTACCAGCCGAGCCTGGTGTTGATTTCGGTGTTGTTCATCCCGGCGGCCAGGACCTGGATGAGCACCTCGCCTTCGGCTGGAACCGGAACCGGGACCTGGGCGACAACAAGCTGGTCATAGCCACCAACACCGGACGTGACAACCGCCATCATGGTTGGTTCTGCAGCGCCTGGGTCGGAGAGGGAGGAGATCGTCGGCATCAACCCATTCTGCTTCATCTCCAGGGCGGTCGACCAGCAATTAGCCGTTGAGGTTGGTGAGTCCGTTGCCGGTGATGACGGCGCCCACCATGATGACCACGATGGCTGTGACCATGCGCTGATTGGTCTGAATCCAGTCGCGGGTTTGTCGCAGGCGTGGTTCCATCATTGCTGGTTTTGCCAAGGTGAGGAGAACAGGGACCGCTACTGTTACGCAGCCGATGACGGTGTAGACCGCCAGGGCGATGAGGCTTTCCGTCAGGGTCGGCCGTGCAGCATTGACCGCCAGACCCGCAGCCGCCGCGAGGAGGAGTGCTTTGACCCGAAGGTTCAGGAGAACACCGACGCCGAATGCCGAATATGCGCCGATCCCGGACATGCGGTCGATCCACGAAGCTGTATTCTTCGGCTGACTGCGACGAAAAATGAGTATTGCACCGAGGGTCAGCAGCACAAGGCCGATGACCGTTTCAGCAACACCAAAAGTCGGGGTTGAACGGCCTGTGACGGACTCTGGCGTGGCGGAGAGCCCTAGGCTGAATAAGGCTGCGACCCCAAAAAGGCCCAGGACCCACCCCAGCAAATAGGCCATTGACGGATTGCGCTTCTCCCGTGACAAGAGGAGCGCAACCGCGGTCAGAATGGGGATGGTGCTGATTGCGACGGCGACCGCTATCGGGATCAGCGTCCCAACGGCGCTGAGCATTGCGTCAATCTAACCCCGACGGCGGGCTACCCCACACGTCGATGGTGAATTGGGCCCGGCGCAGCCTTTCCGAGGTGCCCCAGTTCAGATATGGAAGCCGGACCCACATATTTCTGCCCTTCGTTCGGTTCCTCCGAGGCCAGCAGCAGGACAAGAATTGCATTGTCGCCTCCGGTAGACATCGCCCGCATCGGGTGATGTAGTAGTGGCGCCGCCGCCCGATACTTGCCAGATCAGAGGAAGCCGGAGGGGTGGACATGGTGTGGTGGCGGAGAAGCGTTCAGCGCCATCCTGTAGTCGAACCCACCAAGATCCCAGCCGGGGTGGCACAGGGCGAACCAACCTCCCGATCGTATCGTTCGGCCGCGATCCTCGCGGGACTCGGTGGGGCAACGCTCACGGCATTCGGCCTGAACGCGATTCAGGGCTTCATCGCCCCGGTGTTTCTGGCGCTGATCCTCACAATCTGTGTGCATCCGCTGCGGATTGCTCTGGAGCGTCGCGGCACACCACAGGGGATCGCCACGGGTACCGTCATCGGAGCAGTCTTTCTGCTGCTCGCTGCGTTCGTCACCGCCCTTATTGTGGCGTTCGCCCAGTTCGCAGCCCTGTTGCCGCAGTATGCCTCTCAGATAGCGGCAGTCGGTGAGACAGTCGCCGCTGGGCTTGGCGCATTGGGGCTCGACCCGGAACAAATCCAGGTGGTCGTTTCAGACCTGAACCCGGGCCGAATAGTGGCCATCGTCGGCGGCATCCTTGGCTCGGTAACGAACATAACGGTCGCGCTGGTCATTATCCTCACGACGCTCATCCTGATGGCGATGGATGCGACCTCCATTCCGTTCCTCTTCCGGCTTATCGAGCCGGATCGCCCCGATATGGTCGCCGCGCTCCGGTCTTTCGCCATCGGGATTCGGAAGTACATGTTAGCCACTACCGGTCTGGGGGTCGCCCAAGGGGCATTGAACTGGCTTTCGCTGGTGATCCTCGGTGTGCCGGGTGCTTTCCTTTGGGGGCTGCTGGCGTTTTTGTGCAGTTTTGTCCCGAACATCGGTTACTTCATCGCGATCATCCCTCCGTTGGTGTTCGGCTTCTTCACCGGTGGGTGGGGGACTGTCGTTGCGATTGTCGTCATCTACGGGGTGATCAACCTCGTTGTTCAATCGATTGTGCAACCCAGGATTGTTGGGAACGCGGTAGCTCTCAGCCAGACGATTACGTTCGTCTCGGTTTTGTTCTGGGCTGTAGTCATCGGACCTGTCGGCGCGATTCTCGCGATTCCGCTGACCTTGCTGGTGCGTACACTCTTGATCGATTCTGACCCCTCAGCACAGTGGTGGAGACCTGTTATCGGAGGTTCCAGCCAGAAGGACGCACTCTCTCCGAAGGAGCAAACCGAGGAGTAGCGCGATCCGCGGCGCGATGTGTCCGCGACGCACTGGAGGCCCCCCACGGAGACTTGAAGGTGGTCGCTTTCACACCCTTGCGAGTTAGGGATCGGACGGGACTGCCCACGGTTTGGTTGACTCGTGGGGTTGATAGTTTCTTAGGCGGCTAGCACCATGTTGTTGATTGTCTCAAACTCGATCGGGGTTAGTTTACCGAGGGCTTTCTGCCGGCGTCGGCGGTGGTAGGTGCGTTCGATCCAGGTGATGATCGCGAGCCGCAATTCCTGGCGCGTTTCCCAGCGTTTGCGGTTCAGCACGTTCTTCTGCAGTAGCGAAAAGAATGATTCCATTGCTGCGTTATCGCCGCACGCGCCGACTCTGCCCATCGAACCTGTCAGCCCGTTGGCGTGCAGCGCTGAAACGAACTTCCGCGATCGGAATTGGCTGCCCCTGTCGGAGTGGACCACAGTCCCGGAAGGGGACCGGAGGGCCACGGCGTGGGTAAGCGCGGCCACGGCTAGGGAGGCCTTCATCCGGCCGTCGATGGAGTAGCCCACGATCCGGTTCGAGTG
>NZ_JADOUR010000024.1:0-10469 GCF_015751665.1 Arthrobacter sp. CAN_A1 | reverse complement strand
CCCCACCAACGAGCCCAAAACCACAAAATCACCCGAAGCAGGAATCAACCGCCAGCGCAGCGACCAAACCGACGATCATGAAAAATCCGGGCTAGATCTTGATTCCTCTACCGCAAGGCCCTCGTGTTCCACGCTACCTTCCACAGCCCTGACCTGACCACATTCTGTCGGCTCGACGAACTTGGACTCGAGGCCACGGGGCAGCATCTGAGCCGCGATCACGCCGTTCTTGCTTGCCGTGTTGTTGACCCAGATGACTGGTGCCGTAACTGTGGGTGCCAAGGCGTCCCTCGGGACACGGTGACCCGCCAGCTCGCTCACGAACCCTTCGGCTGGCGCCCGACCACGCTGCTGGTCAAAGTTCGCAGATACAAATGTTCCGGGTGCGGACAGGTGTGGCGGCAGGACACGTCCAAAGCCGCCGATTCACGGGCGAAACTCTCCCGCCGCGGGCTGCGGTGGGCGTTGGAGGGAATCGTGTGTCAACACCTCACGGTCGCCCGCGTCGCCGAAGGGCTGGGCGTGAGCTGGAATACTGCCAACAAAGCTGTCCTGGCCGAAGGTAAGCGTGTGCTCATTGATGATCCGCACCGGTTCGACGGGGTCAAAGTCATCGGTGTTGATGAGCATGTTTGGCGGCACACCCGCCGCGGGGACAAATACGTGAGCGTAATCATCGATCTGACCCCGATCCGTGATGGCACCGGACCGTCCCGCCTGCTGGATATGGTCGAAGGCCGCTCAAAACAAGTCTTCGCCACGTGGCTAAAAGCACGCCCGCAACAATGGCGGGACAGGATCGAGGTCGTGGCCATGGACGGGTTCTCCGGGTTTAAGAGCGCCGCGGCCGAAGAACTTCCCGAGGCTGTTCCGGTGATGGATCCCTTCCATGTCATCCGCCTGGCTGGAGAGGCTTTGGATAGCTGCCGACGGCGCGTTCAGCAACAGTCCTGCGGGCACCGTGGGCGCCACATCCCCTACGTGTCAGGGTTGGGTGAGGCCAGTACTTCGTAGCAACTTCGTCTAATTCGTAGGGCGAGAACCAGGATCACCACTAATGTCTATCTCCACAATTTCCCCGCCGCGGGAGAATGGGTCCATGAGTAATCCTGGCCCCAGGTCCGGAGGCCCGACCCCTCGTAGGTCGTTCACTCCGGCACAAAAATTGGTGTACTTGGATGCGTACCAGCAGGCCTGTGACGATGGCACCGGCGGCGGGGCTTACCTGCGCCGCGAGGGCCTGTATTCCTCCCAGATCACCGAGTGGCGTAAGCTCCGCGACGCCGGTGTCCTCGAGGGCAAAAAGCCCGGGGAAAAGATCGGCAAGCCCACTGCTGAACAGGCAGAAATCGGGCGTCTACGTCGGCAGCTGGAGGTGAGTGAACGCAAGCTGGCACGGACTGCAGCTGCGTTGTCGATAATGGAAAAAGCACGGCTGCTTTTGGAGGATATCTCCGAAAGCGCGGAGCAGCAGCCCTGGTACAAGAAACCCTGATGAGCGCCTACACCGCCCTCACCCTGGCGGACATCTCTACCCGGGAAGCGGCCGTGATTGCAGGGGTATCCAGGGCCACAGCGACCCGCAAACCCCGAATCGCGGTGGAAGACCCTCCGCCGGTCCCGGCGCCGGCAAACAAGCTCTCAGTGGCCGAGCGCGACCACATCCTGGCGACCGTGAATTCGAAGGATTTCGTGGACCTGCCGCCGGTGCAGATCTATGCCCGGCTCCTGGACGAAGGCGTCTATTTGTGCTCAATCTCCACGTTCTATCGCGTCCTGGAGGAGAACTGCCAGGTCAAGGAACGCCGCCGGATCGCACGCCACCCGGCGCGGGCCGTGCCGGAGCTGGTCGCGACCGGACCCGGACAGGTTTACACCTGGGACATCACCAAACTCGCCGGCCCGATCAAGGGCAAATACTACGACTGCTACGTCATGATCGACATCTATTCCCGCTACATCGTCGGCGCCTACGTCCATGCCCACGAGTCCGGGGAACTGGCCGTGGAAATGATGAAGGAAATCTTCGGCATCCACGGCATCCCGCAGATCGTCCACGCCGACCGTGGCACCTCGATGACCTCCAAAACAGTCGCGGCGCTGCTCTCGGACCTGGAGGTCACCCGGTCCCATTCCCGTCCCCGGGTCAGCAATGATAATCCGTACAGTGAGGCCTGGTTCAAGTCGCTGAAGTTCGCTCCCACGTTCCCCGAACGCTTCAGTTCCCTACCCGACGCGAGAGCGTTCATGGACTTCTTGTGTGTGGTCGACTATTTGTAGGCCGTTTCAGCCAAGAAATCCTGCCGAGTTGGTGGCTGGTTTCAGGCCAAAAGAGCGGTAAGAATCAGGCCAGGCAATTCCCGTCCACGTAATGGATTTGGGGAGTGCGCAGAGATAGAGATCATCCGGTGGCCAGGGCCGTTCCCAGTGTGTTGGGGACATGGGCCCGCCACCCCCAGATAGGTTCCTTACGGCGCTGCCATTGCGAAGCGTGTGCGCCGGAAGGGCTGGAAAGTGAGATGACGGTACCCATGTCCGTTCAAGAAAATATCAGAAGACTCGACGCTCAGGGAGTCCCGGGGCGTGAGATCGCCCGCACGCTGGGGATCAGCCGTGATTCGGTGGCCAGGTACGCCGATCAGCAGGACTTCTCCCCGGTACCGCCAGCACCGGCGGCCCGGCCCGGAGGCTCAGTGTTGACCGGGTTCGATCACATCATTGAGCAGTGGCTGGGCGAGGACCAGCGCCGGCCGCGCAAGCAGCGCCATACGGCCAAGCGGATCTTCGACCGGCTGGTGGCTGAGCATGGTTTCACCGGCACGTATTCACCGGTGCAACGCCATGTGAAGAAGTGGGCTGCCCGGAACCGGCAGGCTGGTGAGGGCTTCACAGAACTGGTGTGGCCTGCTGGCACGGTGCAGGTCGACTTCGGTCAGGCCGAAGCGATCATCGCCGGGATCCGGCAGGTCCTGCATATCCTGGTGGTGACCTTCCCGTTCTCGAACATGCGCTTCGTGCAGGCGTACCGCGGCGAAACCGCTGAATGCGTCTGCCACGGGTTGCGCAGGGTGTTCGAACACATCGGGGCCGCACCCCGGCACATGGTCTTTGACAATGCCACCGGCATCGGACGCCGGGTCGGCACCAAAGTCGTGGAATCGAAACTGTTCGGCGCGTTCAAGCTGCACTACCGCGCCGAGTCGCGCTACTGCAACCCGTATTCGGGACACGAGAAAGGCAACGTGGAAAACGCGGTCGGATTCCTGCGCCGCAACCTCATGGTCCCCGAACCAGTTGCCGCCACGTTGGCTGGGCTCAACGACGTTCTGCTGGCCCGGTGCGACGCCCTGGCCGGGACCACGCACTACCGCAAAGCCCTGGCGTTGGGTGAGCTGTTCGCCCAGGATATGGCCGCGTCCCTGGCATTGCCCGGGGTCGGGTTCAACCCAGTGCGCTACGAGTCCCGCAAGGCCGACAAAACCGGAAATATCCTTATTGATGGGAACACCTACGCCGCCGGGCCCGCCTTCCACGGCCGGAACCTCACCGTCGGGTTGCGCCACGACGTCATCGAGATCCTCGACGAACACTCCGCGCCCGTTCGGTCCTTCCCGCGGGCCTTCGGGCACCAGGCCGAGACGATCTTCGAACCAGCGTCCCTGCTGCCGTTGCTGGTGACCAAGCCCGGGGCGTGGTCCCATTCCCCGCTGCGGGCCCTGGTCACCGACCCGGTGCGCGACTGGTTTGCCAAAGCCACCGCCACCGATCGGCGCCGGCTGCTCAACGCCGTGGATGCCGCGTCCGGATCCGCCGGCTTCGAGGCCGCAGTCCAGGCCGCCGACACCCTGATCCGCCGCGGGGACACCCCGGACATGGCCGCCCTGGGGATGCTCGCCCGCCGACTGGCCCACGGCACCGAACCGACCGCCGCCAACGTGGATCTGAGCGTCTATGACACCTTCACCACCAGGGACACCACCGTCAACACGAGCACCGGAGAAGTCGCATGAATCCGATCACCGTCCAAGACATCCTCGAAGCGGGCAAGCATGCCTCACTGACCGGCACCGTGTTGACCGAATGGGCTGAGAAGGGCACCCCGAAACAACGCGAATACCTCCACGGGGTCCTGCTGGCCGAACACGAATCACGGCAGGAATCACGGCGCCAGCGGCTGCTGAGATCCGCGAGGCTGCCAGCCCTGAAAACACTCACGGGATTCGACTTCACCAGTGTCAGGTTCCCCGAGGACTACGGCCGTGAGCCCCTCGAATCCCTCGATTTCATTACCCGGGCTCAGGACCTGGTCCTCTACGGAGACGTCGGCACCGGCAAAACCCACATGGCCACCGCCCTGGTGGCAGCCGCCTGCCGACAAGGCATCCCGGCCCGGTTCTTCACCACCTCAGCCCTGGTCATGATGCTACGCAGAGCCAAAGACGAGGACCGGCTGGACAAGGAGCTCGCATCCCTGGCCAAAAACCAACTCATCGCAATTGACGAACTTGGATATTTGCCGATCGACACCGAAGGAGCCAAGCTCCTGTTCCAAATCATCGCGAACAGCTACGAAAAACGCAGCCTCATCATCACCACCAACCTCGAGTTCTCCCGCTGGGGAACCGTGTTCGGGGACGACAACATGGCCGCGGCCGTCATCGACCGGCTAGTACACCACGGACGGCTCCTGCAGTTCCGCGGCGAGTCCTACAGAGTCAAAAATGCCCTAATGAAATAAGCACACCGCCGCAATGGAAGGAAACCGAGCACACATGGCCTGATTCTTAGCGCCGAAACGGCCGACTTAAAGTTGACGAAACACAACTTCTTTGTCGACGGGTACAACCACACCCATTGCCACACCGGAATCGGCCTCAACACACCGGCGGATGTCCACTACGGACTGGCCGCCAGCAAAGCCCTCGAACGAGCCAAAATCTTGGCCGCCGCACGGGCAAAAACACCCGAACGATTCACCACCAACAACGACCCCAAAATCCTCGCCATCCCCGCCAGGGCGAAGTTGTCCTCAACGATGCGTACCGGGAGACGGTCGCACTATTCCCAAAACGACCCAAAAAACCTCGTTCCGGCTCCCGATCGGTCATTCCCTGATCCATCACACAACGGGGTGCTCCGACAATTTGGGGCTAGAGGCTCCGCTAGTGTAAGGTGAGCGCCAGTGAGCCCTCGCTCACTGATAAGGGCAAACCTCGCGCAAGCTAGGGACGCAAAGCCACGGAACCCCTTGGGTCAGCCGGGCTACCAAATAGCAAAGGTCTCAACCATGCTGCACTCTCGCACCTCACTGCCTCGTTGTCGTCCGCTGGCCGGTTTACGGCTGTGGGTAGCAGACGGCCCCGTTACCTGAGACGGATTCTAAGCCCTGAACGGTTCACAGCCGTCTCGCTGGAGCACATTAAATTCTGATTAGTTCTGCATCTGGCCATGAGCAGCCTCGATTGGTGCTGACCGCCCTGGTGCCCGGCTCAGAGTTCACCAATTGCTCCTGTTCATTTGGCCCGCGCCGTTGAGCGTACTTCAAAGTCATTCACAGGTGTTGGCTGTCCAACTCAACCTGATTGCCCGCTCCCCTCCAGTGCTCTAATTCCCACATATGAGGTCCGATGCTTCTTGTCATGAAATCCGCCCAGAACCGAGCCCGGTTGGCGGTCCTTATCCCCGCGGTGCTGATACTTCAGCTCTTCACCGTGATACCAGCTGCAGTAGCGACTGATCCGAGTACCGTTCCTGTTACAGCAGATGCGACCGTTTCCTCTGAGGCCCCCACCGGGTTAAAGGTAGCTGGCCGTGACGCGTTTGGCCTTAAACTCGCATGGAACGTATGGAATAACGCACCGCGCTACCGCGTGCAACTATCGACCTCCCCAGACATGGCCAACGCTAGCTTCTACCGCTTCCCTCCCACTACGGGCGAGATCCGCGGCCTACAGCCAGATACCGTTTACTATGCGCGGGTCGCCGCCCTCAGCGAGGATGGCAACACCAGGCTCAGCCCATACTCCGCTCAGATAAGCGGAAGAACCGACTCCGCAGATCCCGGAGCCACCCCTACTCCAAGTGGGTTGAAATCCACAGCGCAGAGTCCCGTTTCCATCAATCTTGCGTGGAATTCATGGAACAACGCTGAGCTCTACAGGATTCAGTTTTCCACCAAAGCGGACCTGTCAGACTCCGGCTTTATTCGCTACTCCACAACGTCTGCTGAGATCCGGGGCCTCAACGCGAACACGTCTTATTACTTCAGGGTGGTCGCCCTATCCCCAGACGGCAACGAAAGACTCAGCGACTATTCGCCAGTCATATCCGCGAAGACCAAAACAGCCACAACGCCACTCGCCCCTGTGACTAGTCCCCTGTCTGTGGCAAGTTTCAACATCAAGTGCGCCAATTGTTTTTCAGGTGTGCCCAACGAACTGCCTTGGACAGACCGACGATCGGCCGTTGTTTCCACCATTACATCTCAAATGCCGGACGTGATCGGCATCCAGGAAGCTTCACAGGGATGGTTGAGCAATGAACCACGTCCCGGCGGGCTGTCGCAGTTCGAAGATCTGCGTGATCGTCTGAACGGGGCCGGTGCTCCCTACCGGCTCACGAATGACAAGCGGAACAACTGCGTCAACCATGTAACCCCAACCAACTGTGTCTACGAGGATCAAGGGGCTTCCCAAGGTACGAAGCTCTACTTCAACCCTTCCACGGTGGACCTTTTGAAGCAGGGTTCCCACCTAGTGCCATCCGCCAACGGCGCGGATAACGCAAGGTACTTGGCCTGGGGCATATTCAAGCAGAAGTCCACCGGCAAGCGATTCTTCGTCGGCAATACCCATTTGCAGCCGGGCGGCGGAGATGCCTACCATGCGCTCAGAAAGCAGCAGACTGAGAGCGTACTTGCCGAGATCAAGTCTGAGAACGTGGATAAGCTGCCGGTCATCATCACCGGAGACTTCAACTCACACAAGTGGACCGAGCCCGCCAACGTCACCTACGACGTAATCACCGGGGCCGGCTACGTCGACCCCCTTGGCAACACCTATAAAACCGATCTTCCAAGCGGTAACGCAACGGTCGAAAACCGGATCGGGACGTTCTATGACAGCTTCAACGGCTTCGACCGTCAGGCAAAAGCGCGCAACAACTATGGTAACGGCACCTATTTGGACTACATTTTTACGTCGAAGATGCGGGTTTCCGAGTGGGAGACAGTGGTCAAGGTTGACTCGAACGGTCGGTTCATCGGGACTATCCCGTCAGATCACAACATGGTACGGGCCGACGTCGATCTGCCGATGGTCGCCGAGACCATACCTGCCCCAACCCCGGCGCCTACGACCATCCAAACTTTCACAGACGTACCTAGAAACAACCAGTTCTTCACCGAAATTTCGTGGCTGGCTACGGAACGCATCAGCACCGGCTGGACAGAACAGAATGCTACCAAGACTTTCCGACCGCTCCAGTCCGTCAACCGTGATGCCATGGCCGCGTTCATGTACCGGGCTTCTGGCAGCCCCACGTACACACCTCCCAAAACATCACCGTTCGCCGACGTCTCGACGAATAACTTGTATTACAAGGAGATCTCCTGGCTGGCGTCCACCGGAATTAGCACGGGGTGGGTCCAACGAAACGGCACCAAAACCTTCCGCCCCCTGCAATCCGTGGGCAGGAACGCGATGGCGGCCTTTATGTATCGACTCGCAGATAGCCCTTCCTTCAAAGCCCCGACGTCAACCCCGTTCGACGACATCAGCACACAAGAACAGTTTTATAAGGAGATGGCATGGCTTGCATCGACCGGAATCAGCACAGGTTGGACAGAATCCAACGACACGAAGACCTTCAGGGCACTGCAACCTGTCAACCGTGACGCAATGGCCGCTTTCCTGTTCCGATTTAGCGCAAAGTTCCAGTAGCCAGTTTACTCGATTCCGGCTGCTGCCCGTTCAACGGCAGTAGCCGGAGTTAACGTCAAATTCGCAGTTTCCGATCACGCTACGGCCGTTCCACCTTTGCGGTGATCATGGTGTGATCTGAGGGGATGATTCCTCGGAGTTTTCCCTGGTCATCATTGTCTACAACGGTTTCCCACTCAACCACGCGCATCTCGTAGACCAGAATATAGTCGATATATCGACCGTTCCCGTATGGTCCGCGCACGGGAGCCTTGCGGGAAAACCCGTTGTAACTGTTAAAATGGGTGTTAATGCGTCTTTCGACCAAGGCCTTTTTAGCCTCGATCTTTCATGAGGCACTCTGGTTGGTGTGATCGGGGCTTACTGGCTGCCTGATGTGATTGATTCTGGCATGTGGGTACGACATTGTTGCCGCTGACCGGGTGGCGGTGGTCGGTGATGGTTCCACGTCCATCACGGTGCTCGTTTTCCTGCTGGTCCTCCTGCTCGGGGTCGGTCGGTGGCCCCGGCGCTTATGGCGGGTTCAAGACTTTCAGTCGGGTGAGGGCTTTGATGAGCAACGGTGTTTCAGGCGCGGTGGCGGCGAGGTGAACGGTCAGGCTTCGGGCGTGCCGACTGGTCTTCCCCGCGATCTCGAAGATCCTCGCCCGAAGTCTCTTCGGCTCCCATCGTCTGGCTCTGGTGCCGTGAAAGCCGAGCATCTGTGCCCAGGCCATGAGCTCTGCGGCGAGCATGACTAGGTGACACCAGAGCGTGTTGCCGGTGAAGGCGTGCAGGGGCAGGTTCTGCAGGCCGGTGTCCTTGGCGTTGCGGATCCGGTCCTCGCAGCGGGCTCGTAACCGGTGGCGGACTTCCAGATCCGCGAGCTGCCCGGTGTTCTGGTTGGTGGCAAACGCGGTATAGCGCATCCCCTCGACATCGGTGATCCTTAGTTGCGCGCCGACGTGAGGGATTTCCTTGCGGACGATGACGCGTATCGCGGCCGGCCAGGAGGACAGGTTGTCAAGCCCCGGGTTTGGTGGAGGGTTTGTTAGACCCGTTCCATCGTTTTGATGGCCGGGAGTTTTTAGTAGTAGACGGTTTCGGCTTCGACCGGGGGTAGGTAGCCGATCTCGCTGTGAAGGCGTCGGTGGACTCTTCTATGTCTGTCAAGCGGCTTCCTGTACCTTTTTCGTCCGGGCTTCGGCAGTCAAGATCCTGAACACACGACGCGCCAGATAGCGTTTGACGCAGCGCCGGATCTCCTTGTCTGCTTTGCCCTCGGCGCGACGTTTCTCGACGTATTCGCAGGTTTCAGATTCATAGGTCATTCTGGTGATCGCAGCCATGTGCGAGGCGCTGTTGACCCTTCTATCGCCACCCCGGTTCAAACGATGCGGACGAAAATTCGTGAACAACACCAACTACAAAACCCGTATCCTATTGAGAAGCGCCGCTAGAACAGCGGCCTGAACATCTCCTCAGCAGCGGAAATCACCACAAACCGCGAAGAGCCCGTTCGGCGTGTCCTGGTGGCTGGTCCAGCGGGCGTTGGATACCGCGGTGCTGAAACTCCCTGACGTGGACACCATGGCACCGGTCAGGCTCGGTATCGATGAGCACCGCTTCCGGTCCGTACGGTTCTTCCAAGACCCCGCCACGAAAGCCTGGACCCGGTACGAGCCGTGGATGTCCACCCTCGTCGATTTGGACACCGGGCAGGTCCTGGGCGTCGTCGACGGACGCGACAGCACCGGTGTTGGGGATTGGCTCAAGGCCCGCCCACTGGGTTGGCGACTCGGCGTCCAGGTCGTCGCAATCGACCCGTCAGCGGCGTTCCGCAAGGCGCTACGGATGTGGTTGCCCCGCACCGCTGTCAGCGTCGACGCGTGTCACCTGAGCATGCTCGCGAACGCTATGGTCACCGAGGTCCGCCAACGCCTCTGCCAGGAAGCCAAGGGCCGCCGCGGGCGCGCTACCGATCCTGTGTGGGCGAATCGGCGGCTACTGCTCAAGGGCGCCGACCGGCTCTCGGACCGGGCCCGAAACCGTCTTGAGGTGGTCTTCTCCGTTGATGATCCCAGCGGCGGGTTGCAGGCCGTCTGGGAGGTGAAGGAACAGCTCCGGACGCTGCTGCACACTGGGTCGATCGCCGAGGCCACCGCGGCGAAGACCGAGCTCGCAAGACTGGTCGACCGTGCAGGCCAGCCCGAGGCCAGAAGGCTCTACCGCACGATCTGCCGGTGGCGGAACGAGATCGAAGTCCTCATCGTCACCGGCGCCGCCACCGCGAAAGTCGAAGCGAACAACACCGCGATCAAGAACATCAAAAGGACCGGACGAGGATTCGTGAACAACACTAACTACAAAACCCGTATCCTATTGAGAAGCGCCGCTAGAACAGCGGCCTGAACATCTCCTCAGCAGCGGAAATCACCACGAACCGCGAAGAGCCGTCATAGCCTCGTAGCAACAAACATTGTTGGGTAGAGGGAGTTGCTGGTGGCGCGGAGGTTGTTGACGTTTGCTGATCGGGCGGACATTGCGGTG
>NZ_JADOUR010000023.1:0-11120 GCF_015751665.1 Arthrobacter sp. CAN_A1 | reverse complement strand
GGAGACGGTTTTGCTTCCCGAACTTACTGCAGCATAATCAAGGAACTGACCCGCACGGTGTCGAGAAAACTCCACCACTCAGCGGGACGTAACCCAGAAACGCTGGCCCGTGAATACCGACTGATGTGACTAGCGACGGGCCGGTGCGACCAGATCGTAAGTAATGGCGAGAGCGACCTAAGCGCGCCGTACAACGTTAAAGCCGTATAAGACCGGGGAAGACGCTCTCCCAGCCGAGGAGGGGCAAGGCCAGGTGGTCTTGCCCCTCCCCTGTTTAGGTACCCCACTGTGAGCGATGTTGGCTGGACAGACACCTTCGGTTTAGCCTTCCACGCACTGGTCGGCTCACTAAGAAGCTTTTACCAGGCGGAGAACTTATTGCCCTTCCCTTGCGGTTAGACACTCAGCATGCTTAGGTTCTTACGTAACAACTAAGCATGCTGTCTTTGTGGCGTTGATGGATGTAGCGCTCCACTGTCAAGGATGTCGTCAAGCTTTTCCCGCACTATGTGAAGCAGCGGTTCTCTAGTTTGTGGCGCGCCACATCCCATGCCACATCCCATGCCACATCAAGGGCCGAGGGTATCTTTCGGCCGTTTACTGAAGGAGAAACCATGAGTACCCAAAACTGGTCGGAAGACCCGATAGTCCCAGTGTCGCCTGCGCACGGATCTGGTAACCCGGATGGTGGGCAGTCATCGTCGGGCCACGCGAAGGACGAAGCGAAGAATGTTGGTCATGAAGGAGCGGACGCGGCTAAGGGAGTTGCCCAGACCGCTGGGGCGGAGGCGAAGAATGTTGTAGGAGAAGCAAGCGCCCAGGCGAAGAACTTGCTCGGCGAGTTGGGATCCGATCTGAAGGATCAGGCTGGTGCCAGCCAGCAGAAAGCTGCCGAGGGCCTGCGTTCTATCAGTGATGAGCTGTCCTCGATGGCAGATAACGGGGACCAGAATGGTCCCGCAAATGACCTGGTCCGCCAAGCCGCCCAACGCTCGGGCGACGTCGCAGGCTGGCTGGAAGGCCGCGATCCAGGATCACTACTTGAAGAAGTCAAGGGTTTCGCCCGCCGGCGCCCGGGAACGTTCCTGATGGTGGCAGCGGGTGCCGGTCTGCTCGCCGGACGACTGACTCGTGGGCTGGCCGGAGCAGGATCTGATGATCAGGATGCTACCCCAGCTAATCCCGCACCCGAGTACCCGCCGACAGTGCCCACGCAGCCGACTACGGGGAGCGGATTCGGCGCGCCCACTACCGCGACACCGGTCACCACCTCCACAGGAGTCCTTGATACCGAAACAGGTGTCACGGGGCGAGAGCAGACTTCGACAAGTGATCCTCTGGCCGACCCCCTGGCCACCGAGCCAATCATTGAATCAGGCCGGCAGACCCAGGGCGGGCCACTGGACAGGGATCTGCGCTGATGAGTGGAACACACACCGGAGGTTCCCCAGCGTATGAGCCGCCGAGGAGCGAGGCCGAGGGCCGGGCAGCCAATGAATCGCTGGGTTCACTCCTGAGCGATGTCAGCCGCGACCTTTCGACCCTGATGCGTCAGGAATTGGAACTGGCTAAAGCCGAGTTACGTGAAACCGGAACCCAGGTGGGTAAAGGCGCTGGAATGCTCGGCGGAGCCGGCGTAGCAGGGCACTTCGTTCTACTGTTCCTGTCCCTGGCCCTGATGTGGGGTTTGGGTGAGCTGGTCGGTCTCGGCTGGTCCTCAGTGATCGTCGCAGTGCTCTGGGGAATTGTCGCAGCCGTCCTCGCGATGAAAGGCAAGAAGGAACTCAAAGCCGTCCGCGGCATGCCTGACACCGCTGAAACCCTCAAAGAAGTCCCTTCCACTCTGAAACCAGGTGAGCACACCCCATGAGCCAGACACCAGAACAAATCCGCGCCGACATCGAACGGACACGAGCCGAACTCGGAACCGACGTCGATGCCGTAGCCGACAAGGTGAACCCCTCAAACATTGCCCACCGTCAAACGGACAAAGTGAAGCACGCCGCAGGAAACGTAAAGGACAAAATCATGGGCTCTGCCGACAACGTCAAAACCAATGTCATAGGTTCCGCCGAAAATGCCGGCGGTGCGGTGCACGACGCCCCGCACCAGCTCACCGACAAAGCCAAGGGCAACCCCCTCGCCGCGGGGCTCATCGCCTTCGGCGCCGGCATGCTCGTCGCTTCGCTAATTCCCGCAAGCGAAAAAGAGAAGGACGCCGCGTCAGCCCTGAAAGACAAAGCCCAACCACTGACAACCGAAATCGCTGACTCCGCCAAACAGGTCATGGAAGACCTGAAAGAACCCGCCCAGGACGCAGTGAACTCGGTCAAGGAAACAGCGGCTGACTCAGCTCAAACCGTGAAGGACGAAGGAACCGGCGCCGCTTCGGACCTCAAAGACAAGTCCCAGGACGCCAAAGACAACGTCCAATCCAGTCACAACAGCGGCACCGTCTAACACTCGCCGGGATCTAAGGAATCCCCACACACACCTCTAGGAGGGAACAATGACCGCATCACATCAACCGGTTCGTCAGGACCGGGAAAAAACCACCATGCAAAAGGCCGCCATGGCCGTAGGCATCGTGTTCGTGCTCTTCGGTGTCCTGGGATTCATCCCCGGGGTCACCACCCAGTTCGACCAGATGGACATGGCAGGGCATGAATCTGAAGCCCTCCTGCTGGGCCTGTTCCAGGTCTCGATCCTTCACAACATCGTCCACCTGCTCTACGGCGTCGCTGGCCTGGTGCTGGCACGGACGTACGCCAATGCAAAAAACTATCTCCTGATCGGAGGTGTCCTCTACCTGGTGCTGTGGATCTACGGACTGGTGATAGACCTCAACTCAGACGCCAACTTCGTGCCCTTCAACGACGCGGATAACTGGTTGCACCTATTCCTGGGCGTCGGAATGATCGCGCTGGCACTGAGCCTGAGCCGCAAACGGGACCACGCCACCACAAACCGGGTCTAAAACACCACACCGCCGGGGCCTCTCATGAGGTCCCGGCGGCTCCCCCTCCCCCTCCCCCACCCCCGTAAATTCTTTCCCTGCAAGGAAATTTAGATGAGCACAACCACCCCGGTCCGAGCAGTGCGTGTGGCCAAGCCCAACGACGTCGTCGCGTCGTACTCGATCCTGCTCAAGCAGGTGCGCAAGGAAGGCTTACTGAACCGACGCCGCCGTTTCTACGTCTCGGTCTTCGCCACGCTGGCGCTGGCGATGGGGGCGGCCTGGACGGGGTTCGCCCTGCTGGGTGACACCTGGTTCCAGTTGCTGATCGCCGCGGTACTCGGCATCATCTTCACGCAGATTGCGTTCCTGGCCCACGAGGCGTCCCACCGGCAGATCTTCAAGACCCGTAGCGCCAACGACTGGTCAGGGCGGATCTTGGCGGCCGGCGTCGTCGGCATCAGTTACCAGTGGTGGATGAATAAACACACCCGCCACCACAACGATCCCAATGTGGTGGGCAAGGACCCCGATATTGAGATCGACACTATTTCCTTCATCGAGGAAGACGCAGCAAAGGCCAAAGGGTTCCACGCGTGGATCACCCGCCGCCAGGGCTACCTGTTCTTTCCCCTCCTCACCTTCGAGGGCCTGAACCTGCACGCCAAATCGATTAGCACCCTCTTCCGCCCGGGAGCCGTCCAGGGTCGCTGGATTGAACTAGCGCTCCTGGCCGTGAGATTCGGCGCCTACCTGGGTGTCCTGTTCTGGTTCCTGCCCGTCGGTATGGCCTTCGCCTTCATCGGCGTCCAGATGGCCGTATTCGGCATCTACATGGGCGCGTCCTTCGCCCCCAACCACAAAGGCATGCCGATTATCCCGAAGAACAGCAAGCTCGACTTCTTCCAGAAGCAGGTCCTGACCTCACGGAACATCAAGGGCGGATCCTTCGTCAACAACGCGTTCGGCGGCCTGAACTTCCAGATTGAACACCACCTATTCCCTGACATGCCGCGCCCGCACCTCCGCCAGGCCGCACTGATCGTCCGTGAACACTGCGAACGCCTCAAGGTTCCCTACACCGAAGTCGGGGTCGCCGCGTCCTACGGCGCCGTAGTCTCCTACCTCAACCGTGTAGGACTAGCAGCCCGCGACCCCTTCGACTGCCCCATGGTCAATAAGTACCGGCGTTCATAGATGACCCGTCTTGACGTCAAACGTGGCATCGAACGAAAAAGGGGGTCCACGTAATGTTGGATCTGGACTTGGACCAATGGTCAACGAGCCGTCTGCTGCTGACAGCCACCCGTTTAGTGGAAAACGCGTGGAGCAAGGAACTCGCTGATTTCGGAATCACCCACGCCGGGCTGACAGTCCTGGTTGTGATCACCCTGCAGGGCGCGGGAACCCAAAGTGAAATTGCCCGGAGCGTGCGGGTCCAGCCACAAACCATGATCAGGATCCTGGATAACCTCGAATACAAAGGTTTCGTTGCCCGCGTACAAACCAGCGTCAACCAAAAAAAACAGCTATTCGCCATCACTCCCGCGGGCAGTAAAGTTCTTCATTCAACCGCTGAAATGGAACAGAACATTTTACCGCGAGACCAGCTCCCGGACGGGAGCGTACGTCGCTATCTGCAGCAAGCAATCGCTGAACTCACCCGCCCTCGCACCCGTGGCATGTGACCTATGGCTCGTGGCCTGTGGCCTGTGAGGCGTCACAGGGCAAACGCCGCCGGCGCCCATTTCGAAGATCAAACGATGAAGTGCTCTCGGGCCCGACCGGAAGGGAGCTTTTCGTGAAAATTGTTCTCCTTGGCGCGATTGGACTCACCGGTAAACATGCCCTAGCAGCTGCGCTGGATCACGGCCATGATGCGACAGTCCCGCCCGCGATCCTGCCAAGCTTCCGGCGTCGGTTACTGCCCGTATCAGAATCAGGGTCGGAGAACGCCTCGATCACCCGCGTGGATCTTGGAGCGTTCCTCATTGAAATCGCCAACAAGAACCGATCAGTAAACCTGGGCCGGGTAAGTGTCGGTGCCGGGCTTTAACGTGGTGGTGCCGGGTCCCTGAAGGGCTTTGGGGGCGACTTCCAGGACACCGGCACCGAGGACCGTAGTCTCGACCCGGCCCTCGTCACTTGCACCCGGTGGGAGGTGCAGGTTCACAGCCTACTGACGTTTGATGAGAGTGACCAGAGTGGCGGCGGCGCGATCGGTGAGAATAAACGCTATCGGTGGTACTACGACGATTTGTTGGACAGGTGGATTGAGGGCCTTGTGATGCGTGAGGAACCGATCATGCTCACTGAGGTCGAACTGGATTTACCGTCTAATCCTGCCCGTGATTTCCCGGAACCGTGGCGGGTGTACGTGTGGATTCGCTACCCATCGAGCGCGTACCGGGTGCAGGCTCACGCGAGAGCGTGGACGAGAACGGCCGTTAAGGTGTCCTTCTTTGAGCCGGGCATCAAGATCCAGCGTGAAGGCTGGGTGTGGGTCGGCTCGGTCACTCGAGCCGCACCGGATGAAAAATAGCGGTTCTCATCGTTGGTCTAGTCCTGGGCGTATTTGGTGCGGGCTTCCTTCGCTGTGGTGCCGAGTAGCTGGGACACATCGCGCCACGTCGCGCCCCCGTGGCGGGCAAGTTTCACCGCTGCGGCTAGTTCCCGCTGTGAGCGTTCTAGAGCCGCGTGTTTGGCTTCGATCAGATCCCGCCAGCCCTCGATGAGCCAGCCCCCGTTGTTCTTGTTTTACCTGCACAAGGAAATCCGGTTCCCCCTGGTGCTTTTCTTCGCTAGGAGTCTGCCCTTACTGGTTCACTTTTTGTTTGGTGTCTTGGTGGTTGGTGGTGTGATGCGCTGGATGAGTGCGTCATGGCTTTGTTGCAGCGTGTCAGCGCGGGCACGCGCGGCTGCCAAGTCATTAGCGTGAGTGCCCGCGTCGGAGCGGGCACGCTCAGCTGCGGCCTCCGCCTGGTGCACACGTGCTTCCGCGTCCTCCGCCCTCGTCACGGCAGCCAAGAGTTCTGTGTTCAACGCCGCGGCCTCCGCATTCTTTTCGCTGGTGATCCGATCGAGGTCTGCCACGAGCTCGGCCAGCTCAGTATCTTTGTCTTGGCCCTCTTTCACCCAGCGGGCTTCGAGGGCTGCATGCTGCTCGGCAGCCAACGCCACGGCATCAGCCCACACCGATCCGGCCAACCGCGCCGCTTGGTCAAGCAGCGGTTGCGGTGTAGCAGCGATCCGTGAGCCGGCAACAGCGCTCTCTTCCCTCCACGCCTTCAAATACCTGGTGGCGTCGGCGTTGGAGACGCCTGCGGCTTCCCTGACACTGGACACCGTGGGGTTACGCTCGGCACTGATTTTCTCGGCGGCGGCGTACACCCTGTCCCTGGCAGACCCTGTCGGGCTAACTTGCTCACTCATCACAGCGGATCACTCCAAAAGTAGTAGGAATAGTAGTCATACTACTATTCCTACTCGACTGCGGCTATACGTCGACGCTGGTTTGATGGCTCTCCGTGGTTCGTGGTGAAAGTCGGGTTCGTGTCGTAAGCGCATAAGGGCTCGTGGCCCTGCTGGGATGGATGTTCTTGACGCATTCATCACTGACAGGAACCACGAGCCTTGATCGAGCCTACTGCTCAGCGCCCTGACGCTGCCACTACTGTTTTCAACCTGCCCGGTTACCGGGTAACTAGTGCTCCGTGTTAATGGTTTGTTTGCGTTTCATCTTGCCTAGGAGGTACTCCGCTGATTTGGTCCAGGTGAATGGTTTGGCGTCTTGGTTGTAGTTCTCGATGTAGCGTTGCATGGTTTGTTCCAGGTCTTTGACGGAGCTGAATGTGCCACGTTTGAGGCATTGGCGGGTGATGATCCCGAAGAAGATCTCCACCATGTTCAGCCAGGAACAGCTGGTCGGGGTGAAGTGGAGGGTGACCCGCGGATTGGCGTCCAGCCAGTCCAAGACGTTCTGGTGTTTATGGGTCGCGTAGTTGTCGCAGATGACATGCAGCTCGATCCCGGGGTGGGCGTCCGCTACGCGGCCCAGGAAATCGACGAACTCGATGTTGGTGTGCTTTGGGTAGAAGGCGTTCGCGCTGAGTTTGCCCGTGAGGACCTCCAGAGCGGCGAATAGGGTCGTGGTGCCGTTGCGTTGGTAGTCATGGGTCTGCTGCAGCGGGTGCGTCGGAGACAACGGCTGATCCGGGCCGGTACGGGACAATGCCTGGATTTGGGTCTTCTCATCGACACTGACCACCACCGCGTTTTCCGGCGGAGACATATACAGGCCCACCACGTCCCGGAGCTTGAACTCCAGGGCGGGATCGGTGGAGAACTTGAAGGTCTCGATCCGGTGCGGCTGGATTTTCCAACGACGCCAAATCCGGGCCACAGAGGAAAAGGAGACTCCGTGGCGTTCGGCCATGATGCGGGCGGACCAGTGCGAGATCCCCAATTCGGCCGCCGGTTTCCCGTCATTGGCCAGGGTGTCCGCGATCAAGGCAAGTTCATCGATTTCTCGCTCCCGGCCCGGACGCTGGACATCGGACAGGGCCTCGATCCCGCCCTCGGCATAGCGGTTGCGCCACTTCAAAACCGTGGGCGCTGAAAACCCCGTGATCTGCTCGATCTGGATATTCGGCATCCCGGCGGAAGCCAACAAAACTGTGCGTGCCCGCAACGCTAACGTCGCCGAGGAAGAATTCCCACGCGTCAGCACTTCCAAGGCGCCCCGGTCCCCGTCACGCAATTCCAAAGCCCTCGCCAGATAAACCATGGATCAAGTCTGACAAAGATCAGACACAAAGGAACCAACGACACGCTACACTAGGTTCCACCGGAAGAACAGCCAGAATCAGTCAGCTGGTAAGTTGACTTACGCTCAAAGGTCGTCCGACACCTTGAAAAGGCGTGCGCCGATCTCATCAAGATTGTCTACTCCATGCCAAGTTGTCTCCCAATGCGGCTGCGGCCCGGACGCTACGGACCCCTTTTTCCTCCGATTATTGGAGCCTGATTTGCCGCCAAACGTTCGTTCTCCGGTGCTCGCGCGAAGAATCCTGTTACGTTCCTCTCAGCGCTCTTTTTGCAACGGTCAGCAAAGTCAGAAGTTCTGCTTTTTCCGCCCGGGGAACCGCGTCTGAAGCAGCCACCAGTTTCCTAGCAAGCTGGATCAGTGATGACGCGCTCATGTTCGCAGCCACGGCATAACAAACCTCGTGATCGAGAGGGTTAATCAAGGACACACACAGCTCCGTGAGGTCCTGTTCAACGGACGCAGCCCCAAATCGCTATCCAGCCTACGGCTGCTTGCCCTTCAATGGTCGCGCCAACGTAGAGACGGTGTCCTGCATTTCTGCTTCTTCTTCCATTCACGTCAGCCTATGCCTCAGCCTTGCGGTTTATGTTCCACCTGCGCTGCCATGCACTCACAGAAATAGAACTACTGGAAGACCTGATATACCTTACAAGCCACACGTTTCTACCGAGAGTAGGAATAGGAGCCACGCCTACCCTGTACGTTCGGCGGCGCCATCGCTCAGGCGGACATTCTAAGGGGAGAGTGATGGCACGGTCCGTAGGACTTCGGCCACTGGACACGCGGGTGCCGGTCTCGGATGCGTATGCAGGCGAGACAAGATTCAACAAGCTGCGGCTATGGCTCGCTAAAGCGGTCGTGGTGCTGATAACGCTCTTCGTGGTGGCACTGATGACGGGTCCTCAGGACGGTTCGGACGTCACCTTGACGAGCACCATCGGCAACGCACTCAATCTGGCGATAAGTGCTCTGGCGTGGCTTGCCGTGGCCCGTGCGCGAACCCATCGCCTCGAGATAGCCCTCGGCGCATCGGCAGTCACCGCGTTCGCCTTCGGCGACCTGTACTACGTCCTGGCCTTGGGCGGCTCGGACGCCGTCGGATACAACGTTGTGGCCGACCTCGCATACCTGGCCTTCTATCCATTGATAATTGCCGCTCTGACACTGGTGGTGGTGCGGTATACGCGACGGGCGCACTGGCCGGTGCTCCTGGACGGCATCGTGTGCGCCCTCGGTTCGACTTCAGCCATGATGGTGGTCCTTACGCCGTTGATGAATACGTCGTCCACACAGTTCACGCTCGAGTCGGCTATCGCCGTGTCTTATACGTGGCTGGATGTCGCCGCGGTCGCTCTGATGGCCGGGGTTTTGGGCTGTCGGGGTGCTTATCTGGGGAAGCGCTGGCCGTTCCTTGTCGTGGGACTCATCATCTTCTCGGTGGCTGATGTACTTTATGCCCTAAACCTGAACAGTTATGTGTTAGGTACGCCGCTGGATGCGGGGTGGGCGGTGGGGATGGCTCTGATCACGGTATGGCTTGACGCTGCTGCGAAGCCGGATACACGAGTGGTCACGGGAGTCCCGGCACTCATCGTGCCGCTCGCGGCGACGGGCGGGGCGTTGGGCGTCCTGGTCATCGGCAACGTGAGCGACATTCCCGCTGCGGCCGTGGTCTTGTCCGCCTGCACTTTGGCTCTCGCGACGATGCCGTTGATTTTCCGGCACCGTCTCCTGCACTCCATGGCCAGGACGGATGAACTAACGGGCTTACCCAACCGTCGAGCCTTGCACGCGGACGCACCCCGGCTCCTGGACGGTGGCGACCAGGGTTCGATCCTGCTCCTGGATCTGGATCGGTTCAAGAACGTCAACGACGGGCTCGGGCATGAAGCCGGTGATCTCCTTCTCCAGCAGGTGAGCGGGCGGCTTCGTGCGCTCCTCCGACCCTCGGACCTTCTCGTGCGGCTGGGTGGCGACGAGTTCGCCGTCGTCCTGCCGAAAGTTGACCGGAACGCGGCACTTGCGACAGCAGGCCGGATCCGCGACGAGATCAGCAGGCCATTCCAGCTCGGCGCGACGCTACTTCAGACGAGCGCAAGTGTCGGAGTCGCCCTTTTCCCGATCCACGGCAGCGACCTGCGCGTCGTGTTGAGAAGGGCCGACGTCGCGATGTTCCGGGCGAAAGCTGACCACTCGGGCACCCATGTCTATGGGAGCGAAGATCACGACGACGGCGCCGCACGGCTCCGCTCCGTGGAAGAGCTGCGCACGGCACTGACCAACGACGAGCTGCTCCTGCACTACCAACCAAAAATCGATCTGCTCACGGCGTCGGTAACCGGGGTCGAGGCCTTGGTGCGCTGGAACCACCCGGCGCGCGGGCTGCTTTTCCCGGATGCGTTCCTCCACCTCGCCGAAGAGGCCGGTCTGATGTCCACCCTCACCGAGGTGGTCCTCCGGAAAGCAATGGATCAGATGGTTGCATGGCGTGGCACAGGCATCAGCCTCAGCGTGGCCGTCAATCTGTCCCCCACGTGCATCGACGACCATCTTCCGCAGCGGGTCACAAGCATGCTCACCGAGCGGGCACTGGCCCCCTCGACGTTGGTCCTGGAGATCACCGAACAGATGCTCATGAAGGACGGCGGACGCACCGCGGCGGTACTCCGACAACTCCGCGCCGAGGGCATCAGAGTCTCGATCGACGACTTCGGGACCGGGTATTCTTCCCTTGCCTACCTGCGGGACCTGCCCGTGGACGAGTTGAAACTGGACCGAGCCTTTCTAACCCATGTACACGACGACAAGCGCGCCGCGGATCTGGTCTCGTTCATCATCGGTTTAGCGCACAGCCTCGGCCTCGAGATCGTCGCCGAAGGCGTGGAGACAAGCGCCGATTACAATATGCTCGCCCGCCAGGGGTGTGACACCATGCAGGGATACCACATCTCACCACCCGTCTCCGCACCTGATCTCGCCCGATGGCTGGCCAATCCCGGGCTCGCAGGGAGAACACCAGAGAGTTCCCATGGTCGCGTCAACGGGATGAACAGCCCGACCCAGTCGACCTTTCTCGAACGCGGTGCCGCAGGAAGCCTGGGTTCAGGGGGTTCCCATCGGGTGCAAGCGGAGAATCAACCGGCGGAGGATCTTTAGATTTAGCCTTTCGTTCTAACGCCTGAATTGTCACCATTAAGACCACATTCAAGGCGTCCAAAATAGAGCAACATTATGGGAGTGAGGTTACGTCCCGTGGGGTGGTGTAGTTTCCCGCGGTGAGCGCGTTGCTCCGGCGACGTGGTGAGCCATCGTGCGATGGTCAGTGAGTACCGATCA
>NZ_JADOUR010000022.1:0-13746 GCF_015751665.1 Arthrobacter sp. CAN_A1 | reverse complement strand
TCGGTACTCACTGACCATCGCACGATGGCTCACCACGTCGCCGGAGCAACGCGCTCACCGCGGGAAACTACACCACCCCACGGGACGTAACCATCAGCACCATGCCGAAGGCCGATGCGAGTCCGACGTCGCTCTGGGTGAACCCGATCCGGAAGATGGAGATACCCGGCACCAGGGTGGCGCGGCCCGGGCCACCCTGGGTGGAGGTGTAGATGATGTCGAAGCTGCTCAGCGCCGCGATGATGGTCAGGGTCGCGAGGACGGCGATTTCCTGCCGCAGCCCGGGCAGGGTCACGGTGAAGAATTCGCGCCACCAGCCAGCGCCGTCGAGCCGTACCGCTTCGTAGAGCGACGAGTCGATCTTGCCGATGCCAGTCAGCAGCAGCACGGTGCAGAGTCCGGTGAGGACCCAGGAGCCGATGAGCCCGACGGCGGGAAGTGCCGTGTTGTAGTCAGCCAACCACGAGCGCGTGATGCCACCCAGGCCAACGGCGTTGAGGAACTGGTTGACCGTGCCGGTCTGGGCGTACATCCACGACCAGGCGATACCGGCCGCGGCCAGCGGCACAATCTGCGGGAGGAACAGGATGGTCTGTGCCGCCGAGGAGGCCGGCCCCTGCCGCATCGACCGGATCAGGCTGGCCAGCATCAGACCGGTCCCGATCGGGATCAGGGTGAAGAAGATGATCAGGGTGATGGCGTTCAGGATGGAGCCGAGGAGGACGGGGTTCGTCAGCACCTCAATGTAGTTCTCCAGACCGATGAAAGTGGAGACGCCGACGCCGTTCCAGTCGTAGAACGAGTACTGCAGGCCCATCAGCATCGGGAAGATCACGAACCCGATGTACACGGCGAGGGCGGGGAGCAGCATGAGCCAGGCCGAGTAGCCTGCCCGTCCTACTGACCTGCGTTTACGCTGCTTGGGGATGGCCACTACCGGCCCTGTCGGTGCCGAACCGGTGGCTGCTGGTTCGCCTTGCCCGGTGTTGCGGACAGGGCCGGTGGTGGCCTCCTGCATTACTCGCCTACTTCACTCTCATAGAACTCCTGCACGCGAGTGACAAACTCTTCGCCAGTGATCATGCTGGTGACGAGCAGCTGCGACTCGGGGATGATCGCTCCAGCGTAGATGCCGGCCGTGGTGTTGGACATGAAGTCCACCTGGCCGTTCTCTTCACCGATCTGAGCTGCCATTTCGAGTGCGTTGGCAATGAGCGATCCCTCTTCAACGGTGGGCTGTTCCAGCGCGGGGTCGCCACCGGGGGAAGCGCCGGTCACATCGGTGATGATCTGGCGGGCCGCTGGGTCGGTGTGGATCCAGTCGAGGAAGTACGCGGTGGTGTCCAGGTCGTCCGAGCCGGCGGCTACGGAGAACGAGTTCGCTGCACCCATGGCGACGTGGTCGCCACCTTCTTCAACGGGCGGGACCAGGAAGAATTCGACGTCGTCGCCCAGTGCCTCCTGGTAGTTGGCTGCTTCCCAGTTGCCGTTGAAGGCGAACAGGCCTTCACCTTCGGAGAAACGGGTCACGAAGGTGAAGTAGTCAACGGCGTTGATGTCCTCGGGGAAGTAGCCCTCGTCAGCCCAGGTGCGGATGAGCTCGGCACCCTCGATGTTGCCCTCGGTGTTGTAGCTGCTGCCGGGTTCGTTGAACATCCAGGACAGGAACTCGTCCTTGTCGGCGTACTGGTTCATGGCCGCCTGGACCACAAAGTTCACGACGCCGTCCTGGTCGCCAGCCATGATGGGTACCTCGCCGGCTTCCTTCGCCATCGCGAGGTCTTCCTCCAGTTCGGCCATCGTTGCCGGTGGTCCGTCGATGCCCAGCTCCTCGGCAATGGCGGTGTTCATGTAGATACCGGTGACGCTGTAGCCGAGTCCCACCTGGTAGAGCGGGCCGGAGCCGCGGGTACCTTCGTCGTTCATCCGCAGCGGAGCAAGCTGTGTTTCGGGCCAGGCGTCCCAGCCGTAGGCCTCGGCATAGGGATCGAGGTTGGCGAGCAGTCCATCATTGGCGGCTTCGCCAATGGTCGGCAGGCGGATCAGGTCCGGCGGGTTGTCGCCGGCCAGCAGCCGGGGTGCGTTGGCGGTGAGGTTCTGGAACGTGTCGCGCGTGATTTCGAACGTGACATTGGGGTGCTGCTTGGTGAACTCTTCAGCCAGCACGTCGGTCACCGGGAAGCCGGTTTCGTCAGCGATGGTCAGCGTGACCTCTTCGCTGGTGAGCTCGGTGCTGACCTCGACGGCGGCTGCTTCAGACGCGTCCTCATCCGACGGTGCGCTGCCGCCGGGGGCGCAACCGGCCAGGGCGAAGCCAGCGGCGGCCATGAAGGCTACTACGGCAACGGGTCGACGGCGGCCAGGGCGCCGTAGTGGTGAATTCATGGGTGACTCCTTCGTCGATGACTCTCTGCACGAGATCCACTGTGGTAAATGCTAAATCGATTCAGCACCCAGCTTGCGGCCTAAATCCGGATTGCGCAAGTAGTTTGCCAAGTCGTTATCAACAGTTAGCATCGAGCAGGAGGATTTGATGACCACCAAGCGTGTGACCCTTGCCGACGTCGCACGTCGGGCAGGTTTGTCGTCCTCTGCTGCCTCGATGATTCTCAACGGCCGCCCGGACACCCGGCTGTCCCAGGACGCCCACGACCGGGTCACCCGCGCCGCTGCGGAATTGGGCTATCGGCCCAATGTCGCGGCCCGCAGCCTCCGGGTCGACAAGACCCAGACCATCGGCTTCATCTCGGACACCGTCGCCACCACCCGCTTTGCCAGCGGCCTGATCAAGGGCGCCCTCGCCGCCGCCGAACAGGCGGAACACGTCATCCTGCTGGCCGAGACCGGAGGCGATCCAGTCCGGGAGGCCGAAGCCATTGCTGCTCTGCTGGACCGGCAGGTGGACGGCATTGTTTTCGCCACCATGCGGTCTCGCGAGGTGGAGGTTCCCACCCTTCCCGGAAACACCCGCGTGGTGTTGCTCAATGCGATCAGCGATCCGCACACCACCTCGGTATTGCCGGACGAGGAACAGGGAGGCCGCGCCGCCGTCGCACTCCTCGCGGATGCCGGTCACCGAGAAGGCATCGTCCTCCTGGGGCACAACGCAGTGGAGGAACGGGATCTTTTCCGGTCCACCACCGTCGCACGCCGGCTCGCGGGCATCCGCGCGGAAATGCAGGACCGCGGCTTGAGTTTCATGAGCGAGGAATCTGTCTGGGACTGGGTCCCCCACAACGGGTACGCCCTCGTGGAGGCCCTCCTGGCTGACGGGGCCCAGCCGCGAGCGCTGCTGTGCCTGAATGACCCTCTCGCTTTCGGCGCCTACCAGGCACTCACGGAACACGGGCTGCGCGTGCCCGACGACGTCTCAATCGTCTCGTTCGACAACGACGAAATTGCCTCGTACCTGCGCCCCGGCCTGACGACGATTGCCCTTCCCCATGAGGAAATGGGCGCCCGCGCCGTCGAGTTGCTGCTCGACGGCACGGCGGCGCAGGGCGAGCACCTGGTTCAGATGCCCGTCGTCGTGCGCGACTCCATCCGGCAGCTCTAGCAACCGCTACCCGAAGTCGGCTTTCCTGATCAGCCCGTGGACGCCGACCGTGCGGTCGACCACCTGGGACACCGCGAAGTCCGCGGCCGCGGAGAGGTAGGCGTAGGCAACAGCCCGGTCCATCCCCCGATCATTCTGCAGGAAATCGAGGGCGTTGACGATGGCCCGACGCATCGCGACGTTCAGATCCCCGCTGACCCCACCGCCATCCAGTCCATCAGGATCGGACAGTCCAATGGGGATCCAGGCATCGCTGGTTTCGCCGAACGGGTACGTGTAGGCAACGGAGGGGGCGTCCCCGGATCCGGGCTTGCACACGGTCAGCCGGAAGGTGCCGCGCAGTGACCCTTCCATAGCGGTCAGGGCCACCTCGCCGTCGCCCATTCCCATGTGCGGATCGCCCACGTAGAACAGTGCCCCGTCGGCCTTGACCGGCAGGTAGAAGGTCGATCCGGCACCCAGGTGCCGGATATCGATATTGCCGCCTCCGAGCGTGGGCGGCACCGAATTCGCCTCGGGTGAGGTCAGCCCGTCAGTCTCGGCGAAGGCCACACCCATCATGCCCATGAAGGGGCGCAGCGGGAACCGGACTGACATGTCACCGCTTCTCATGACCCCCTTGCCGTCTTCGATGGCCGTGAAGACTGACACGTTCCCATAGTCCGAGGGGACCCCGGAGGACCTGTTGTCGGTGTCGACGGGAGGCATGACTTCCTCAAGGCTGATGCCGTCCGGCGGCTGGACCTCCGGCTGCACCGCAAGCCCACCCTTGCCGTGCCTGCTGGAGACCACCCCGTACGGAACCCGCGGCACGGCTTCAAGCGTTTCGATCTTCAGCACGTCACCCGGCCGCGCCCCCTCGACAGCTATCGGGCCGGTCACGATGTGTGGCCCGTCGACGTCGAAGTCCCGGGGCGTGCGGTTGTACTCGGCGGCGATGCTCACTGCGTCCTGGAGGATGCTGCTTTCCGGCACCCCCAGTCCACCGAAGTACTCGAGCGGGTTCCGGCCCTGGTCCTCGAGGATCCCTTCGTGGGACATGGCGTCGATGGTGACGGTCTGGCCGGAGCTGATGGTCATCACCGGCGTGGCATGGACCGTGGGCACGTATCCCCACAGGACGTCCTCGGGGGTGGAGGCCAGGTAGGCGTCGCCCATGATCGTGCCGCTGTTGGGTTGAAGGATCTGCCCGAACCCGCTAACTGATCCGGTCTGTCCGCCGCCCCCGGAAGCCCCGGCCGAGCCTCCGCTCCCCGAGCCTCCCGCTGCTGCCGGCACCGCCGTCAACGTGGAACCGGCCGACCCAGCGCCCACTGCCTGCGATGAGCATGCTGTGACTGCAGTCAGCGTTCCGAACGCCGCAACGACTCCCATGAATTTTCGCCGGCCCAGCCCCTTGACCAGGGTTTCGGCTGCTTCCCGCTTGAAACTGTCACTCATGATCATTTCCCTCCGGAGGTCGTTTTTCTGACCGTACTGAGGGTTTGTTTCAGGCGAATTTCAACCAGAAGTCGTTGAGGGATGGGCGTCCACTCCGCCCTGCCTATCCCCGGGACACACGTCCGCGGAGCGCACCGAACGCGAGCGTGAAGCTAATGGCGCCCACGATCAGGATGGCGAGCAGCCCTGGCCAGAGGTCGACCCAGATCCACCCATCTGTCAGAAGGGATCTGAGGGCCGCCAGCAGATAGGTGATCGGGTTATAGTCGGCGATCGTCGCCAGCCAACCAGTGAGCGCTTCCTTCGGGAGGAACGACGTGGTGAGGAATGCAAAGGGGAAGAACAACAGAAACGATGAGTTAACTGCCGCCGGGCTGCCTGTGCGCAAGGCAATGGCGTAGGGGAATCCGGTGAAGGCCAGACCCCAGAGGCCGGCCAGGACAACGAATCCCACCACTCCCAGGAATCCGGTAGCGAAGTTCACGCCGACGATGGCCCCGAGGATCAGTACCGGAATGCAGAGCGCCATGACCAGTGCCAGATCGGCAACCATCAGCCCGAGGAGAAGGGCCGATCGGCGCATGGGAGTCAGGAGGAGTCGGTCGAAATAGCCGCTGCTGATGTCGGTCACCAGACCGCTGGCGCGTGATACGCCAGTGACAGCAAAGACGATGGCCACGGGTAGTTGGAACGCCCTGAAGTCTTCCACTCCCGTAGCCTGCGCTACGGGTTCCAACGCGCCGATGTTGACCACGAAGAAGAAGAGTGGAATGACCAGGGCGGGGATGACAGCGGCAGGTTCGCGCGGGATGGCCCGAAGGGCCCGTCCGGCCACGGAAATGAGGTCGCGGAGGAATCCTGCGCTCCTGGGTTCTATCCGGGACGCTCTGGTGGTTGCCATGGTCATGAGGACTCCTGCGAATGGGAGGAAACTGAGGTGCCGAGCGTCGAGCTCGAGTCGGTAATGTGCTCGCCGGTTACTGACAGAAAAACATCGTCCAATGAGGGGCGGCGCAGAGAGAGTTCGAGAACTTCGACGTCAGACACCTGCGCCAAGGTCACGGCGATGGGGCTGATCGCTGATGGGCCGTCGGAGACACTGAGGGTCAGGGTTTCCCCGCTGCCGTCGATCCTTTCGACCAGCTCCAGCTTTTCGAGGGTCTGCCGGGCCTTGAGTGCATCGCCGCCGAGGGTAACCGTGACAACATCCGTCCCGATGGCGCGTTTGAGCTCGATGGGTGTTCCCTCTGCCACCAGTTTTCCCTTGTTGATGATGCCGACGCGGTCAGCGAGTTCGTCCGCTTCCTCAAGGTATTGGGTGGTCAGGAAGACCGTCATCCCCAACTCAGCGTTGAGCCGTCGTACCTCCTGCCAGACCTTGGCCCGGCTGACCGGGTCAAGGCCGGTGGTGGGTTCGTCGAGGAACAGCACTTCCGGGTCGTGGACGAGGGCGAGCGCCAGGTCGAGTCGCCGTTTCATTCCCCCTGAGTAGGTGGAGATTCTGCGGTTGAGTGCGTCCCCGATATCGACGAGTTCTGTCAGTTCGCTCACGCGCGCCTTCGTCGCCTTCTTGGATAGCCCATAGAAGCGGCCTTGCAGTGCGAGCATTTCCACCCCCGTCTGCTGCTCGTCCAGCGCGGCTTCCTGGAGTGCGACGCCGGCGCGCAAGCGCACCTGCCCGGGCTCCGTATCGACATCGTAGCCTGCCACTGTCGCCCGACCCGCTGACGGTTTCAACAGCGTGCACAGGATCCGCGTGAGCGTGGATTTACCTGCTCCATTTGGCCCGAGGAACCCATAAATTTCCCCGCGCTGGACGGTGAGGCTGACGCCGTCGACGGCGTTCACCTCCCCAAAGCGGCGTACAACACCGTCTGCACTGATCGCTATTTCGCTGAGTGCCATCTCGGTCCTCTTTCCACCCGCAAGGAGTGTTCATCAATCATGTGCTTTCAGGACACTTCGGCGAGGCCAGAACGTGCTGGTGTTCTGCGTCGATGAGAGAAGGATAGCCCCCTAAACAGACAACCGGGCATAGACCGCTACCAGCCCGCAAGCATGTCAGTCCGGCACCTCAAACGGAGCGCTTCACCACTGTGCTTACCCAGCCGTCTTCCTATCGAAGGGGACTGCTGAAGGTTCGGTTGACACCTGATATGTGCGAACGACGACGTCACACCCCCGGGGAGTCGAGGTCCTCGGCGGCGAAGGTATCGCAGGCGTTGATGTCGCCACTCTCGTATCCGCGGAGGAACCAGGCCTGGCGCTGGTCGCTGGACCCGTGGGTCCACCCCTCGGGGTTCACCTGGCCGGTGGAGGCTTCCTGGATCCGATCATCGCCCACGGCTGAGGCTGCCGACAGGGCATCCTGAAGATCAGTCGAGGTGAACTCCCGCAGGAATGGTTCCCCAGATTCTGCGTCCGGCACGCTGATGGCGTGACCAGCCCACATGCCCGCATAGCAATCCGCCTGGAGTTCGACGCGGACCGCACCCGATTCCGGTCCTTGCGGATCTTCCTGTGCCGCATTGAGGGTGTTAGTGATTTTTTGGATGTGGTGTCCAAACTCGTGGGCTATAACGTATTCCTGGGCGAGCGGCCCACCGGAGGCGCCGAAGCGGGTGACCAGGTCGTCGAAGAACTCGGTGTCGTAATAGGTCTGTTCATCGAGTGGGCAGTAGAAGGGCCCGACGGCGCTGGTGGCGTTGCCGCACCCGGTGTCCGTCTGACCGGTGAACAGCACTACGCCCGGCTGGTTGTACTGGACTCCGAAGTCTTCCAGATAGGGAAGCCAGAAGGCGTCGAGGCTTTCTGCGGTGCCGAGGATTCTGCAGTCCAACCGTTCGTTGGCGTCAGCGCCGGTCTGGCAGGCGTTGATGGCATCAGCCTGCTGGGTCTCGCCCTCCAGACCTCCGCCCGAGCTTCCGTCGAGACCCATCTCGCTGACGACGCCCGGGCCGAACAGGATTGACAGCAACAGGATGATCCCGCCGCCCAGTCCACCGCCGATGGCCACGCCGCGACCTCGGCCCCGTCCCCTACGGTCACTGACGCGAGAGGGGTCAAGCTGTGCACTGTCATTGAAGCTCATGGCTCATACATTATCGGGCGCGCATGGCCTTTCCGACCGGGCGCGCAGCACCGGTGCCAGCAGCGTAGCCGCGCACTGGCACCGGCCGACTGTGGGGCCCTACGCGTTGTTGGACTTGGGTGCGCCCATCCCCGGATCGATCTGGTGTGGACCAGCGGATGAGGGCCGGACGTCGAAGTCGAAGATCGACGTCGGGATGTAGACCGTGGAGCACGAGTTGGGAATGTCGACCACTCCGGACAGCCTGCCCTCAATCGGCGCCGACCCGAGTAGCAGGTAGGCCTGCTCCGGGCTGTAACCAAACTTGGTCAGGTAGTCGATGGCGTGCAGACATGCCCGCTGGTAGGACAGGTGCGAATCGAGGTAGTGCTGCTTCCCGTCCAAAGTCACCGAGGTGCCGGAAAACGCGATCCATTCGCTGTAACGGGGGTCCACGATACCCGGCATGAAAATGGCGTTCTCGCTCACCCCGTAGGTTTCCATCCCGCCCTTGATGACGTCGACCCGCAGATCGATGAACCCGCCCATCTCGATGGCGCCGCAGAAGGTGATTTCGCCGTCGCCCTGGGAGAAGTGCAGATCCCCAAGTGACAGGTTGGCGCCGTCCACGAACACCGGGTAGAAGATGCGGGACCCCTTGGAAAGGTTCTTGATGTCCTGGTTGCCACCATTTTCCCGTGGGGGCGCCGTGCGGGCGGCCTCACCGGCGACCCGGTCAAACTCCGACGCCGGCAGGCCTCCCAACACTGCGAACTGCGGCTCCGGCGGGAGGGCCAGCGGCGGAACCCGGCTGGGGTCAGTGGCGATCAGGTCACCCTCGCGCTTGTTCCACTTGGCCAGCAGCGCAGCGGAGGGAGCGGTCCCCATCAGGCCCGGGTGGATCAGACCCACATAGGAGACGTTGGGTACGTGCCGCGAGGTGGCCACCTGGCCTGTGAAGTCCCAGATCGCCTTGTAAGCATCGGGGAATTGCTCGGTCAGGAAGCCGCCTCCATTGTTCCGCGAGAAGATCCCGGTGTAGCCCCAGCCCTGTCCAGCGAGAGGGCCGGAGTCCTCTTGCGGGATCGGCCCGACGTCAAGAATGTCGACGACCAGCAGATCGCCGGGCTTCACGCCCTCGACGGCGAACGGCCCGCTGAGCTTATGAACGGTGAGCAGCGGTGCGTTGAGGATGTCGTCCGCTGAATCATCGTTGACGATCGCGCCGTCGAACCACTCACGGCAGTGCACTCGGAAGGAGTCACCCGGCTTGACGGTCGCCACCGGGGGGATTTCGGGGTGCCACCGGTTGTGTCCAATCTTTTCCTGATCCTCAAACTACTTTGTTGAGTCGAGTGGAAATATGACGTCGGGCATTTCGTCTCCTCTGGGTTGGCCGCATCCTCACTCAGGGTCGCGGCAGCTTACGGTGAAGCGGGTTGGACGTATACGGCTGGCTCTTGCGTCTGGACGTAGAGGGCAACGCTCCGGCCACCACCTGCGGTTCTGATGCGCTGCGTTCTGCTGAATCAACGAGCCGGAAGGCCGACGACCCGGCCTTCGACAGGTTGGGCACGCTGATCTTCCGCCGGGCGGGTTGCCCGCAGGTGGGGCACGACTGCAGATCGGACGCTGCAGCCATGGGGCTGATGACCTCGAAGGTGCTGCATGCGGTGCACCGGTACTCGTAGATCGGCATCGACCAAACTGTCCTTCCTCTGGGTTGCTTCTCCTCAAAACGCGAACGGGAAGTAGGAGACAGGAAAGCTACTTCTATGCGCTGCGGGAGATGACAGAAGTAGCAAGAGCGATCAAAACTATGGACCTGTGACGGCGACGCTAGTAGCGCCGAAATTTACTGTCAATGGGCCGGTTCGTGATGACGCCGCGTCGCGGTCCATGGCTTATCGATTGACCTACCATACGTATGGTAGGTACGGTTGGCGCATGTCTTCACCACTCGAGATTCTTGATCATGCGACTACGGTCCTGCGCCGCGGTGAAGCTTTGACACTTGACGCCGTCGCCCGTGAGGCCGGACTCACGAAGCCGGGGGTTGTGCACCACTTCTCGACCAAGGAAACGCTTGTCACCTCAGTTGTCGCCCACATAGTTGACCGGTGGGAAGCTGAGCTCACCTCGCAGGCGCCAGACGCAACAACACCAGTCGAGAAACTACGCGCCTACGTCGACTACGCCGTCACCGGGGAATTCGACTATAGCGACCTGGCCCTGATGATTGACCCCCGCATTCGCGATCGATTAGCCGAACTATGGGTTGCACGACTTGATCCGTGGTTCGGGGACCGCATCGATGGCACTCCTGCGCAGCGGGCGTCGCTACGCGCGGCCCGCCTGCTCGCAGACGGCGCCTGGTTCAACTCCGCCCTCAATATTTCCACCGTCCGCGCAGACGAAACAGCGATCGTTTGCCGGATCGCCCAAGGGTTAATCGATCAGGGAAGTGAGCAATGAACAAGACCGTCAAAGGGTGGCTGCTGCTGGCCTCAGCCATCCTCGCAGAGGTGACCGGATCGCTGTCACTCAAAGGGGCGCTGGACCACCCCGCCCTTTACATAGTGGTCGCTGCTGGCTATCTCGGCGCGTTCACGCTGCTGGCAATCGTACTCCGCACCGGCATGGCATTGGGCGTCGCCTACGGGATTTGGGCAGCGGCAGGCGTCGCGTTGACCGCCATCGGATCGCTGATCGTGTTCGGGGAGCCGATCACTCTTGTCATGGGCATCGGAATCGTCGTCATCATCGCTGGAGTGCTCTGTGTCGAACTCGGATCCCAGGCGGCGCATCAGAAAGCAGGGTCGGCGTAGTGGCCTATCTATTCCTCCTCGGCGCGATCATCTTTGAAGTTGCGGGCACCGTGTCACTTCGTCTCGCCGTCGACAACAAGCGCTGGTACGGCGCCGTCGTCGTCGGCTACATCGTTGCCTTCGTCATGCTCACCCTCACCCTCTCCAAGGGTACCCCTCGGTGTTGCCTACGGCATCTGGGCGGCAGCCGGCGTCGCGCTGACCGCGATTATTGGCAAGGTCCTCTTCAAGGAACCGTTCACTTGGCTCATGGGACTGGGTATTATTCTGATCATTGGCGGCGTGATGCTGATCGAGCTTGGCGCAGCCCACTAGGACAAACCCGCAGAGGTCCGTGCCAACTGGAGACCACGCCATAGGGTCCCCGCGGCACCGCTTCGAGCGTCTCGATCTTCAACACGTCGCACGGGGCAGCCCCTTCAACGGCCACCAAGCACGGGACAGGGCATCGATGGTGACCGTCTTCTACCAGAAGTCTCCATAAGGAAGTGATGTGAGCACCGCTCACAAGGCGCTGCGAACCAGACCCGGCGATGCTGGCGGAGTGTCTGCTCGGTCATGGCAGCGGACAAGGTGGCGCGGATGTAGCCCACCCCCCAAATGGGTCTTTGGGCCACATCCGCGCCACCTATCCCGGTCCACGCTGACCGAATGGTGGGTGTCCAAGTGCACCCATCACCATGTCACCTGATTCGATGCTTCTCTGACAGGGCCGAAAGCCTCTGTTAAGGCAGCACAGTTGATCTGCCTACGCTTTTCCAGGCAGTGACTTTTGGCCCGCCTGACGGTGGAGGGCGAGTTTGCGTTCGGTCTCTCGCCGCCGTTCTCCTTGTCGTTCCAGCGGTGTCCGATCCACGAAAGTGGTGCCTGGATTGTCCTTCTTGCGGGAAGGCTGGATCCCTAGAGATGGGCTGTCTGATTGATTGTTTGGTGAGACATCGGACTGAATTGCTTCCATCGAGGATCCTCCGGGTTCCTAGCGCTAGAGGAGCTCCTCATCTCTCGCCATGAGGAGCTCCTATCCTCATAATTCAGCTCTGCACCACACCCGGGGTAGGGCCATCGGGCACTAGTCACCCTGATCCGTCAGCACTTAGTTGAATCAATTCCCCCCCTCCCCGGGATATCCGGCGTCGAATGCGCGAAAAGATGGGCGCCACCCCCATTTCCTCCTTTGGAGGCAGGGACTTTGGTCTCTGGTCGTCTCTGCGGCCAGACCACATGCTGTTGTTATCAGGTCACTGCACGTTTTGGCACGATCCGCTAGTTTCCCCGGTTTTGCAGTGTTCCTGAACGACAGGATTGGACGAGCACGGCTCATGAAACTCATGCCTACATTTTCGCGATTACCTTTCTGCGCCGATTGCGGCACTGCCAAGTTCCTGCAGTACGAGGAATTCGTTCCCTTTCAAATCCTGCCCTCTGGACGTCTCCGAATGGGCAGCGTCAACTACACCTGCATGAAATGCGGACAGTTCAGCGGGCACACCCCACCAGCAGAATGGGAGCCCCCCGGGTGGTTCTGGTACGCGTGACCCACCCGGCAGAGCGTCAAGACCACCGTCAAACAGCCGTCATATCGGGAAAGGAATCGAATGAGCTATTCAAACGAGCTCACGATCAGGGGACTTCAACTGATCGGCACAGACCGAATCCTAATCCGAAAACTGCAGATCATTGATCAGGAAATCGACTCTATTCTCCGGGCAGGCGGAACAAGCCATGAAGTCCGCGAACCGCAACAGCGATTCAACACCCTTCTCCCGGCTCCCTAGCAGGCAACTACTCCAACATGGATCCCCGCCCGGCCCGCTTCAAACACATATTCCGCGTGCTGATGGGGCGGCGCCGAAAAGGGTGACCCGCCAGACCACCAAGATAAGAAGACACGACGATGACGCACACCAGAAAGAATGAGCAGATGGCCCCTTCCGCAAAGTCTGCCGCAGCCCGGCGGACTGTCATCTCGCTGGAACATGACCGGAAGCGGTTAGCCCAGACCCTCCTTTACGTCCACCGGAATGTCATGGCGCAGTCCTACAGCCTCCACGACGGACAACGGATACTCACAGCCGCCATGCAAGACCTCGAACAACTTGACCAGAACCTCTTCGTTGCCCGGCTCGCTCAGACAACCAGTCCCTGACCGATTCAACCGTCCCGCATCGGGTTAGCGGTCTTGAAACATGACCGATGATAAGGCTGAGGTGAGTGCAGTGGTCAGCCGCAGGGCGTTTCTCGCCCGCTCGCCATCCGCCAGCGGCACATTGCTCGTTTCGCTAGTGCAAATTCTGAGCGCGGACGTGACGTCGGCGATCCGATCGGGGAACGGGCTAAACCGGTAGCTACCGTAGGCGGTATCTTCCCATTGCTTCACCGTCGTACTGATGAGCACGGCGGCTTGGGTTCTTCGCTCCATACCCAGTTTCATCAGCACGGAGGACACCATGTTTTTCACTGTCCTTTCGGAGAGCTTCATCTCGAGGCCGATCTGGCGGTTGCTCAACCCTTTACCCAAACCAAGAGCAGTGGATTTTTCCTGCTTCGAGAGGTTCGCCAGTTCTGCGCCCGGGTCATTCGTTCCCCGGTGGAAACCCAGGGCCAGAAGTGCCGGCTGGAATCGGGTGCTGAAGGCGGTGTGCCCGGCAAGAGCCCGACGGATGGAGGGTGTCAGATTGTTTGTGTAAGGGATGCGGTCGCTGATTGATTGGAGAATCATTGTGACGATGACTGAACACGAATCACAGAACGCGGAGGCGTTGGCGGCGAAGGTCGCGGCGGCCAGCGGTATGGAGGCGTTGAAAGCCTCTGGCGCGATGGATGAGCTGATGGAGCAGATTGATTCCGGGCAG
>NZ_JADOUR010000021.1:0-15243 GCF_015751665.1 Arthrobacter sp. CAN_A1 | reverse complement strand
CGCATCGAGCAAGAGCGGAAACATTGGTGAGTCCCCGCCCTGGCCCGGTCCGATGAGCATCGCCAACGGCCGCATTTTCCCGTCGCAGAGATGATTGGGAATAGCAAGTTGATTTGGCCCCGGGTTCACCGCTTGTTTTGGCCCCACCCTGTTGGTGTTCCGGTCAGTTTTGCCGGGACTTGTTGATGGTCTGTTGGGTGGTTTTCAGCCGGTAGGAATCGGTGCCGGTGTTGATGATGTGGCCGCGGAAGGTCAGCCGGTCCACGACCGCCGCCGCGAGGCGCGGGTCGGTGAACGTCTGGCCCCACTCGCTGAACGGGGCGTTGCTTGCGCAGGCGATGGACGCCCGTTCTTCCCTGGCCGTGATGATCTGGAACAAAAGCTCGGCGCCGTGGGTATCGAGCTTGACGTAGCCGACCTCATCGAGGCAAAGGAGATCCAGGCGCGCGTATTTGCCCACCAGCTTTGATAGCTCCTTGTTGTCGGCAGCCTCGACGAGTTCGTTGACCAGCGCGGCCGTGGTGATGTAGCGGACCCGCCGTCCCTGCTCGGCGGCGGCCATGCCCAGGCCGATGAGCAGGTGTGTTTTCCCGGTCCCGGAATTGCCGAGGAGTACCAGTGGTTCCCCGGCATCGATCCACGCGCCGGTGGCCAGGTGTGTCAGGGTCGCCGGCGGCAGGTCAGGGATCTGGGCCAGGTCCAGGTCTTCGAGGCGTTTGCTGCGAGGGAACTTCGCTTCCTTGATCCGCCGGGCCCGGGCGCGGTTATCGCGTTCCTCACATTCATAGGTCAGGACCTCGGCGAGGTAGGCCTGGTGGCTGAGGCGCTGCCGGGCGGCTTCGGCTGCCATGGACCCGGCGACCTGCGCGGTGCCTCTCAGATACAGGGTTTTGCAGGCTGCGCCGATCGCCGCCGCGGCGGCGGGCTCACTGAGCTGGCCCATGGACGGTCCTTGCCCGGCGCTCATCGGCTGCCCGCCGCGGCCAGCAGCCCGTCATAGCCGGCCAGCGAGGGCTCCCAGCGGTCGGGCAGGTGCCTGATCCGTCCGGAAACTTCATCAGGTAGCGCCGCCGGGACGTGGTGGAAGCTCTGGCTGGCACGGGCGTGGATGGCCAGATGATCGGGGTCGAAGTCCCCGGTCCTCACGGCGTTCTCCATGGCGCCGGTGACCGCGGCGGCCGGCAGGGTCCGGGCCATCAGCAGGACCTCGATCAGGGCCTTCGTGCCGGCCTTGTCGCCGAGCGCGGCCCGGGCCCTGTCCCAGTATTTCTGGTGGGCTCCGGTGAAGGCCCCGGAGGCGCGGGCGGCCATCAGCGCTGTTGCCCCGGCCAGGGCGCCGGGTTTGCGGGTGAGGACCTCAAGGTAGTGGTCCAGTTCCAGGACGTAGGAATACTTGTGGATGGCCCGGACGTGGGACGCGATCCGGGCGCCTTCGGCGAACATCTCGATGGTGCGGGCACCGAGCCGGACGCTGACCCGGCGCCCGGCATAGCGGGCCGGGACCGAGTAGTAGGACTGGCGGACGCAGACCTGGGACTTGTGGTCGGCCTTGAACGAGAACGTCGAGGCGGCCTCGAACGTGTCCGCCGGCAACGGCCGAAGCATGCCGGCTTCCTCCGCTGCCGCGGCACCGACGGTGACGGGGCGGCCCGTGATGACGCGGTGGTCGTCTTTGACATCGCAGCCAGCCATATACGCGTTCAGCCCGGCCAGGGTATCGAACTCCGGAACCGGGGTCAGCCAGCGGCGGCGGAACCTGCCGACTTCACCTTCGACGCCGCCCTTTTCGTGGGCGCCGTCGATGCCGGGCAGGCAGAAGAACGAGTCGAACCCGTAATGGGAGCGCAGGGCGATGAAGCGTTCGTTTTCCAGCCGTTCACGGCCCAGGATCACGGTGGTGACAGCGGGTTTGAGGTTGTCGTAGCGGATCATTTTGGCCGGGATCCCGCCGAAGCGTTCGAACGCGGTGTTATGCCCGTCCAGAAAGGACTCCTGCGACTGGTTCGCGTAGGCCACATGCGCGGCGCGTCCGGAGTAGGACAGCCGCATCACGAACATGAACAGCTTCGCCTGCACGCCGCCGATCACGGCCTGGAACTCGCCGAAATCGACCTCGGCTTCCCCGCCCGGGGTGTGGGTCTGCGGGACCGCGACGTCAGCCTGCGTGTCGACGAGCCCGCGGCGGATCCTGGCCACAGCGTGGGCGACCGTGGACTCGGCAACCACGACGCCGTGTTCATCGACCAGCCGCTGCCAGATCCGGCGGGCCGTGTGGCGCTGTTTGCGCGGTGACTTCTGGTCCGCGGTCAACCAGGCCCGGATGGTGTCCTCCCAGGGCCCCAGCTTCGGAGCCTTCCGCTCCGGCGTCTTCCGTGCCGGCGGCGTGGCCTCCGCCAACGCGGCCCGGACGGTACGGCGGTGAACGCCGTGCACCCGTGCCAACTCTCTGACCGACATATCTTTATCCCTCGCATCAAGGCGGATACGCTCGAATTGCTTCACTCTCGATCTCTCTTTCAAACCCGTTCCGATCTCTTCGTCTTGGCCGACAAAAAGAACGCTACGGGCGGGTCGAGGGTGGGGCCACTTCAAACGGCTAAAAGTCCCCTAAGTGGGGCCATTTCAGAGTGCCATACCCACTTGGCATCAACGGCTCAATCCGAGCCCACTGAGCATCCGACAAAACAGCAGTACGTGACATACCACCAGCATCCCAAAGACCTCACCGAACAATAAGGAGACACGCCCTAGGCTGCAGCGGCGTCTAGCGGGGCAAGCAAAGCAACCGGCGGCAGCAGCGGCGGTGGCGGGGGAAATACCCCAACACCTAGCCTCGATTTTTCATGACTGTTGGTGATCGGTTGCTGTTTCGTGCCGGTGGGTTGGCCGGAGGGTGTTTCTGTTTCCGGCAGCGTGGAGTTGCCCCGTTGGTTCGCTTGGGGTTGGCGCCGGTTCCACTTCCGGTGAGGAGCTTATCGTCGGGTCAGGATAGGTTCCAGGCTTAGCCCGGTGAACCTATGAGTTGTTTGAGACGCCCGGTGTTCTCCAGGAGTAGTTTCAGGAGGTCTTTCTCGGGCGCTGATTCCGGGAGCAGGAGCTGTTTGCGGCGGGCGCGGGTGATGATTTTCCCGGCGGTAGCGAAGAGCCGGTAGCGCCAGCGTTTGATGTCCCAGGCTTTGGCGTGATGGCCATCCGGGAGGGCGGAGAGCTGGAGCCAAGAGACCAGGTTGAAGGCCAGCGCAGCAATATTGGCCCAGGCCTGGTTCGCGGCGAAGTCGAAGAACGGCAGCTTGCCCAAGCCGGTGTTTTTCAGGGTTTTGATCCGGTTCTCGCACCGCCCGCGGGCACGGTGCCGGGCATCCAGGAACGGTCCGTGCCAGCGGGGCGAGTTGGTCAGGAACGCGGTGATCCGGTGCCCGTCGGTGTCGAGCAAGGTGGGCTGGGCCCCTGGGTGGAGCGGCTCGGCGCGCAGGAACAGTTTCGTGCCCGGCGGATAATCGGTGAGCGCGATGACGTCGGTGGCGTTGATGACCCACGCATCGGCCCGGTCGTTTCCGGACTGGTCCAGGGCTGGCTGCCAGTACTCTTTGTCGCTGATCCACTCGATCATGTGTGCTTTGCCGAACGGCAGGGTGTAGCTGGTCGAGAACTGCACGCCCAGGTTGTGCAGATGCCACAGGAATTTCCTCGAGGCTCCGGCACTGTCGGTGCGGACCAAAATCTTTTCCCCGGCCAGCGCCCCGGTCTCGTCGTAGAACTCCTCGGGGAGTTGGGCTGCGGCGGTGTGGAAGACCCGGATATGGTCCTCGGCGCTGTTAGCTCCGGCGCTCCCTGGCCGTAGCACCGCGGCGAGAATTTCCCCGGATCCCTTATCGGTACCGTAATCGACGCTGGCGATGAACGGGGCGAACCCATAGCCACCCTTGTAGGTTCCGGCGACTTTTTCCTTATCCGAGTGCGAGGTCACCAGGGTCGCGTCGATGTCGATGATCAGCGGATCCGCAGCCGTCGCGGCCAAGACAGGGTTCCGGCTCCCTGCAGCGTTCCAGGCCCGGGTGCGCAGTTCCCGGGTCAGGGTCTCAAACCCGTAGCTGAACAGCTCGGGGTTCGTGACGGTGCGTTCGAAGAACCGCGAGACGGTCGCGTTCGAGGGCAGCTGACCAAAGACTCCGGGTGAGGATCGCAGGATGTCCAGGTCACAGGCGTGTTCCCCGCCGGCGGCAAGCATCGCCGCGAGGGACCCCACCAGCCGGCCTGGACGGTGTTTCGCACCGGAGGGAACAAACTGGCCAAGCCTGTCCTCGCACAGCCTGCCGAAACCCAGGGCGTCTATGAAGCCGGTCAGGACGCTGACTCCGGCATGGGAAATCAGCGACTGGCCACTGAAAATAACGGGAACCGACGGAAAAACGGGGGTAAAGTGGTGCATCGAAAAGGTGCTCCTTCACGACCGGGATAAATTGGCTTAGACACCACTATTTTCCCTCGTCAGAGCACCTTTTCGCCTTTTAAACACGCCCTTCAACGGCCATCCGATGAAACCACGGGGCTAGCAGCGGCAGTAGCCCTACGGGCGGCGGACCAGCAGCCAGTGGTGGCACAGCAGCCGGTGGGGGTGCTTCCGGTACTGCGGCGGGCGCGAAGGCTGGTGCTGCGGCAGGTCCGGCGGGTGCGGCTACGGGTGCAGCCGTGGCTGCCGCGTCTAAGGGCGCACAAGCAGTAAAGCAAGTAACAGAGGAAGCAGCGGGGGATGGTCCAAGTGGCAGCAACAGTAAGTGAGTACAAGCAACCGACCTACGGAAATTGGCGGGTTCCCCGCTCAGCAGGACTGAGAAACTTCGGTGCCATCGGCACCGGTTTGATCCTTGTCGGCCTGGTGTTCGGCATTATCTCCTTCGCGATCTGGAACCTCTTTGTTGGCCTCGGCGTGATGGGCGTCTTTGGTATCGGCTTGGTGTTGCTCACCATCAAGGACAAGCACGGCATGACCGTGGTGGATCGGGCCGGCGGTCGGGCGGCGTTCAAGCGCTCCCGCCGGAAGGGGACGAACCTGTACCGTTCCGGGCCTCTCGGCGTCACCTCGTGGGGCATGTACCAGCTGCCCGGTATTGCCGCTAAGTCGCGGCTGTATGAGTTTCAGGACTCCTACAATCGCCCGTTCGCCATGCTCCACATGCCGACCACCAGACATTACACGGTGATCTTCTCCACCGAACCGGACGGCGCGTCACTGGTCGATCCCGAACAGGTTGACGCGTGGGTATCGAACTGGGGCGGCTGGATCTCCGCATTGGGTGATGAAGCCGGAATTGAAGCGGCCTCGGTCACGGTGGAGACGGCCCCGGATTCGGGGTACCGGCTGCGCAACGAAGTGACCATGAACATTGACGAAAACGCGCCAGAGATTGCTAAGGAAATGCTGCGCGAGGTCATCGACACTTACCCGGAAGGCTCCGCAACCGTCCGGGCGTGGATCACCCTCACGTTCAACGCCAACATGCGCTTCGGTTCCCGGAAACGCGAACCTGAGGAAGTTGCTAAGGATCTCGCCTCCCGCCTCCCGGGCCTCTCTCAGCGCTTGCAGGCCACGGGGGCGGGTATTGCCCGCCCTATGGCTGCACAGGAACTCTGCGAGGTCGTCCGGGTCGCTTACGATCCGCCCGCCGCTTTGGTCATTGATGAGGCTCACGCTGCCGGGCACCCGGTAGAACTCAGCTGGGGTGAGGTTGGCCCCTCCGGCGCTCAAACGAACTGGGACAGCTACCGCCACGAAGGCGCGTATTCGGCGTCGTGGACCATGACCAGTGCCCCTCGTGGATCTGTCCACGCTGACGTGCTCTCCAAACTCCTCGACCCGCACGGTGATGTGGACCGCAAACGCGTCACCCTGCTCTACCGCCCGATGGATTCAGCCCGCGCGGCGCAGTTGGTCGAACGGGATCAGAACAATGCCAACGTCCGCATTACCTCCGGTAACCGTCCCTCAGCCCGTGCCCTGGTCGATGCCAGATCAGCAGCTCAAACCGCGTCGGAAGAAGCTCAGGGGGCGGGGCTGGTGAACTTCGGCCTCGTCGTCACGGCCACGGTCAACGGCCTGGAGCGGCTACCTGACGCGGTTGCTGCCATTGAACAGACTTCGGGTGCTGCACGGCTACTCCTGCGCCGCGCTTACGGGTCGCAAGATACGGCGTTCGCTGCGTCCCTGCCGATCGGTTTGGTCCTGGCGAAGCACGTCATGTTGCCCTCAGAGATCAGGGAGGCACTCTAAATGGCGCGCATGAAAATCCAGAAAAGTAAGCACCATGCCGTCCCTGTGGAGGCGAAAAAGAAGAAGCAGAAGAAAGCCACTGCGATCCGGGAGAAGATACCTGGTTCGCGTGGGTGGCGTGGCCGTGGCGGCGGCGCAGCGGCTTTGGTTCCTTCGGTGCGCGAGTACCGGGGAACGACAGTGCAGGTGTGCGGACTGTGGCCGTTCTCCTCCGGTACATCCTCACCCATGATCGGTGTCCCGATTGGGCGGCATGAAGAAACTCAGGCCACGGTCTGCTGCGACCCGATCAGCTGGTTCCAACGAGCACAACTGATCTCCAACCCCTCAGCATTCATCCTCGGCAAACCGGGGCTGGGGAAGTCCACACTGGTCCGCCGGATGATGCTCGGCCTCGCCGGACAAGGTGTCCACCCTCTTGTGCTGGGGGATTTGAAGGGTGAACACGTTGACCTGGTGCGGGCTGCTGGCGGGCAAGTGATCTCCCTCGGCCGAGGCCGCGGATACTTGAACATTCTCGACCCTGGGCAAGCTATTGAAGTCGCGCAGCTCCTCGAGGACGAAGGCCACGAGGATGCTGCCGTGCGGGTCCGTGCTGACGCTCACGGACGGCGCCTTAACATGGTCGTCGCACTCATCACGATCAGCCGGAATCAGCCGCCGACCGATCAGGAACAAACCATCCTCGACCGTGGATTGCGCCGGCTCGATGAACACTTCAAAGGTGTCCCCATCCTGGGGGACCTGCTCGCCGTCATCCAAACCGGCCCGGATGAGCTGCGACAGGTCGCCCTCGACCGGGGCAACTGGGAGCTTTATCAGGCTGAGACCCGTGCACTGGAGGCAACCCTGCTGGGCCTCACCGGTGGCGGCAAGTTAGGGGAAATCTTCTCCCAGCACACCACCAACCCCATGCAACGAGACCGGGCCGTGGTGTTCGATGTGTCCTCCATCGACGAAACGGAAACAGACCTCCAAGCCGCTGTGCTGCTGGCGTGCTGGTCCTACGGGTTCGGCACCGTCAACGTCGCTAACGCCCTAGCGGACGCCGGGCTAGAGCCTCGCCGTCACTACTTCGTCGTCCTTGATGAGCTGTGGCGGGCACTACGCGCAGGTAAAGGCATGGTGGACCGAGTAGACGCACTCACCCGCCTAAACCGCTCTGTCGGTGTCGGACAGGTAATGATCTCCCACACCATGAGTGACCTGCTGGCCCTGCCCGCCGAAGAGGACCGGATGAAAGCACAAGGATTTGTGGAACGCTCGGGCATGGTCATCTGCGGTGGCCTCCCAGCCTCCGAAATGGCGTTGCTAACCAAAGCAATACCACTCTCACGGCAGGAACAGCAAAAACTCGTGTCCTGGCAAGACCCTCCCGCATGGGACTCACGCGGAATCGACGTGGAACCACCTGGGCGGGGAAAGTTCCTCATCAAAGTAGGCGGACGCCCCGGTATCCCCGTCCACATCGGGTTAACCAGCGTTGAAGCGAAACTCAACGACACAAATAAGCGTTGGCATGACACCCCTGAGGACGCTCCACTACTCGCTGAAACGCCAGTCCCCACGCCAACGGATGGAGTACCAGCTTGAGCGCACCGAACCGTATCGGTACCCCTGAAATCACTGCGGCAGCTCAGCTCACCGACAGACACATCGGTAACGGGTCACATCAAGTGTGGCCTGACGGACAATCTTCTGATCAAGTCAACTAGGTTGTCCAGCCGGTATCAACCACTGTGCGGACAAGTCATTTTAATGACACCTCGGACGCGAGTTGGATGGCGTGACCATCCTGAGGTGACGACAGCCGGCGCTGGGCTGACCGCCCCCGAGAAGTCCAGGACACGGCCCATTTCAATGATCATGAAACCCAAGTGTGAGACATTTACGTCTCATTCGGGTATTGTGAGTCTCATGACGATGGATACATTGGTAGACAGTGCGATGGGTTTGTTGGCTTTGCGGCCTGCGGCGACGATGGATGAGATAGCGGAGAGTGCAGGTATCGGGCGGGCGACGCTATTCCGGCGCTTCGCGTCCCGAGACCTACTGGTCCGAGAACTGTCCAGGCAGGCTGTGTCGAGCTATGTGGATGTTGTGGCGGGTTCCACACTGCGGGAGGACCGACCATCGATTGCTTTGCGCCGCCTTGCGTGGGCATTAGCAGAACTGGCACCACGGTACGGTCTCCTCGCACTTCAACCGTTGTCGGAGCGTGTTGAATCGGAGATCCTCCTCGCTGCGGACGCAGCGGATGAGGAGATCAAGGATCTAATCAGACGCGGCCAATCCGGAGGAGAGTTTCGGGTTGACTTACCTGCCGAGTGGATTGCCCAGTCCCTGACCTGGCTCATCGTGGGCGCCGCGGACGGTCTTCGCCTGAAGACCGTGGCTGAAGCGGACGTTCCACGACTGGTCAGCGAGAGCATCCTCGCCATCGCAGCCAGGGGTGAATCGTGAGCGGCAGCCAGCCAAGTGATCCACTAGATCCGATCAGTCCGAAGAATCCGCTGAGGGCCGGACGGCGTGAGTGGGCAGCTTTGGTTTTCATTGCATTGGCCGTACTCCTGATCGCTATCGATGGGACGGTCCTCAGCCTGGCAATTCCGTTCATCAGCGCAGATCTGCAACCGACCTCGACCCAGATGCTCTGGATCGTAGACATTTACTCCTTCGTTTTGGCGGGACTGCTGGTCACGATGGGAACACTGGGTGACCGTATCGGCAGGCGTCGGCTGCTCCTGATAGGCGCCGCCGGCTTCGGTGCCGCTTCCGCCCTGATCGCATTCGCTCCGACAGCGGAGCTGCTTATCGCAGCACGTGCACTTCTTGGTATCGCAGGAGCGACCCTCCTCCCGTCGACCCTTTCACTGATCCGAAATATTTTCACCGACCCGCGCCAGCGCACCCTAGCGATCGGCGTCTGGAGCGCCATGGCTGCCGGCGGGGCAGCGGCAGGGCCGATTCTCGGCGGAATACTGCTCGAACACTTCCCCTGGGGGTCAGTGTTCCTCATCAACATTCCAGTGATGGCCCTACTGCTGATCGCCGGACCCTGGACCATCCCTGAATCGAAGAATCCGGACCCAGGACACTTCGACGTCTGGAGCGCGATCCTTTCACTCGCGGCGGTCCTGCCCGTGGTCTACGGCATCAAAAACATCGTCGAACAAGGGCCCTCAACGCTCCTGCTGATGATCATGGCGGCAGGTTTCCTTGCAGGAACGGTCTTCGTTCGGAGACAAAAACGACTAACCCACCCGATGCTCGACATGCGCCTATTCAAGAACCGGATGTTCTCCGGGGCCGTCCTGACCAACCTGCTGACCATCTTCGCCTTCGTGGGACTGCTGTACTTTGGGTCGCAATACCTCCAACTCGTGCTGGCACTCGCACCGCTCGAGGCCGGGCTCGCGCTGCTTCCCGGCATGATCGCCTCACTCCTCGGATCACTCCTCGCTGCCCCCCTTGTCCAACGGATACAACTACACAGGTTGGTGGCAACGGGACTCCTCCTGGCGGCCAGCGGGTTCTTCCTCCTCACTCAGGTGCCCGTAGCCGGTACGCCGCTCCTCTTCGAGACAGCGTTCATCCTCGTCGGAGCAGGCCTCGGAGTCGTTGTCGCCCTGACCAACGACACAATCGTCAGTGCCGTCCCAGCGGAACGCGCCGGAGCAGCCTCAGCGGTCTCGGAAACAGCCTACGAACTCGGAACAGCACTAGGCACCGCGATCCTAGGTACCATCCTCGCAGCCTCCTACCGCGCCGGACTGGACTTCAGCTCACTCACCAACACTCCACAAGCCGATTCGACCCGCGAGAATGCCCGCGAAAGTATCAGCTCCGCACTCACCACCGCCGCCGACCTCCCAGACAATTCAGCTCAGACACTAATCGACCTCGCACGGACGGCATTCACCCAAGCAGTACACACCACCAGCTGGGTAGCCCTCGGCATCCTCCTGATCTGCGCCGCCCTAGCCCTCTTCGTGCTACGCGCCACCCCACACACCGAAGACACGGGCACCCCGTAACACACCTAATAAGGGGAACCGGCCCGCTCGGTTCCGGATGACAAGGGAAGCCCACGGCCGTTCATTGTGCCACTTATCGTCGATGTGCAGTGGGTCTGTTGACATCGCTCGTCAGAAGTCGCGCGAGGTCAAGACTGCCTTCCGCCTATGAATCTTCTGCACAGAAGGGGCTTTCACAAGCCACTGAGGAGGCCAACCCGGGCCTCACCTAGGGTTGCCAAAAGTTGGCTTCCGCGACAGCAGGTATCAACAGGCCGGGCGACGACGTTCACGCCGGGGGCTCTAAACCGAACGTAGCGGCTTGAGCACTCCGGCCCACGCCTCCAGCTGATCGAACAGGACCGCAACGGCACCGTCGTGCTGGTGGCCGGGATTGAAAGTGGAGAAATTCTCGAAGTCGTTGAACAAGGAAAAGGAGAGCTGTTGACGAACGTCGGCGATTTGCAGCTCGGCGCTGATGCCGCGCAGGTGCTCAATCGCACGGGCGCCGCCGAGTGAGCCATAGGAGACGAAGCCGGCTGCCTTGTTGTTCCACTCCGCGTACAAGTAGTCGATGGCGTTCTTCAACACACCGGAGGTCGAGCGGTTGTACTCCGGAGTGACAAAGATAAACCCGTCATATTGGGCGATCTTGGCGGCCCACGTCTTGGTGTGCTCGTGCTCGTACTGGCCCATCGACGGCGGCAGCGCCTCATCGAGGTGGGGGAGCGGGTAGTCCAGGAGGTCAACCAGCTCATAGGTAGCGGTGCGAGCCTGGGCCTTCTCCACCACCCATTCGGCCACAGCCTGCCCGTTGCGACCGGGGCGGGTACTTCCAAGGATGACGGCGATCTTCAGGTCGCTCATGGGCGCGGGACTTTCTCTCGGTATGACTTGAACGTTCGCAGAATACCCAGAATAAAACGCATCGCATGAACATTCAAGTAAAGTCCGTGGTCGGGCACCCTCAAGCCGCAACGTTCAAGGGAGTGCCGACGGCAGGCATCGCCGCTCCAAGGTGCACACCGTGGGGATGGGAAGTTGGTATCGCGGTCCGCGGAGGACCTCAAATGGGGCTACCCAAACCTGTCACAGTCACATCGACTTTTTGGAGGGATGACTCTGCCGGGCCCGAGGAAAGCACGATAGCCACAGCGACTAGAGCGACCTGACCGCTTCAGGGCGAACCCGTGACCGCCGGTGCGGCCAGCGCCCGCACGATTTCAGGACCGGGTCCACGAGCGGGTAGCCACCTTCCGGGGTTCATTCTCGTGCAAGGTACCGGTGCACTAACTGGACCGCCATGGCACCTTCACCGACCGCGGTGGCTACACGTTTGGTGGAGCCGTGTCGCACGTCGCCCGCCACGAAGAGACCCGGTCGGTTTGTCTCAAGCGGGTAAGGGTCGCGTCCCAGCGGCCAACCCAGGTCCACCAGCGGCCTTGGTAGGTCGTCACCGGTGAACAGGTAGCCTGCCGGGTCCAGGGCCAGACGGTCGTCGACGGCCCACTGCGTGCGCGGCTCGCCTCCGATGCAGAGAAACAGCGCGTGGGCCTCAACGGTCACGGCGCCGCGTTCGCGGTCTTGGTAGGTGATTTCACGGAGCCAGTTGTCACCAGCGACGGACGTAATGCTGACGCCGGTGAGGATCGTGACGTTGTCGGTGGCCTTCAAACGGTTTAGCAGATATGCGGACATCCTGGCAGCGGGGTCCTGCCCGCGTACCAGCAGGGTCACCGACCGGGCGAATTCGGCGAAATTCACGGCGGCCTGACCGGCCGAGTTCCCAGCTCCGACCACAAACACGTCCCTGCCTCGCGTGCCCGGAGCCTCGCTCGACGCCGCCCCGTAGTACACGCCCGCGTGCAGGAGCCCGTCGATCCCGGGGGCATCCAGACGGCGCCAGTCGACACCGCTGGCACTCAACACGGTACGCCCGGCCAGTTGAGCGCCGTCGGCCAGGTTCAGCAAAAGCCGCCCGTCCCGCTCGCCTCCGCTGACGACTTCGCGCGCCAGCAGGAGATCCGCGCCGAGCCGCTCCGCCTGGGAGCGGGCCCGCCCGGCGAGCTCAGCACCGCTGATGCCGTCCGGGAACCCCAGGTAGTTCTCGATCCGACTGCTTGTTCCCGCTTGCCCGCCGAAGGCCTCACTTTCCAAGACGGCCGTACTTAGTCCCTCGGAGGCGGCATACACGGCCGCGGCCAGGCCCGCCGGACCGGCGCCGACGATCACGAGGTCGTAGGTATCTAGACGAGGCGCCCGGAGCAGTCCCAGTCCCCGGGCGAGTTCGACGATGCTTGGGTTGGTGAGCCGGGTTCCGTCCGGAAGCACACAGATGGCGTCTTGGCTATCCGACTCGTCGAGGTAGACGAAATTGACATCGTTACGGGTCAGGAAGTCCCGCAACGGGTACGCGTGCCGGCCCCCGGTGACCACGACTCGACCAGTACCCCCGCCCGCTGGTAGGCCCTGTGCCGCGCCAGGCGTGGCCGGACTGGTGAGCGGTGTAGCGTTCATCGCCGGCCCACGCTGTGCGATGGCGCCGGAGCGGCGCCCCCGAGCTCAAACAGGAGGCTGTCGGGGTAGCAGAAGAACCAGTCCTCTCCGGGCTCGAAAGACCTGACAACCGGATGGTCGGCAACGCTCGCGTGTGCGGTTGCATGTCGGTTGGGGGAGCTATCGCAGCAGCCGACGTGGCCGCAGGCCTGGCATACCCTCAGGTGTACCCAGCGGCCGCCGGTCAGCAGACAGTCGTGGCATCCATCATCGCTCGGGGTGACTTCAACGATCGTGTCCAAGTGGGTGCAGGTCGGCACAGTTTGCTCCTTCAGGAATTCGGGGACGGCTGGCGTAGCAATATTGGCGATGGATTGAAGGTCACGGGCTGACCATGCCTCGAGCTGGCTCTGAGCTCCAACCACCCGAATCCGGTTGCCCCGAGCCAAAGGCCAATCAGGTGCGCGCACATGAGCAGCGAAGTAGTCGAGGTCGCGGTTCCCGATCGCCTCGGCAGTAACTCTGGCGGCTTCTTCGGCGAGGTCCACGACGAGAACCTTCGCCCCGAGAGCGGCGATGTTTTAGCAGCTGCCTGCCCGATTCCACCGCCGCCCCCAGTAACGAGTGCGCCTTTACCGGCGCCTAAATGTGCCATATCCTCTGTGCTCTTTTTTCTTGGTTTGTGGTTAGGCGGAAGGGGTCCAGCCGGTGACCTCGAGCCAGCCGGGAAGGTCGAGGGCATCGGGGACTATCCTGCGGGTCCCAGTCAGATCGGCCCGGTAGGCGGGCAGGTTGGCGAACCAGCGGAACATGGCCTTCGAGTCTTCGTTGTCGCCGAGGACATCGACGGGCAGTGCCTCGTATCGGGCGGGCAGGTTCATCTTCTGGCCGATCGCGGTAGCGATTTCGGTGCCGGTTCGCTCATCGCCGGCGATCTCGATGCTTCCACCGGGGATCTCTGCGCCGAGCAGTGTCGCCGCTGCGACCCTGCCGACGTCGCGGACAGCGATCATCTGCAGCGGGATGCCGTCCGGGAGCGGGAGGCGGACTACGACCTCACGGTTCTCGATACTCGGGCCGGTGAAGGTGAAGTTGTCGATGAAGAACACCGGGCGGACGATCGTCGCGTTCAGGCCAAGTTGCTCGATGTGCTCCTCGACGCGGCGCTTGCTCTCGAAGTGTGGGATGCCGGAGTTGCGCTCCGCGCCGCCAACAGAGCTGAACACGGTAAGCGGGACGCCGACCGAGGCCGCGGCGGCGGCCAGAGCAATACCCTGAGCAGTTTCTTTCTCAAGACCGTCTGCGGACCAGCCGGGCGTGGTCATGAAGAAAAATGCGTCCACCCCGGTCAGTGCCGCCTCCAGGGTGGCAGTGTCCGTGACATCAGCGTGGGCAAGTTCAACGCCGCGGCCAGCGAGGGCCAACGCTTTTGCAGATTCGGGCTGGCGGACAAGGGCGCGGACGGTCGCCCCGGCATTGAGGAGAGCGTCGACGACGGCGCCTCCCTGCTGTCCAGTGGCGCCGAAAACAGCGATCAGGCGGGGCATCGCGTCAGTCATATCGTTCCTACTGGTAGCAGTGCTGGTGTCGTCGAGTTACCTACCGACAAGTTCGTAAACGGCGGCGGATCTGTGACTTCAAAGTCGCTGCCATTGTCGAGAACGTGCATTGACGTTACGACGGGCAAGACCCACGGTCAAGACCTCAGTGAGAGTTATCTGATCGAGTTGTCCATAGCGTCATCAATCGCAGTCCGCCTCGCCTTAGTCATCGCAAGCAATCGCTCACAATTCGCTAGGAGGGTGCCTTATGCGTGCGGCAGTTACTCCTCCGATGTGTTGCGCCGAGTACACCCCCGGGGCTGCCCACTGGAGGACTCGGAGGAACAGAAATAGTCAGCGCGTTCATCGTCGGGGAGGAGGAATAGCGTCGGCTGTGACCCTGATGAGCGTTGCGAGCCAGGACACGTCTTCCCAGCGTTCAGAGTCTATGAGCAAGGATAGTTTCGCTCCCGGCTAGGCCAGCACTTCCTCCGCGTCCGCGGCGAGTTCCCGTCCTTCGGGTGCGGCCTTCACCTAGAGCTGATCATTGGCTACTACAGCGACTGTCTTGCCGTCACACCAGATGGCGTCCTCACTGAAATTTACCGGGCGGTGGACTTCCTCGTCGACCATCTGCCCGACGAGGAAGTCCACGGTCCGTTGGTCAGGGACAAGAGGTCAGCCCTCGATTGGGGAGCAGATCTCCACGAGGCATCCGTTGAGGTCTCCCACGTATCCGACAATCTGGCTCTTCACAATGGAGTATTTGAAGATCATGAACCCAACCTATGGCCGAGATCCGTCGGGGTCTCGAAAGAATCGGACACTAGCCCGGATTTTTCATGATCGTCGGTTTGGTCGCTGCGCTGGCGGTTGATTCCTGCTTCGGGTGATTTTGTGGTTTTGGGCTCGTTGGTGGGGC
>NZ_JADOUR010000020.1:0-18441 GCF_015751665.1 Arthrobacter sp. CAN_A1 | reverse complement strand
GATCGGTACTCACTGACCATCGCACGATGGCTCACCACGTCGCCGGAGCAACGCGCTCACCGCGGGAAACTACACCACCCCACGGGACGTAACCCCATAAACACGGCAGGCCCCCACCAGCCGGCGCGCTCTACCAACTCGCGCATCTCATTCACGGGCGGTACCGGCAAAAAAAGGACAACAATTGTTGCCCCGATAATGACGGTGACCAAAAGTAGGAGTCTGCGGATCGGCGTTTCAGACCGAGGCCGGCCGCCCACATGATCTTGCCGCATAGTATTTCCGCAATCCGCTGCTCAGGTGCCGTTTCGGGCGTCGGCCCGCTATCGAGGATACTTGAAGCTGCAGCCCCACCTTCGAAGGATCTCCTGTGCTCCCATCTTTCAGCTTGGCACGTCGGCGTTCTCTTTTGCCTGCTACTGCGGCCCTCGCGCTAGCCCTGACAGGGTGTTCAGGTGCAAGCGTTGAACCTGCCGAAAGCTTCGGTACCTTTGATGAGGTTCTCGCCGCGGCAGATGGTCAGACCGTGGATCTGTGGATGTTCGGTGGGGACGCAAAAGGTAACGCCTACGTCGATGAAGTCCTCGCGCCCGCCGCACTGGACCAGGGAGTCACGCTCCGCCGCGTCCCCATCGCCGACACCCCCGACGCGCTGAACCGAGTATTAAGTGAGCTCCAGGCCGGCCGCGACGACGGGTCGGTTGACCTGATCTGGGCTAACGGTTCCACCTTCAGCACCGGTAAACAGGCGCAGGCCTGGCAGTGCGGCTGGACTGATTTGCTCCCTAACATGCAGTACACCGACCAAGACGATCCCTTGCTACTCAACGACTTCGGCACCCCGGTAGACGGGTGTGAAGCGCCTTGGCATAAAGCCCAGTTCACGTTCTTCTACAATTCAGATGCCGTCACCGACCCACCGACCACTGTTGAAGACATCCTTGACTGGGCGCAGGCACATCCGGGCAGGTTCACTTATCCGGCGCCCCCGGACTTCACCGGCAGCGTCTTTTTGCGCGAGGTTATGCTTAGCCTCGCTGGCGGCGCCGAGCAGGTACCGCTGACATATTCTCAGGCGGCATACGATCAGTACGCGCCCGCCGCGATCCAAGCGCTCACCGAGCTTGAACCATCGCTCTGGAGGGAAGGTGCCACCTATCCGCGGGACGAACAGGCTCTGAATACCCTCTTCGCCGACGGTGAAGTGGACATCGCGATGACCTACGGCCCTGCCACCCTGACCGATCTGGTCGGATCAGGTGCGCTACCGCCGTCCACCAAGGTCCTGACCTTGGAAGAGGGCACGGTCGGCAATGCGAGCTTCCTCGCGTTACCGGTCAACGCCGCAGATGCTGCGGGGGCCATGGTGGTCGCCAACATCGCACTATCCCCTGAGCAGCAAGCCGCGAAGGCAGATCCGGGGACGTGGGGGCAGTTCACCGTCCTCGACACGGATCTCCTCACCCCTACCCAACAGAACCTTTTCGCCCAGCTACCAGAGTCGCCGATCGTCCCGGACTATGAAGAACTCTCTCGCAATGCCCACGGCGAATTGGGTTCAGAATGGGTGCCGGCTTTGAATGAGGCGTGGCGGCAAGACGTCGCTTCGGCCCCATGACCGGTCAGCAGGCGTCGACCACGGGTCGCGCCGCCCTCCTTGCCCTGCTGGCAGTGGTCCCGATCGTCGCGGTTGTTGGGGTATCGCTGACCGCCGCAGGGCTGCAAAGTGTTGGACTGATGCCATTTATCGGTCCACCCCAGCTCAGCGCGAACGCCTGGACCAGCGAAACTGGGGAGCTCATCCGTTCGAGTGTCACCTCGGTTTACATTGCCGCAGTTTCCACGGTGCTTTCCCTGGTGGTGGGCTTTATGCTTGCCGCCTATGTGCTCGCCATGCCCCGAATGGGTCGGATAGTTGAGACCTTGAGTGCCGCAACGATTCCTATTCCGCACGTGATCGGGGCAGGGGCTATCGGGTTGCTGCTCTCTGACAGCGGATTCCTGGAACGACTCCTCGGGATGCCCGACGCGTTCCCCGCACTGGTTTCCGGTCCGTGGTTCGTGGCCGTCATCGCCGAGTACGCGTGGAAAGAGTCCGCATTCGTCGCCCTGGTCGTCCTCGGCAGCATTTCACGCTCCGTCGGAGATTTGTGCGACGCGGCAGCCACCCTCGGCGCGTCCGCGGGCCAGCGTATCGTTCGGGTGGTCCTGCCTCTGGCGGTGCCATCGCTGGCGGTCTCCGCCGCCATCGTCTTTGTATACACCCTCGGCTCCTATGAAGCCGCCTGGCTGCTAGGTCCTACTTCCCCTAAACCGCTTCCCGTACGGGCGGTGAGGCTGTTCACCTCTGTTGATCTCGCGGCGCGTGCGCAGGCAATGGTGACCGCTCTGGTGTCCGTTGCCGTGAGCGCAGCAGTGATCATCGCCGCGATCCTGGTGCTTCGCCGTCATCGGAGCCTGCGATGATTCCCGCCCTGCAGCGAGCGTCAACGTCGATGCGTCGAACCCTCCCCGGGGGATTACCCATGCGGGTCGTCCTGGGTTTTTTGCTCGTGGCGTGGATCGTGGCGCCGATGGTGCCAGTATTTTTGTGGTCAGTTGCCGGTCAATGGCGTGCCCCGGCAGTCCTGCCGTCGTCGTACTCGTTGCAGGGATTCTCCGAACTCATCACCGTAAATACGGCCCGGGCCGCGGCGTCATCGCTTTCGCTCGGGCTGGGAGTCGCGGTGATCGCGACCCCCTTGGGTTACCTGGGAATACTCGCTGTCCGCGCCCTGCCGTCCATACCCGGACGTTTCGTTGAGTTTGTCCTGTTGGTCCCGTTAGCTATCCCACCCTTCGCATTGGTCATGGGGGTCAACGTTGCTCTCCTGCGTCTTTACGTATCACCGACAATCGGGGTGATCATGGTCTTGGTTGTCACGGCGCTTCCCTACACGGCGTTCATGTTCCGCAGCGCTTTGGCAAGCTACGACCACCGCTTCGAAGAGGTTGCCCGGTCACTCGGAGCCTCCCCCGGCCAGGCGACCCGTCATGTCCGTTATCCCCTGCTTGCTCGGGCAGCGGCCCGCGCCTTTTTCCTGGCCTTCCTCGTCGGCTGGGGCGACTACATCACGACCGTGCTCATCGGCGGCGGACAACTACGCACTCTGCCTCTATTGCTGGGATCTGCCGCATCGGCAACAGGAAACGAACAACGGTGTATTCAAGCGGTCGTCGCAACGGTAGGGGTTTTTGGTTCGAATAGTAGTTGTTGCATGGCGTATGCGGGGGTGATTCCGCCGAGGGTTTTACGCGGCCGGTCATTGAGTTCGGTCGCGACCTCGAGCAGCCGCTGGGGTGAGTGGACGGAAAGGTCTGTGCCCTTCGGGAAATACTGGCGCAGCAAGCCATTGAGATTCTCGTTGGAGCCGCGCTGCCACGGCGAGTGGGGGTCGCAAAAGTAAATCGCCATCTTCGTGGCCATGGTGATCTGGCGATGCTGAGCGAGCTCAGTGCCTTGGTCCCATGTCAGCGATCTGGCCAAGTGCGCCGGCAGGGTCTTGATGGCGGCCAGTAAACCATCCCTGACGGTGATCGCGCTGTGATCACCGGGTAAATGGATGAGCATCGCGAATCGTGTCTGGCGTTCCACGAGGGTGGCGATAGCTGACCGGCAGTTCGAACCGAGCACTAGATCGCCCTCCCAATGACCGGGTATGGCACGGTCAGCGACCTCTGCAGGGCGTTCACTGATGAGGATCATGTCCGGAATCTTCCCCGAACTCTTCGTAGTGGTGGGGCGTCTGGGACGCCTCACTGCCCGACCGGTACGCAGATGTTGGTGCAGGTCAGCGTGTAAATGCCCGCGTCCTTGGACGTAGAGGGCTTGGTAGATCGTCTCGGGACTCACCTGTAACTCCTGCCGGTCACTAAAGGCCATGGCAAGGTGGTCACTGATCTGTTCCGGGCTCCACTTCACACACAACTTAGCCTGCACCAACGAGGCTAGTTCCAGGTCATCGAACTTACTGGCTTTTGGCCGCCGGCCCGATAGCTCGGCTCGTTTCTGGGCAGCGTACGGGGCGTATTTCACCTGGCTCGACGCTCGTCTCCGGACGGCCGCGGGTGGTTCGCCCCGGTGTAGTTCGCGGCTGACCGTCGAAGAACACCGGCCTATTTCCCGGGCGATTGCCCTCACTCCGTGCCCGGCCAAGTGCAGGTCAGCTATCCGTAATCGTTCCTCCAAACAGAGGTACCGCCCCGAGGGCTCAGGCTTAGCGCGCGGGATACGACCGCCGGTTGCCCGGCGCCAACGTTGTCCAGTTCGTCGATTCACGCCTACAGCATCACAGGCCGCGGTCAGCGTCGACCCTTGGGCCATCAATACCCAGAACCGTGCCTCCTGAACAATCCGTTCCTTCTTCGATGACATGCACAACACCTCGCATCAATAGGGGGTGTTGCAACGACCGACTGAACTCAGCGGTCCTCGAACGCGACACAGATTTTGTCGCAGGGACAGTCCGTTTGACCTGTGTTTCGATAGACCATGACCACAATCGAGGTAGTGAAGGCAACAGATCTCGAGCTCAGCGATGTTCTTGAACTCTACGGGGCAGTAGATTGGCTCGCGTACACGAAAGACCCGGACGCACTGTTAGCCGCGCTTAGGGGGTCTTCCACCTTGGTTGCGGCCCGCGATGGCCAGACTCTGGTCGGACTCGCACGAGTTATTTCCGATGGCGCTTCGATCTGCTATCTCCAAGACATCCTCGTCCTGCCATCCCATCAAAGAAGGGGCCTCGGACGATCCTTGGTTGAACGAGCCCTCGGTGAGTATCCCAAAGTTCGTCAGAAAGTCCTGATTACCGACGATCAGCCAAAGCAAAAAGCGTTCTACGAATCTCTGGGCTACACCCAGACGGAGGATTTCCGTGGCGGATCGGTAAGGGCGTTCGTCCGATTCGACCCTGCGCCGAAGCACCGTGCGTTGACGGGCCGTGACCGCCCATCCACACGTGCATTGCGATGATCCCGATAATCATGGCGGTAAACCATAGAAAGGTGAGGGCTGACCGCGACAGATTGAACGCTGCCCGCTGCCCGGTAGTGCCTGGCACTGCCGTTGCCCTTCCATAATTCCTTGATTGCTTACAGTTGAGCGAACTTCACGCTGAGCCGGAGGTCGGGTTGCGCATTGACATGCGGAGCAGCGCTAGCTAGGTTGTGATATTGGTAAAGTTTTTCCACCTTACGAGAATTCTAGGGGCGCGCACTATGCCGAATTATTTGGAGATCAGCGGCCTCAGCGTCGCCGAAGAGCTTTACACCTTCGTCCGGGAAGAGGCCCTGCCTGAAACGGGGATTGACGAGAAAGCTTTCTGGACTGGGGCGGCCGCAGTCATCACTGAGTTCTCGCCCCGGGTGGGGGAACTTCTGAGCACCCGAGACCGAATGCAGGAGCAAATCGACGAGTATCACCGTTCGCGAGGCACGGAACCCGTGCAGGAGGAAGCCTACGAGGCATTCCTCCGCTCGATCGGCTACCTGGTTGATGAGCCCGGAGACTTTGCCATTACGACCGACCGGGTGGACCCAGAGATCGCGACCGTGTCCGGGCCCCAATTGGTAGTCCCGCTGCTGAATGCGCGGTTCGCTGCCAACGCGGCAAACGCTCGATGGGGCTCGCTCTATGACGCGCTCTACGGGACGGACGCGGTTGATAACGGCGATGGCCGCGAACAGACAGGTACCTACAACCCGGTCCGCGGCGCCGCCGTCGTGGCACGTGGGCGGCAGTTCCTGGATGAATACCTCAGTCTGGCAGGCGGATCCCACGCGGACGTCAACGCCTACCGAATTGCAGACGGCGCTCTCGTTGGGGAGACACAGGACGGTTCGATAGGGCTCGCCGACCCAACGCAGCTGGTGGGCTATCAGGGAAGCGCGGACGCGCCCGAATCAATATTGCTCGTACACCATGGACTTCACGTCGAAATCCTGATCGACCGCACCCACGCTATTGGTTCTGGAGATCCTGCTGGGGTGAAGGACTTGGTGTTGGAGTCCGCGGTCACAACTATCATGGACCTCGAAGACTCCGTAGCAGCGGTCGACGCCGGGGATAAGGTCTTGGGCTACCGCAATTGGCTGCAATTGATGCAGGGCACCCTGACCGCCGAGATCGTGCAAAAGGGAGGTACCCATACGCGGCGACTCAACCCCGACCGCACCTACACAGCACCCGACGGCTCGGAGTTGACTCTGCCCGGGCGCTCGCTGCTGCTCATCCGTCAGGTAGGCCACCTGATGACCAGTGATGCTGTCCTCGACCCTTCTGGAGCACCGGTCCCCGAGGAGATCCTTGACGCCCTCTTCACTGGACTTGGCTCCGTACACGATCTGCGGGGTCCACACGCCGGGCGCAACTCGCGGGCCGGATCGGTGTACATCGTCAAACCGAAGATGCACGGTCCCGGTGAAGTCGCAGTGGCCTGCGCTCTGTTCGCGGCCGTAGAGCCCGTCTTGGGCCTTGAACCATTTACCCTGAAAATCGGCATCATGGACGAAGAACGCCGCACTTCGACCAACCTGAAGGCCTGCATCTGGGAGGCACGGGACCGCGTAGCGTTTATCAACACCGGATTCCTTGATCGCACCGGCGACGAAATCCATACCTCGATGATCGCTGGCCCCATGGTCCGCAAAGCCGACATGCGTAACTCCAGCTGGATCGCGGCCTACGAGGACGCGAACGTTGATATTGGTCTGGAGTGCGGGTTCAGCGGTCGGGCGCAAATCGGTAAGGGCATGTGGGCAGCCCCTGACAATATGGGCGACATGCTCAGGCAAAAGGTTGCGCACCCGCTCGCTGGCGCGGACTGCGCCTGGGTCCCCTCCCCGACCGCCGCGACCCTGCACGTGATGCACTACCATCAAATCGACGTGGATGCCCGGCAGGCTGAACTAGCCGGGAAGCGCCGCTCGACCTTGGGCCAGCTGCTCACCATTCCGGTCGGTAACCCCTCTGATTGGAGCGCCGATGACCGACTTAGCGAGCTGGATAACAACATTCAGAGCACCCTGGGATACGTGGTGCGCTGGGTGAACGACGGCGTTGGGTGCTCCAAGGTTCCCGACATTCACGGCACAGCGTTAATGGAGGACCGCGCCACCTGCCGCATCAGCTCCCAGCACGTCTCGAACTGGGTGCTGCACGGCGTCGTTACCGAGGAAGAGGTCGACGCTTCCCTGCGACGAATGGCTGTGGTCGTCGACAAGCAGAACGCCTCGGACCCCACCTACGCGCCGATGTCCCCGGCATTCGATTCCGAGGCGTTTCTGGCAGCCCGGGAACTCGTTCTAGAGGGCGCCGCTCAACCATCCGGATACACCGAACCTATTCTGCACCGCCGCCGTGCCCTGCATAAGCAAGCCGACAATCGAACGAGGTCATCATGAGCCTGACACTGACAACCGCCCAATCCATCATCGCGGACGCCCTCGCGGCAGGTCAGGAGCAGAACTTTAAGCCGCTGACCGTCGTCGTGCTTGACGCTGGCGGGCACGTCATCGCTGCTGCGCGCCAGGATGGCGCCTCCAACAATCGCTTTGAGATCGCGCAAGGCAAGGCGTACGGAGCGTTGGCCCTCGGAATGGGTTCGCGGGCAATTATGGAGCGCGCCGAGCAACAGGCTTACTTCATTGCCGCAGCGACAGCCACTCTGGGTGGCCGACTCATCCCAGTGCCCGGTGGTGTTTTGGTCCGCGACAATGACGGCACCATCCAGGGAGCTGTCGGCATCAGTGGGGACAGCTCGGACAACGATGAAGCCGCGGCGTCGACCGCAATCAGGGCTGCCGGCCTGACGGCACAAGTCGACTGAGACCACCGTTACCGAGGGGTGGGTGTCTTAGCCTCCTAATCACTCTCTGGGACCGTCAAGGCGCTCGAACGACTTGACGGTCCTTTCGGCAGGATGACCTTACACCTCCATTTGTAGGCCTCTTCATATCTCAATAAGCTGCTCCCAATAAGCATCCCTCAACGAACATCCAGTCTCACTCGCGCTGAAGGCCAAAGACCGGGACAGAATGGCCGGTATGACGAGTATCCCGACGCTGGCCGAGCGGTACGTACCCGGGACCAAGCTAAGAAGTGCTACCTCTGAGGCACAATAGAAGCTTGCCGTGAGACCTTTCGGGACAAGGGGCGGCTTCTTCACATATTCCGAAGGAACCATAAGGGTGGAGCAGCAAATAGTCGGATCAAGCCGATGGCGTCATCGTCGGGCCTTGTCTGAAACGAACGGGGGACGCGCATGGAGGTTGAAGAGCGGGCGGAACGAGCCGCAGCGGTGGATCGGATTTCAGCCGCTGTCCGGGCCAGTGCACGAGACGGCGACAACGGCGCACTGGAACTTGAGCACGCGCATGTCTTCCTTGACGAGCTGGATCTCCGGGTACTCCGCGAAATCGAGCGTGAACTTGGTCGCGAGAGCAGCGTCATCACAGACAAATCCCACGACACGGAAATAAGGAATCAGCAGGGACCTGCGCCAAGGGCGTTTCACTCTTTCCTCAAATAGTCTTCCTCAAAAGGCAGCGACCGGCGGCGGCGCCAATGGTATGCCAGCCATATGGTTCCGACGACTGGCTGAATGGGAAACGTGGGTCTGCCGTTAGCGACGAAGATTACGAAGATGATACAGAGAATACCGGTGATGAAGGCTGTGGAAATAGTTGATTTGCGGGTAACCGGATTAGTCCCTCCCTTATGGGAGGCACGACCGCGCAACAGTTCGATGATTACCGGGAACCCGATGCCGCCGGCGATCACGGCGATGCAGGTAGGCGATGATGCACGGGTCGGTGACAAGGAATCAGGTCGTCATGCATTGGCACCACCCATCAGGCCGGCGAATCGACCCGAGGTCATCAAAATAGCGTCAGGCTTACGCCGATTCTCATATAGCCCGAGCGCTTAGAAGGTGCAGGACCTTCAAGCTTTTCGTAGTCGTATCGTCTCGCTTCCATAAGCGTGGTCGGATCAGTGCATCCGTGAGCCAGCTCAGCCCCATCAACACCCTTTTCGGCGACCGGCAAACATCAGCCGGCTACGCCACCCCTCATTTCCTAACCCGTGGCGTGGTCGTTGCCGCGCATTCGAACGGCAACGACCACGCCTGAGCCAGCAGTAAGTGCAGCGACAGCTGCAACGGCTGTGGGAATCCCGTAGAAGTCTGCGAGAAACCCAGCCAGTAGTGCCCCTACGGCAAACCCACTATCGCGCCAGAGTCGGTACACCCCGACCGAGCGGGCACGCCAGTGCGGATGCGCGACGTCTCCTATTGCAGCCAGCAGGGCGGGGTACACCATCGCCGTACCCAGCCCCAAGAGGACTGCGGCAAGGAGCCAAGGACCGAAGCTATGCGACCAAGCGACTACAGCGAGTCCCACAGCTTGGATCGTCATGCCGGCCACGATGAACCACTTACGGCCCCACCTGTCTGAAGCGGCCCCGGTAAAGAGTTGTCCGGCTCCCCATACCGCGGGGTAAACGGCGGCCAGAATGCCCACCTGGCTAAGGCTCAGCCCGGCGCCGAGGAAGAGGACTGGGAAGAGTCCCCAGGCTAAGCCGTCGTTGAGATTGTTCACCATACCTGCCTGGCTGACTGCCGAGAGTGAACGGTCCTTGAAGCTAGTGAGTGTGAAAATTTGCCCGGTAGTCAAGTCGGCATGAGCCCCGCCCTGTGTGCTGGCGTGTTGCGAGGCTTCGGTTCTGGCGTGCTGACGGGTCTCACGCACAGCCAGGACAGACAAACCCAGTCCGAGGGCAATATAGGCGGCCCCGAGGAGGAACGGGCCGGGCCGAAGTCCATAGGTTGAGGCGATGTAACCGGTAGCGAGGGCGGTGACGGCGACTCCGAGATAGCCGGCCGATTCGTTCAGGCCCATGGCGAGACCGCGCTGTTTCGGTACGACGAGATCCATTTTCATGATCACGGCCGCGGACCAGGTCAGGCCCTGACTGACACCCAGGAGCACATTTGCCGCAACGATCCACCCCCACGATGGGCCAAATATGAGCATGACAGGGACGGGGATCGCTATAAGCCATCCCGCGACGAGGACCGGTTTACGGCCATACCGGTCAGAAAGGGTCCCCGCGAAGTAGTTCATCGCTGCTTTGGAGAGGCCAAAGGCGAGGATATAGGTCAGTGCGCTCGTGTACAGGTCGAGGTTGAACGTTTGGGAAGCGAGCAGGGGTAAGACAGTTCGTTCCTGCCCGTGTGTCCCGCCGACCAGGGCGTTAACGGCAACCAGGAGGGTGAACTGTGCCAGGTTCTCCCGTAACCCCAGCACCGCAGCGACGGGATCGGCATTGTTTTCCGCCGTTGTTCTAGCCCTTGTTCTCGCCATTTGGGGTACTCGCTTTCGTGCTGGGGCATAAGGGTGCCCGGGCATGAGGACGGTCATGCCCGGGCGGTCTTGGGCTGGGTTGAGCTTGCTTAGACTGCGGAGACGCTGCCCTGCCAGGCGTCCCAGGCGGCGTAGCTGCCGTCAAGTTCGACGACGTCGTACCCTGCGCGGCGTAGGGCGCTGGCCGCCACAGAATTCCGAACGCCGGACTGGCAGTAGGACACGATGGTGCCGCTGGCCGGGAGTTCGTCCAGGTGCCACATCACTCTGCCACCGCTGAGTTGGTGCGAGCCAGGAACATGTCCGGCTGTGTGCTCGGTCTTGTTGCGGACATCCAGGACCATTGCGGCATCAAACCCATCGAGTTCCTCGGGTTTGATCAGCTTAGGGGTGAAGGTAGGGAGCCCTTCGATGCTGGTGAGGTAGCCCGCGACGTTGTCGATGCCGACGCGGACCAGGTGGTCCCACATGTCCATGGCGGCTTCCTGGTCCGGTGCGAGCAGGACCAGGGGGTTCTTGTCGGTCTCAGGGTTGACCACCCAGGCGCCGTAGCTGGCCACAGATTTTCCTGCGGGCACGTTCAAAGACCGGGCTACCGTCCCTTCGTGGACGTCTGCGTTGGAGCGGGTGTCAATGAAGGTCATAGTGTCCTCTGCCAAGCCTGCAGCGACGATGTCCGTGGCCAGTTCCGGCAGTGGAGTACGCTCCCCCATGACAGCAGGCCCTTCCCGGTTTTCGCGCTTCATCCGGCCGAAGTAGGCGTGCGCGTCGGGCTGGCCGTCGAGAAGTTCGTCAATGAAGCCTTGCTCATCGTTGGCGGCGAGGTAGGGACCCCACCAGGCGTAGAGCCGCTCGTAACCTACCGTCGAGGAGGGGACCGCGCCGAGGGCCTTGCCGCAGGCACTGCCCGCGCCGTGGGCAGGGTGAACCTGAACGTAGTCCGGCAGGGTCAGGAACTTCTCGCGCAGGCTGGTGAAGAGCTGCTTGGCACCTTCGAAGCGGGTATCCATCCCACCGGCCGCCTCGTCCAGCAGGTCCGGCCGACCCAGATCGCCGGAGAAGACGAAGTCTCCGGAGAGCAGGTATCCCGGCTGGTCGCTGAAGGCGCCGTCGGTAATCAGGAATGACAGGTGTTCCGGGGTATGGCCCGGGGTGTGGAGGGCTTTGATGGTGATGTTACCGAGGGTGATGGCGTCTCCGTCGTAGAGGCGCTCACCCTCGAAGGTGTACTGCCAGTCCGGGCCGCCCTCACCGGAGACGTAAATCTTCGCTCCGGTGGCGGCGGCCAGTTCGCGGGTGCCCGAGAGGTAGTCGGCGTGGATGTGGGTTTCGGTGACAGCGACAATTTTCATGCTGTTCTTTTCAGCCAGTTCCTGGTAGGCGGCGATGTCGCGGCGGCCGTCCACCACGATCGCTTCACTCTTGGCTTGGCAGCCGATCAGATAGCTGGCCTGGGCGAGGTCCTCGTCGTAAATACGTTCGATTAGCATCTGGTGCTCTCCTTCATCAAAGGGGGTTGGTGGGGTGTTCTGAATCTAGTATAAATACCCCCGGGGGTATAACGCAAACGGCGCGGTTTAGGCCGATCTTCTATGGAAGAGCTGGCGGGTGAAGCTTCGGAGATCACCCTGGGCGTGGCGTCGCGCGTGCTTTGCCCGGCTGCCTGGGGGTTGTTGATAGGTGACGGGGTAGCCTGCCCGGTACCACTCGGTGATCCCGCCGGCTACGTTGATGGTCTGGTACCCGTGGCCTCGAAGGGTCCTCGCGGCCTGACTGCTGCGCTTCCCTGACCCGCAGAGCACATGGATCGTGCTGCTAGGTAGATCGGCAAGCCGGGAGGTCAATTCCTCGAGCGGGATATTCAGGCTTCCCTGTATGTGAGCGGTGGCATGTTCTTCACGGCTCCGGACGTCGACCAGCGTGGCGTTGGGCCACACGGTTGCCAGTTCGTCTGCCGTGATAGTGGGATGCGGATGGTTTCCTGACATCGCATTAGGCCCGTTGGGGTGGAGCTTGGGTGGGCAGTACTTTGGTGTCGATGTCTTTGACTGCCTGGATGACTTCTTCGAGACTTGTGGCGTTGAGGGCCCCGGGTTGGGAAAAAACCAAGGTCTGGTCTTTGAACGCCATCAGCGTGGGGATGGAGGTGATGTTCGCCGCTGCAGCCAGGCCCTGCTCTGCTTCGGTATCTACTTTGGCGAAGATGATGCCCGGGTGACTTTCGGCTGCCTTTGAATACCTGGGGGCGAACATGCGGCACGGGCCGCACCACGCTGCCCAGAAGTCAACGAAGATGATCCTGTTCTTCTCTAGGGTTTCGGCGAAGTCCCTGCTGGCTATGTCGATGGTTACCATCGTCTGTTGTGTCCTTTCGGGCCTTGTTCTGGTCAATTGGTGGGGTAAAGCGGGCTTAGCTGGTCGGAAGTCCAGCGCGGGTCCAGGCGATCATGCCGCCGGCCATAGTGTCTGCCAAGAAGCCAGCGCCATTCAGAGCGTCGGAGACACGAGCTGAACGATTGCCGCTGCGGCAGACCACGATGACGGGCATTGCCGGATCGAGTTCGGATAGACGTGCCTGCAGCTGACCCATGGGGATGTGGAGAGCTTCGGGGATCATGCCTTCCTCGACTTCGAAGTCCTCGCGGACATCAAGGATGCGGGCGGTAGAGCGCCGTTCTCCGGCTTCGGTGATGGTGATTTCGGCCATGGTGTTCTCCTTCGAAGGATGGTGGGTGTTGTTAGCGGACGGGTTCGCCAGCGGAGCGCCAGGCGTTCATGCCTCCGCGTAGGGAATAGGCCTGGTATCCCTGGGACGATAGAAGCCGTGCCGCTGAGGCGGAACGGACCCCGGATGCGCAGACGGCGATCACGGGCTTGTTCCTGTTGATACCGGCGGTGCTGGCCTGGAGCCGGTCCAGCGGCATGTGCTTTGCCTGGGGCGCCCGTCCGGACCGCCATTCCTGGGTGGAACGTACGTCGATCAGGGCGGCACCAGAGGACAAGAGCTCCTTTGCCTCCGTTACTGAAATGGTTGTCGAGGGCCTTTTGAAGACTTTCTTGAGGGAATCGATGAAACCCATGGTTTTCTCCTTGCTTAGTGTTGGCCAGTACTCGCGGGTGCGGACATAGTGCTACGGCGCCGGGCGCTTCGTTGACGCAGGGGGCACGAACGGATGAAGAACCAGCAGATGCCAGCAGCGGTTACCGCGAGGGTTACGACTCCTGCCGCGATAAACCACCGCAGCTCGGCGGGGGCCTGCTGGATGAGAACGAAGGTTCCCATGGTCAGGACAAACCATCCGAATGCTTTGCGCAGGGCCGCCTCGGGGATGCGGCCAGCCAGTTTGGAACCGATAAGCGAACCCACAATGGCGGCTGCCGTCACGCCGAGGGTGATACCCCAGTCGAGTTGAACGGTGGTGAGGTAGCCGGCAAGACCGGCGAAGGATTTCATGGCGATCACCACGAGCGAGGTACCTACGGCGACGGACATGGGCAGGCCACCCAGCAATGCCAGCGCAGGAACGACGAGGAATCCGCCGCCCGCTCCAACCAGCCCGGTGACAAGCCCGACGACTCCCCCATCCAGCAACACCCTGCCCAGCGGCAGTTCGTGCTTGACCGGGGCAGCACCGCCGTCGGCCGTTTTTCTCCGGCCACGGAGCATCGCGATGGACGTCGCGACCATCATGACGGCGAAAGCGATGAGCAGGATCTGACCGGGGATCTGTCCACCTAGAAGGCCGCCCACAAAAGCGCCGGCCATACCTGCGGCGCCGAAGATCAGTCCAGTCCGCCACCTCACCCGGCCACCGCGAGCGTGGCTAAGGACGCTGACTGCCGAGGTGACCCCGACGACGAAAAGGGATGCGGCGATGGCTTCCTTCGCTTCGAACCCGGCCACGTAAACCAGGATGGGAACCGTCAGGATCGATCCACCGCCGCCCAGGACACCGAGCGAAAGTCCAATGAGGACAGACAGGGCGAGAACCAAAATCAAGGTGGAGGTCATGATGCTTTGACCTCGTCCGTCACCTCGGTGGCGTCGGGAAGGGCGAGAATTGCGCTTTCACGGGTGGGCTCGTTGGCGGCCTTATTCCATGGCATGACCGACAGGGCCTGTCCCATGGCGCAGGTGTTGCTGGCAGCGGAGAAGGTCAGGCCGGTGCCGATAACTCCCGCGACGGTGCGGATCTTCGGAGAGACCAGCTTCCCACCGACCAGGCCCACAAGCACCAGGGAACCAGCCACGAGGCGGACCTGCCGCTCCAAATCCCAGCGGTCCTTGCCTTTCACCACATCACCGCCAGCAGCCGCAAAACCAGGTGCCCCGCCAGTCAGCACGAAGGCCCCGTCAATTCCGGATCTATTCAGCCGCTGGCGGGCCTGTTCGGCGCGCACCCCGGAATGGCAGACCAGGACCACGCGCGAGCCTAAGCGGGAAGCAAGTTCATCCGTGTGTTCGGATAGCAATGGCAGCGGCACATTGTAGGAACCGCGGATGTGCATGGACTCAAACTCAGCGGCCGAGCGCACATCAATCACTACAAGGTCCCGGTGTTCCGTGAACCACGACCGAAGGGTTTCAGGGTCAAGAGCAATAACGGCGGATGCAGTGGAAGGGGAAGTCATAGTGGCCTCTCGGAAACGGTGTAGGTGATGACCACACCGAATATACCGATACCCCCGGGGGTAGTCAAAACACCCTAGGGGGTATACTGTGAAGTCATCAAATACTTGGAGAACACCATGGAACTGAACCCCTCAGAACTCACGCCTGTCATCAACCGCCTGAAACGGGCCCAGGGCCAGCTTGCAGCTGTTACCCGCATGCTCGAAGAAGGCAGGGACTGTAAGGATGTAGTGACCCAGCTCGCAGCGGTATCTAAGGCCCTGGACCGGGCCGGGTTCGCCATCATCGCGACTGGTCTTGAGCAGTGCATCGTCCAACAGGATGCAACGATGGACAAGAAGGAACTGGAAAAGCTTTTCCTCTCCCTCGCCTAACCACACCTGCTGCCGATCAGCTCAAGGAGAATCATGACCTACACACTCAGCACCACAGTTGACCTTCCCTGGGCTGAAGCCCTGAACCGGACCCGGGACGCTCTCTCGGCCCAGGGGTTTGGGATCCTCACTGAAATCAACATCCGCTCCACCTTCGAGGCCAAGCTCGGCGCTGAAGCGGCCGATGCTGTCGGTGACTATGTCATCCTCGGCGCCTGCAATCCGGCCCTAGCTAGCCGTGCCATCGCCGCCTAGCCGGAAATCGGAGCATTGCTGCCGTGCAACGTCGTTGTGCGCCGAAACAAGGATGCGGACGTGACCACGGTCGAAGCGATCGACCCCCAGACCATGGTCCAGCTCAGCGCCGCCCCTTCGGTCAAAGAAGTCGCCGACGACGCCGGCACCCGCCTCCGGAACGCCCTAGCCGACCTGGCCGAAGCGGCACAGTAAGCTGCCGGAGGTTTACTCGTTCTCTTGGCCAGTCGAAGTTCGCGATCCGATCTCAAACCGTCCTCGCCCAGGATAGGCATTTAACTAGCACCATATGCATCGCGTGATGAATGCCTATGAGACTCCCGGCTCCGCTGAGCCCCTAGACCGTCTCGTAAGCCGGTCTCCCTGAACCGTGCCGGGTTTTAGGCCGTCTTCTTGCTGGTGGCCTCGGCGTTTGATGAGGCGTCTAAATTAGACGTAGTAGGTTTGCTCGAATTCGTCGGGCGGGACCATGGCCAGGGTGCCGGGGAGCCTGCGGGTGTTGTACCAGCGGACCCAGTTCATGGTCGCCTTCTCCACATCCGCCAACTGCTTGAGCGGGACTGCCCCCGGTTTTGCTCGCGCCCGAAGATGAGTCTTAGCAAGCCGTCTCTGAATCCATCGTTATCGGGCGGCAGGGAAGGACTTTTCGTCGGAAACCAGACGGTGTCGCAGTACGACGGCGACCCGGAGAAGGGCGTCCGACGCCCCCTGAGTGTCACCCGATCCAGCCAGATCAACGCCGAATTTGTCTACCGCGGAAGCAGTATCGAATCCACCAACCGCATCACGCTGCCAGCATCCACCAAATAATCCCAGACCTTGGATGCCGTTGAGAACCGTGTCGCCGCATTCCACGGCCTGAACCATCGAGATGCGATGGAGCAGACCAGGACACCTTCGACAGAAATGCTGGAAGAGAAAGCATACTCGGACCGCGAGCAGACCCTCGGCCTAATCGCTCTGGCAGGGCACGCTACGCGAAGCCTGACTGACTCAATCAATGTCCCGTAAGGGCACATACCTGGGTAACGTTTCCATAGGAGGGTCTTTAAGCCACCTCAAAGAAGAATGGTTCCGGATTCAGCAAACCAGCACCATTGAACAATTCCACACCGGGCTAAGCGAATCTCTGCTGCGTTGGCACAGCACCCGGATCCAACTAGGGCTCGGCTACCTCAGCCCCGCCGAACACCTCGCCCAAAACCCCGCAGACGAGTAACGTTCAATTGAGAGTCCAACTATCGGGAACCACTCCAGAACACCGGTTGTCCTTAGAATCGCCGATGTCGGTGAACCTCTAGCGAGGTGGACCGCCGACAATCATGACGTCAGGCAACGACGCCTGACGATATCCCTGGGGGTAGACGTGAATGTTCAGAGTCCGCAAGAAGTAGACTCCATCGCGAAAGAGCCTAAGCAGGCAGTCGAAACTTACAGGCACCTTCGAATGCTCTTGATCGCGCTCCCCGTCTTCCTGCTGATAACAACTGTCATTGGCGGGTGGATGCTCGGTGACTTCGCCGACTCCATCAGCGCAAATTACGCCACTCCCCTACGCGACATCTTTGTCGGTGTCTTGGTGGCCATCGGCGCTTGCCTCATTGTGTACCGTGGCAAGCCAGTGGAAGACCTTGCCCTGAACGTTGCAGGCTTCTACGCCATGTTCGTCGCGCTTGTCCCGTACTCACTGAATGAGGTCCTCACAGGCAGGACCACACTGCAGGGGCAAGAACTGACGGATGTAGAAGCCGCCGCGGATGAACTCGTGAAAGTTCTGCCCGTCATCGTCATATCGCTTGTCGTCGTTGCCGCCGTCTTCATTGGCGTTGAGTGGGCCCGCGGTCTCCTGAAGAGGCACACCAAGAGTACGTCAACGGCGCACAGAATCATGTTCTTCGTCACGCTCGGGCTGGGCGCAGGGTTCCTCATCCTGTTGCTGCTGACGGGGCTGATAATGGGCACCTATGCGGGCATTCACATGGCTGCGGCGATCTTCATGATCGTAGGCCTCGCCACCGCGATAGCCAGTCACGGCTGGGACCCTGACGCCAAAAAGAGCACCCCCAAGATCGTGGGTCAGTATCGGGTGATCGTGGGGTTAATGGTTGTAGTCGGGTTGGCACTTATCTGGCACTTGGCCGGTGGACTGCGCTTTGAGAACGCCGTCGCGTACATCGAGTGGGCCGCGATCATCCTGTTCACCTGGTACTGGGTGGCGGAGACAGTCCGCCAAGAGAGTCTCATCAAGACCGGTGCAAAAGGTTGAGCGAACGCCAGAGTGGTTGCGCTCACTGAACTGCTCCGCCTCCGCTGTTCGGGCCTCCCCGCACTTGCTCGCTCCATTACATGAGGCAGCCCTCCCGCGATGCTGTTGGTCCTCGACTCCACGACGACCTTCTGAAAGATGGTGGCAGGCTACCTTGGCCACGACACCAGTGTCGAAGGAGTGATCTTCGATGGATGGTCGGGCCGGGACCCTCGGATTGCCGCTTCGCCCCAGATGCTCTCCTCTAGAAATTGGCTTTAGAAAAAGATCAAGCCGAAGTCATGTACCGAGACCACCACTCCCCCATGAAGTAGTAAGAAGGCCCAACAAAGGCTTCAGGAGAGAAAGGAGGCGACCCGCCACAGGAAGATCGCAACCCACCTACCAAATCAGGCACACCCGAGTGCACACGAAGGTTACGTCCCGCTGAGTGGTGGAGTTTTCTCGACACCGTGCGGGTCAGTTCCTTGATTATGCTGCAGTAAGTTCGGGAAGCAAAACCGTCTCCT
>NZ_JADOUR010000019.1:0-21930 GCF_015751665.1 Arthrobacter sp. CAN_A1 | reverse complement strand
CCACCAACCCGATGGAACGAGTGAACAAAGAGATCAAACGCCGCACCGACGTCGTCGGTGTCTTCCCCAACCCCGCAGCGCTCCTACGGCTCGCCGGCGCGGTCCTCGTCGAGCAGCACGACGAATGGGAAGCCGGCGACCGACGCTACCTCTCCGAGGCGTCCATGGCCGAACTCACCACCATGAACGCGACCGCCGCCACACCGATCAAGGAGACGGTTTTGCTTCCCGAACTTACTGCAGCATAATCAAGGAACTGACCCGCACGGTGTCGAGAAAACTCCACCACTCAGCGGGACGTAACCCTTCGGATGTTGCCTAAAGGGTCGTTACACGGCCGCCCTAATTTGGTCGCACATCCAGCTATACGCCGGTTCAATGTAATGGTACGCAGCTGTTCCCCATTGGTGATCGGTTGGACAGATAACATGTTCTTCCGGCAATTTCGCCATTCTCATCCCGGACATTTTCAGGTGGTCGTAATAGCGGTCATAGAGGTCGTTCATCTCCTCCGCGGACTTACCGCGGAAGGGTGGGGTGTGCCCACCATCCTCGGTTTGCGCCGCCCATGGTGTTTGGAGGACAAGTGCCTTTTCCTTGATCCCGAGCAACTCCAGCCGGGCCATCAGCCGCCCGACGGCGCGTCGCCAAGCAAAAAAAAATGTCTGTCAGTCCCGAATTTCAGAACTGTCGGATGTTCTGGAAGCGAGTCGAGGGCACCGCTCCGAACCAATTCTGCTGAGTAGGTGACCCAAGTATCGTCCGACAGATTTACAACGCCTAGACGCTCGTCAACCAGGTCCATCAGCAATAAATCTGTTGTGACAGCGGCGCTTGATAATTCGGCGAAAAGAGACGATCGGTGGTCGTTCCGCACGGACCTAATCTGGAACGCGGATGTGAGGTTTCCGGTCCCCAGTAGCTTTGTCGGAGCGGATGCAGAACTGATGACCGATTGTCGAGCTACGTACTCTACTAAGTTGAAGCTTCCATCTAGCCGTTTAAACGCATCTCTCCACACACAACTACCAAAGATCAGTACACGAGGCATGCTTCTCCCAGTTTGGCATCAAAGCCCCAATCATATCGGTCAGCACTTGAACGACACATTTTTTACTTGCCCTTGACCCGGCGGCTTCAGTGGCCTGGCGGTGATTCGTCGGCTGCAAACCCCCGGCAACGAAGTGAGCCTACGCCGCCATTTTGGGCGAGCGCCTGATTGAGCTGATAATCGCAATCAGCGCAGGGGGGTTCGGTTCCGATGAAAATAGTTCTGGCGTGGTCTTTGGGCTGGGTCGATATACGGGGGCGGGACGAACCATGGAACCCGGTCTTTGACCTGGATGGTCCACTCCTCTTGGTGAAGCAGATGATGATGCCTGATACACAGGAGGACACCGTTGTCGGTGGTGGTGGGCCCACCCCTGCTCCAGGGAATGATGTGATGCGCCTCGGTCCAGGGTAAGGGCATCATGCAGTCCGGGAACGCGCACCCACCATCCCTGGCCGTCAGCGCTTTTCGCATGCTCGGAGGAAACAATCGGCGAGGCTTTCCTACCTCCAGGATCTGGCCTTTGGTTCCCAACACCACCGGAAGCACCTCCGCATCACAAGCGATCCGCCGAATAGACCGAGCACCCAGTAACCCGCCAAACGCTGCCGTACCGGCCCTGCCCACCTCGGCCACCAGATCCTTGTAATCGATCGTGACCAACACCTGCGGCCGCAACCCGCCAACATCCGAAAGCTTGCCACCGGCCAAAGCGACCCGGCACGCACCGACCAAACCATCAAGTAACTGCTGAGCCCACGTCGACCGATCCACATCCACCCCCAAACCCCCACCCAAGTCCACACCCGAATCCACGCCCGAGCTCATACCCGGCCCATCAGCCGCCGACTGGTCCCGAACAGTAGGGTGGGCCCTAACAGCAGGGTGGTCCCGGGTTGCTGAACAAGCATGGGCATCCGAGACAGCGGATCCGTTGATGTCTCGCGGGTTCCCGGTCCCGGAAGCTGAGAGTTGCTCGGCTTCAGCTGCGGTGAGTCCGGCACGGGTTCTCGGGTTGGTGGCCACCTGCATCACCGTCACCAGATCCTCATACTGCTCATCCGTCGCAGAAATCTCAATGAAATGCAGCCCATGCCTCTTACCCCGCAGGAACACTCCCTGACGGGCACGCAGCACCTCCTCCGACGGCTCATTGCCGTCAGGGTTAAGCAGGTCCTCCCACCGCTTGATCACCACCCTCAGCACATCCACATCCGACTCCGCCGCCTGACGGGTCAGATTCGCCTCCATCGCCTCCACCTGATCACCCGTGGCGAACGGCCGCACCCGATCAAGAGCCGCACTGATCAACGTCGCCGCCAAACTAGACACCTCAGACCGGGCGACCGCCGCCCCCAAATACCCCAGCCTGGGGGCAACCGGTTGGCCGTTGAGTTGCACCGACGCCAACACCTGACCCGATAACCGGATACGCCGCTTCGCCTCACTCTTACTCACCCGCAACGTATTACGCAGATACTCAGCGTTATCCCGACACCCCGTCCGATTCAACGCGCCCTTATCTGATGACCCGTCACCGTTCCCGTTGCCGGCGAGGATCAACCGTTGATCGGACTCACCGACCACAGCGACGTTCTGGTGTTCCACCGCATGAGCCGCAATCAACTGCAACTGCTCAGCAGTCCTCGCGACCTGCTCAATAGCAACCGTGATCGCCGCGAGTTCACGGGTCGGCATCAACAAACTCTCCGCACCAAACGACCCAGCAACCCCCGCCAACTCAGCATCCAACCACGCAAGATGTCCCGCGGTATCGGGGTGCTGCTCAAACTCGGTGATGGCCATACACCAATTTTATCGAACACACCTTCGAACCCACCAGCAGAAAAGACGAAAGTGGAGGACAAGTCGCCTGAGTTATCCACACCTACAGGAACCTAACCCCGCTCCAAATACGCTTCCTTCACAGGATTCAGATAAATCTCCAAAGCCTCAGCCAGCTCCGGATGATCCACCAGATCCAGATCGTCCTTCACAATCTGCTGAGCATCCTCACGGGCCTTCTCGATGATCGCCGCATCTTTGACCACCCGCAGGAACTTCAACGAAGACCGGCCGCCGGACTGCGAAGCACCAAGGATATTGCCCTCACGCCTCAGCTCCAGGTCCTTCTGCGACAGCTCAAACCCATCGGTGGTCGACGCAACAGCAGCCAACCTCTCCCTGCTGGGGTGATCCGGATCGAGCTGCGTCACCAGAAGACAGGTTCCGGGATGTCCACCACGACCAACCCGACCACGCAGCTGATGCAGTTGCGAAATACCGAACCGATCAGCATCCATGATCACCATCATCGTGGCATTGTGAACGTCCACCCCTACCTCGATCACCGTGGTCGAGACCAGCAACTGGACGCTTCCGTCATTGAAGCGAGCCATGGTTGCTAATTTCTCAACAGGATCCAACCGCCCATGCAACAGCCCAAGCGACACACCCGCAAGAACCGGCAACTCCTGAAGAGTCTCAAACAACTCGTTAACCGACGTCAGTTCCTGCTGAGGCGCACGGGCTGCCCCCACCGCATCCGGCGAATAGAGCTCCAGCGCAGTCGATTCCTCTTCCTGGTCGCCAATCTTGGGACACACCACATACACCTGGCGGCCGGCGTCGATCTCTTCCCGAGCACGCGCCCAAATCCGCTGAATCCAGGCCGGATGCTCGGTCAGACCCACCTCATGGGTGGTGATTGGCGCCCTGCCGGCGGGTAGCTCGGTCATCGTTGATACATCCAGATCGCCAAACACCGTCATCGCAACGGTGCGGGGAATAGGCGTTGCCGTCATCACCAACACGTGGGGCGAATTGGTCGCCTTGGACCGCAACACATCCCGTTGCTCGACGCCGAACCGGTGCTGTTCATCCACGACGATGAGCCCCAGATCGAAGAAGCTCACATTGTCCGACAGCAGCGCATGCGTGCCAATCACGATGCCTGCGTCACCGGTGGCCGCATCAAGCATTGCCTGCTTACGCTGCGCAGTGCTCATGGACCCGGTCAACAGCACCACCTTGGTGCCGTCCGCCGCACCTCCCAGCATTCCACCCATCGCCAACGGACCCAGCGTTCGGGTAATCGATTGCAGATGTTGGGCAGCCAGCACCTCGGTAGGCGCCAACAGCGCGGCCTGGCCGCCGGCATCAATGACTTGGAGCATCGCGCGCAACGCAACCAATGTCTTGCCCGAACCCACCTCACCCTGAAGCAGCCGATTCATCGGATGGGGCGAAGCCAGCTCATCGCCCAGCGTCTCCCCCATTGTCTTCTGTCCATCGGTCAGGGTGAAGGGTAGCTTAGCGTCGAATTGGTCGAGCAGGCCGCCCGACCTGAACGGACGGGATGTCGCCTCCTCCTGCGACGTCAGTGCCCGACGTCGGGCCAGTGCGGTTTGGAGCACCAGCGCCTCCTGATAGCGCAACCGGTGTTTGGCACGATAGGTATCTTCGATGACGTGCGGGCGGTGGATCAACTCGTAGGCCTGAGTGACGTTCATCAGCTTGTCGCGGCGAGCGATCTCAGGCGGCACCGGATCATTGAGCTGGGAATGCACCAGACTATCGAGCAGCTTCCCGACAGCCTTCTGGATCTCCTTGCTTTCCACCTTCGCCGCCGCCGGGTACACCGGTATGGGCTCCTGGAGGAGCGCCGGGTTTACCATCTCGTCCTCGTCAAGCAGAGAGTACCCGGGGTTGGTGAGTGTCAGTCGCCCTTTATAGGCGGTGACCTTGCCATGGAACATGGCCTGCACGCCGGGGCGCAGCTCCCTGTGCGCATTATGGCCGTTAAAGAAGGTGAGGCTGAGACTCCCGAGGCGTCCGTCGTCGTCGTCGGTAATGACCACTTCGCACAGGAAACCCTTGCGAGTCTGCATATTCCTTTTATTGGCAGACTGCACCCGGGCGATCAGGGTGACGTCCTCGCCCAGCGGAACGCTGCTGACGGGAGTCAGCTCGCCGCGCTTGAAATAGGTGCGCGGGACATGGTTGAGGAGATGGCCAATTGTATGAAGGTTGAGGTGATCACCAAACAGCTTGGCCGCCTTGGGCCCGAGCAGCCCGTCGAGGGGCACGTTGAGTTCCGTCGTGCTGTTATTGTCCACTGGCCTCTTGGGCTTCGCTGAGCTGTGGTGTGCGTGGTGATGCCAGCTGGGTCACTGACACGTTGGTCGGATGGCCGGCTTCCTGGATCAGTTTCAACGCCGGTTCGGGGGTTGGCACGTGGACGTGGACTCGCCAGCGGTAACCCTCGTCGACCTCGGTGACGGCGCTCATGATGACTGAGTCGCCGAGCTCGTCCAGGTGAAGCCGCAGGGTTGCGGCGTCGAGGGGGCTGAGGTTGATGGTGCACATGACTTCGACGCCGTCGGCGTCGCCGCCGTTGTGGATGTGGGGTGCCTGAATGTCGTACCCGTGGAGTCCGTCGAGTAGCTCGTCCTGCAACTCCTCACCGAGGGACGCGGCACGGAGCGCGTCGAGGATGAGGAGGAATCCCACTCCCCCGGCGTCGACGACCTTTGCCTTGGTGAGAACGCCGAGTTGGCTTTCGGTCTGGATCACCGCTTCCAGGGCGGCTTCGACGGCGGCCTGGAGGGTGACGGCGAGTGCGTGGTTGCTGTCGTCGCCGTTCTGGGCGCCGTCTGCCATCGCTGCGCCGCGCGCTGTTGCCTCGAGCACGGACAGCATGGTGCCGGGTACTGGGTCGCTGAGGGCTGACCAGCTGCGGATCTGGGCTCGCTGCAATGCCGTGGCGAGCAGGGGGCCTGAGAGTCGGGTGTGGTGGTGGAGCGGTTCGGCAACGGCTGCGAGGAAGACCGCGAAGAGGGTGCCTGAGTTACCGCGTGCGTCCTCCATGGCGGCCTGGCCGGCAATCCTCAGTAGTTCGCCGAGGTCCGTGGTGTCTGTCGCATTGGCTGTCTGGGAAGCGGCGCGAACGGTGAGGTACAGGTTGGTGCCGGTGTCGCCGTCGGCCACCGGGAAGATGTTGATGGCGTTGAGGCGGTCGCTGTGGTTGCCCAGGGACTCTTCAGCCTTGCTCAACCATCGCTTCATCGCGGCTGCGTTAGCGGTGATCTTTGTCTGCAAAGTGATCCCATCCCACGTTGGCGGGTGACTGCGACGCTGCGGTCACGCCGGGCAATCCGGCACATACCGAGCCTACCGCAGCGAACCCGTCGGGGAGAGCAGCGGTGCGTGAAAAGGTAGCAAGTAGGGAATAGTCCTCTCCCCCACCCAGCACCCAGTCCATCGCGTCAACACCGAGGAACCTGCCTGCTCCACGCAGCGGATCAGCTAACCGGTCCAGAGCGTCTCGATCCAGCTCGATCCTCACCGAACTGGCTTGCGCCAGGCGACCGGCATCCCTTATTAGTCCGTCAGACACATCGAGCATGGCTGTCGCTCCCGCCCTTGCCGCAGCGGGTCCAGCTTGGAGCGGGGGCCTGGGCCGTTTTTGGATGTCGACAAGCCTAACTAGCTCTTGATCGAGCGAGCCGACGGAATGTTCAGACTCCATGATCGCCAAGCCCGCCGCCGCGAATCCCACAGTTCCAGCGAGCGCGACGACATCACCCGCTTGTGCCCCTGACCGCAAGACAGGCTCGCCCCCATCAAGGGATCCGGTTATGGCCGCTGTCACAACAATCTCCCGCCCACCTCCCAAGTCACCGCCGACGACGCCACATCCGTCGCCCCCCAGTTCCGCGATCGCAGTAGAGATACCATCTGACAACTGCTCTACCCACTTCACCTCGGTCCGGCCCGGAAGGGTGAGACTGACAACCATTGCAGTAGCCCGCGCACCCATAGCGTTCATGTCGCTCAAGTTCTGCGCAGCAGATTTCCAGCCGACGTCATATCCGGTGGTGACATGTCCGTTCGAGCGTTCAAGTCTGAAGTCCATGTCCTCGACCATCGTGTCGATAGAGATCACAGCCCGTCCATCGGCCGCCGTCAGGACAGCGGCGTCATCGCCAGGCCCTACAAGAGCATCTGAGGCCGCAACGATGCGAGGGAAGATTCGCTGGAGGAGGCTGGCTTCACTAAGATCAGCGACGGTAAGGGACATCCTTCCACGGTACGGGTTCGCGCCGACAACTGTTCCGTCACCCGCGTGATTCCGACAACCCATACCCGGCGCCGAGCAGGATCCGCCCGGGCACTATAGTGGAACGGAATTTGATTGGTTGATCTGGCAGTCCGACGCAAGGAGCGAAGTTTGGTGAGCATTTCAACGAGGTTTCATCTCCCAGCAGCGCGTCATCTTGGTAACGGACGTGTCCCTTATCCCGTCACCAACCCCGTTATGGCCGATCCTCATGTCGAGAGCTCACACTCGACCATCCCGGAACAATCTCGGACATCACAACCCAACATCAGCTCTTATCGACGCAAGAAGACCATTGCGTTCGGCATGACGCTAGCTGTTGCTTTGTTGATTCCCGGCATAATCATTGCCTTAGTGTTATTCGGATAGTTTTGACCGGCCAAGATTTGAAGGACTCGCGGAACATTTTGCCCATCATCATGTTGATTTATGGAACAAGACCTGAGGCCATCAAAATGGCGCCGATTGTCAAGGCTCTCAAAGCTTCAGAAAAATTTGAGTGTGTCGTGACCGTGACGGGTCAACATCGCGCGATGTTGGATCAGGTGAATGGCCTTTTTGGAATCATCCCGGAGAACGATCTTGCGATACTCCAACACGGACAAACCCTAAACTCCATTTTGTCCAAAACTGTAGAGGGACTGGACCTTCTCTTCAACGAAAATGCTCCCGACGCCGTCCTGGTGCAAGGCGACACCACCACCTCCACTGCCGCGGCAATCGCGGCATTTAATCGTGGCATCCCAGTAGTCCATGTAGAAGCCGGGCTCCGATCAGGAAACAGGCTGTCGCCTTTCCCCGAGGAAGTAAACCGCAAGATCACCTCCCAGATTGCCAGCCTCCACCTGGCCCCGACCGCCACTAGCAAATCAAACCTGCTCGCCGAGAAAGTGCCTGGGCAGGACATTGTCGTCACCGGCAACACAGTAATCGACGCACTTCTCCAGACAATCCAGAAGCAAATCCCCTTCACTGATTCGAGGCTGGAGGCTGCAGCTTCTTCAGGCGAACGCATATTAGTCGTCACCACGCACCGGAGGGAAAATCAGGGGGCCACGATGCGCGGTATGGGCAGAGCGATTGCACGCATCGCTGATAGAGAGCCCGATGTCACGATTGTCCTTCCAGTCCATCTGAATCCGGTGGTGCGCGACGCACTCCTACCTGCGCTTGTGAGTAAATCCAATGTGCTGGTCATTGAGCCTCTGGACTATGGGGAATTCACCCGCCTGTTGTCAATAGCGCATCTTGTACTGACTGACTCGGGTGGAGTACAGGAAGAGGCCCCCAGCCTCGGCATACCGGTGCTAGTGATGCGCGACAATACAGAACGACCCGAGGCAGTCACAGCCCATACAGTCCAACTGATTGGCGCCCAGGAGGAAAGAATTGTCGAAGAGGTGATCGCCCTCCTACACGACCCAGAACGACACGCGCGGATGGCTTCGAGACTGAACCCCTACGGCGATGGACACGCAGCAGCTCGGGTCGTCGCGGCCCTGTCGGAACTGTTCGGGACCGGGCGACGAATGCCGGATTTCCTCCCAAGTGACCGGGCCGGAATGAACGAGTAGTCTTCATCCAATACTTGGCTAGTGGCATATGCGTGTACTCTCTACATGGGGACGCCGCTGGAGACAGGTGTGACGAAGATGTCTCACAATCGGACAATTGTGATTGATTCTGTCCCTCTCTCGTAAGCTCCCCAAAGTGACAGGAAATAACAATGACCGCACAAGTAGTGATTCTCGCCGCAGGTATGGGTACCCGCCTGGCCCGCCCTCATCCGAAGCCCATGACCGAGCTTCGGGACGGGCGGACGATTATGCAGCAGCAAGTCCAAAATGTTGAGTCCGAGTTCGGCAAGAAACTGCGGCTTTCAGTGGTTGTGGGCTACAAGCTGGAAATGATACTTGAGCACATGCCGAACGCATCGTTTATTTACAATGAGGCATACGATCAGACCAACACATCCAAAAGCCTTCTTAAGGCGCTCCGAAATTCTACTAAAGGCGGAGTTTTGTGGATGAACGGGGACGTCGTTTTCGACCCGGAGATCATGAAGTATTTGAGGCCATTCATCAAGAAGGACATCTCCTTCGTCTCGGTCGACATGTCTTCCGTTAGCGATGAAGAAGTCAAGTACACGGTAGATGAAAATGGATTCATCAACCAGTTATCCAAGTCAGTAGAAAATGCGCTGGGTGAAGCCGTTGGAATCAATTATATCTCTTCCAAAGACAAGAAAAAGCTGATCAAGCGACTAGCGCAGGTTGGTGACCAGGACTACTTCGAACGCGGTATGGAACTGACCATTGCGAAGGACCAAGTCCAGTACACGCCCGTGGACATTAGCGCATTTTACGCCGTCGAGGTCGACTTCGCAGATGACCTGGACCGCGCTAATGACGAGTTGAATACCGAGTTCAGCCACGCCTAGGTTTCTGTCGCAACTGACTTCAAGAGGGAATTCACCAAGATGCCAGGCCGGAACAAACCGATACTGATCGATCACCTTCGTCACGGCGCAGAATTCCAGTTACGTCGAATATGGCGCACACTGCCGCCGGAACAACGGAAAAAACTGCGCTCTGCACTTCACCCGGCCGATACAGCCAAGGTGACGCGGGCAGTGACAGGGCAGGGAATGCCGGGTATCCCCCTTGGACCGCCACGTCTCGCAATCGTTGTGGCAGTCACTCAACCACAACAAGACGTCGCCTCCACGCTCCGCAATCTAGTTAGCCAGAGTTTTGGGTCGCTGGAGATTCACATCGTGGATATCACCCCTGGCTCCATTGCGCAGATCGTCGCCGAACAGTATGCGACGCGCGATCACAGAATTCATTTCCATGCGGTGTCTGCCCCCTCCTATGGGGCGGCATTTGAGTATGGTGTCGCGATGTCGAAGGCGCCGTTGCTGCTGATGTTGACTGCTGGAGATGTGCTCAAGGATGACGGGCTCAGGTGTGTTGTCAATGCCCTGAGGGAGAATGAGTCAGATTTCGCCGCGGGAACCGTTGGACTCCGAAAGGGCTCGAAATTTGTCGTAGGGGCAGCTCAGACCGCACTACACACCAGTTCCTCGCATGCTACGTCCATCGAGGAAATCCCTGAACTGCTCCAGGACGGATTCCTTAGCAACAAAGTTTTTACTCGCACATTCTGGGTCAATGAACTTTCAGCGATTCCCACCGCGGGCAAACATTGGCAGCATCAAGTGTTGCAAACAGCGTATGTCCGGGCCAGCACCTTCAGCCTTGTGGGGAACAACCTGTGCAACGTGACTGGCGACGTAGGTGCCATTCAGCCCTCCCGTGAAGAGCTTTGCAGCCTGGCGGATGTCGTAGAGCGTGTTGATCGCACCCTTGCTCTTGATCAACTGTTTCGTGATGAAATATCGATATCGCTTTACAGGCAATGGATTACCTACGAGCTGGGTGAAGCACTGTTCCCCTACTACGAGGTCATTCCGCGCGGCAATGACGCTTACTGGGAAAGCATCATTGAGGGTGTCGGTCGTCTCGGTTCTGCTGAGCTTCTTCATTGGGAAGAAATCCGTCTCCACAACCGACTGATCCTGGCCGCAGTCCTAGGGCAGAACCGGCACGATGCAACAGCTATCTGCGTTTCTCGAAGCGACCTCGGCTCCAGCTTTGCAACTCGTTATGAAGACGGCGAACTTGTTGCCGTGCCTGCGTATCTGGATGAGCTCCATGACCGCCCCGCCAGATCCCTTCTGGTGTGCCAACCGGTTGATCTACGGTTGGTCAGCGTCCTCAATCAGTTCAATTGGATTGAGGACGGACGCCTTGAAATCGGCGGGTTTGCCTACATATCCTCTGTAGACCCGCTGGCTGGCGACCTTCAGATCGAAGCGTTTCTGGTTGACCAACACGGCAGCTCTGTTATCCCCCTCGACATTAAGCGACATCAGGATCACCGGATCGATTGGGAAGCAAACGATAACTGGACCAGTTATGCTGCAAGCGGCTTTAGCGCCGTCATCAACTACCACCAGCTTCTCGAAGGCCATGCCCCTGACATAGGAACCTGGTCCGTACGAATAAGGCTAAAGGCTTTTGATCGGGAGCTGGAAGGCAGCATCCTCAAAAGAGACCTTGCTGGGGCCACTGGAACATTGCCGATCGCTCAAATGATGAACAACACACGGCTGGCGGTGGAGTTTCGGCCCGCCGAAGGCCTGACTTTTGTGCGGGTGGCTCCCACTTACACCGCTTCCAGCATCGAGCTTGATGGGCGGACGTTGCGCCTAACCGTTAACGCACACTCGGCGCCGCTAGCCGCAAAGATCATCGTGGAATGCTCGAAGCTCGGACTCCGTAGAACCGCGACGTGCGTGGATGTCCGTGGTGACACCGCAGACTACGAGATCGTATTCCCTCGCCTCAGTGCGGATGCTGCGCCGCGGGCCGAGCATCAGTGGCAAGTCTTGCTGGACAGCGGATACAAATCGCCTCAGCCAATAGCCTGGGACGGTGATTCGGACGCACTGGGTGGTAGCGTAGATTCGCGCCGCCGCCTTCGAGCGAGACTGACGGGATACGGTTACCTCAGATTTGAAGAACGTAAGTTCCGGATTATTGCCGACAACATCTCCATTTCGACGGACGAGCGGTCGATCCTCCTTGAAGGAACGGCAGACTTTACCGCGCTGCACCTTCCACGGCTCATCCTCTCCAGCGGCAAAGCCGTGATTGCAGCTGAGGACGTGGCGCTAGATGTACGCGCGAACAGTGGCAGCAACCGCTTTTTCGCGCGTTTTCCCCTTTCGCCTGGTCAATGGCAGTCAGATGATCTGGCGCCAGAAGCCGGTGCCTACAGCATCCGGTATGTACCGCCGAAGGCTGAGGACACCGCGGCGTATTGGATACCAGTGGACAATAGCCTGCAGCAGGCGCTTCCCTTGCGGATCAAGGCCGCCAACCTGGAGGTCGGGATCACCCGCACCGCCGTGGCCGGCGCACTGACTGTTCATCTTCGTCCTCCATTGGAGGCGGACGAAATTGGACGGTACAACCAGCGGGTGCTTCGCGAAGGGATTCAGGCAGATCAACGTCCGCTTCAGGACTCTGTCCTGTTCATGTGTTTCGGCGGCCGTCGGGCAACAGACAGTACACGAAGGATTCTGGAGGAATTTCAACGCCGGCAGGTCGAGAAACCCATGTATTGGGCAATAGCTGACTATTCGGTTCCGGTGCCCGACGGCGCGCAGCCAGTACTCATCGGATCCCGACGCTGGTATGAACTCCTTGCGGAGGCGGCCACCCTGATCAACAACAATAATTTCCCGTACTATTTCCGCAAGCGACCCGGGCAGACCTACATCCAAACCTGGCACGGTACACCGCTCAAGAAACTTGGAAACGACGTAGCGTCGACCAACTTCTCGTTGTCCTACTGGAATCTGATGTGGCGTGAAGCAACTTATTGGGATGCTCTGCTGGCGCAAAACGACTATGCCGCGGAGGTCCTCGCCAACTGCTTCGGTTTTGAAGGCCCGGTTGTCTCTGAGGGGTACCCCCGCAACGATTCGCTGAATTCGCCAGATATTGACGAGACTAGATCAGGAATACGCGAGAAACTCGGTATCCCCGCCGATAAGACCGCTATCCTGTACGCGCCAACGTGGCGGGACGACGGGAAAAATGCATCCAAACAATATGAGATGGTCACCTACCTCGACTTTGAGAAAGCGCAGAATCAGCTCGGCGATGACTATGTGCTTCTCCTGAGGGGACACCACAACATAGCGAGCCAGAGACAGACGGCGTCCAACAAGTTCGTCGTCGATGTCACCGAGTATCCCGAAGTCAACGACTTGTACATTGCCGCGGACATCCTGGTCAACGACTACTCCTCTGTCATGTTTGATTTCTGTGTCACGGGTAAACCGATTCTTTTCCTGACTCCAGACATCGCTCAATACAGGGACTCCACCCGGGGTTTTTATTTCGATCTTGAAGAGCTTGCTCCGGGTCCGCTCCTGTCCACCACTGAGGAAGTTGTTCAAGCCATCAAGAAAATCTCAGTGGTTGAACGCAAGTACGCAACTGCGTATACGGCTTTTGTCGAAAAGTTTGCGCCCCGGTGTGATGGGAACGCGACGAGCAGAGTGTTCGACGCCATCTGGCAGGGAGGCGCGTCATCGGAGTCAGTACTATCGGTGACCGGTTCCAGCTCCTAATACGGCGCAATCGACTAGCCCACTACAAACATCAGCAGGAGCAGAATGTCCAACTGGCAGGCCAGATTTCAAGAAGCATGTGAGCTGGAGAATACTCACGATTGGGCGGCTGTGGCAGATGCGTTCATGCAACTGCAGTGCGAGGATAGCCACTTGGCAGCGGAGGTTCAATACCGGATCGGGCATGCCCAGTTTCATCTGAGCAATTTCGAGGCCGCTGCGCGACGCATAACATCAGCCGTCGAAGTCAATCCGAATATGGGACGATGGCATTTCTTGCTTGGATATGTTCGTGAGAGGCAGCACATGTATGCCCTTGCTGAGGAGCAGTATCAGGAAGCGCTCAAACTCGAACCAGGCCATGAGCGATGGGAACATAAACTAACCTCAGTTCGGGAAACGCGCCGCAGACGGATTGAAATAGAATCGGCTGAACAGGAAGAAATATGTTTTTCCTACCGCGCAAAGCTTGACTTGCTCCTTGAGGACAAAGCACCTAAATGGCAAGTGATAGATCTGCTTACCTCAGGGAAACCATTTTTCAAGAGGGATGCTGCCTGGCTTACGACTCTGGGCGACGCCCTCTTCTTCATGAATCGCTTTGCAGAGGCGGCGGAAGAATTTTCGGCAGCAGCAGACCTGGGGACCCACGATGCCGACTTACTCTTCAAGGCTGGCTGGGCTCACCTACGTGCCGGATCGATCCACCCCGCTCAGCGATTCTTCGAGCAGGCCACGTCAACAGACAAGATGCTCGAGGCTCACCGATTCGGCGTAGGTGCCTTCTTTCAGAAGAAGGGGCAGTGGCGTCTCGCCGCAGAACACTACGCCCAGACATTACGCCGCAATCCAACCGATGCAACACTCGCCTACCGCATGGGTTTTGCCCTGCAGCGTTGTTATGAGTGGGAAGCAGGGGCTAACGCCATTCGGACGGCTATAGCCCTTGACCATAGCGAGCCGCGATGGCATTACCGTCTCGGGTTTTCATTGGAGCGTCTGGGCCGGCTGTCGGAGGCAGTCAACGCCTATACTTTTGCATTGGAAGTTTCCCCTAAGCCAAATGAGTACTGGGCCTATCGCCTCGGATATGTGTTGACGAAGGAACGGCGGTTCGAGGAAGCCTGCACCGCTTTTGCTCGGTCGCCGCTCTCGCCCCAAATAGCGCGAGCGGATCAAAGCAAGTCAAGCGACTACCTCGAATCCCTGCTCCTTCCCGGAATCGAGGTCGCCAAGGCTACTCAATCTTCGGATCGATGCGCCAGCCTGGCCCTGCGAGCCCAGCAGTACGGCTTGCCAGTTATTGCCGCGGCGTCACTGCAGGCGGCAGTCGCGCGATCAGAAAAACATGACTCCCGGTTGTACTTTTCGTTGGGGTCGACACTTGCAAGCCTGGGCAGATTCGAGGACGCTACGGCGGCCTATCTAGAGACGAGATTGCTCAAACGCCCCCATGGGGTCGATACCGCCAACTACTTCAAAGACAAATCACTCAAACAGTCAATCATCTACGTCGAGTATCTTGAGACGCTCAAGATACTCGACAATGTTGTTCTCTATGAGAGCAGCCATGGGAGTTCTGTCGGCTGCAACCCTCTGAACATTTTCCGATCGATCAGCAATGACCATCGATTCAACGAATTAACCCACGTCTGGGTTCTCAATGACCGTACCCGGGTACCATCGGAAATGTTGGGGCTGCCCAACGTCGTTTTTGTTGCGCGGGACAGTGATTTGTACATGCGATACCTCGCCTCGGCGAAGTTCCTTATCAACAATAATACTTTTCCGCCATACTTTTCTCGTCGACCAGAGCAAAAGTATCTAAATACATGGCATGGAACCCCGATGAAGACGCTTGGAAAAGACATCAAGGGCGGTTTCATGGAACACCGTAACGCGACCCGCAACTTTCTCCATGCAACACATATTCTCGCACCTAACGAATTCACCGCTCAGTCACTACTGGAAACTTACGACATAGCGGAGATCTATCCCGGCAAGGTTGCCGTAACCGGATATCCTCGTGTCGATTCGACTGTCAATCTTCCGCGCGAACAAGCCCAAGAACTTCGCACACGGCTCGGCGTACCTCCGGGTGAAAAGGTAGTGCTCTATGCCCCAACGTGGAGGGGCACCCTGAGCAATAGGGAACTCGACAACGATCGTCTACTCAGGGATATTCGGGTTATGGCGAAAAGTAGCTCACGTTTTCTTTTCCGCGGTCATCCCGTTACAGAGGCGCAGTTGAACGACGCCGGAATAACTGACCATCTTGTGCCAGCAGATATCGACACGAATGACCTCCTTGGAATTGTCGATGTTCTAATCACCGATTACTCGAGTATAGCATTTGACTTCATGGCGACTCAGCGTCCAATCATTTATTATGCATATGATCTTGCAGAGTATGAGGCGGATAGGGGGCTATGCCTGGATATCTCCTCTCTGCCAGGGTCCTTATGCTTGCAAGCAGCTCTGCTTCCGAACTCGATTGCGGAAGCCCTAGCCTCCGACGAAGAATCGACTATTGCCTACCGCGAAGCGGCCGATAAATACGTCTCCCTAGAGCAGGGAGAGTCATCAAAACGAGCCGTGGAATTCTTCTTTTTTGATTCTGCTGAATTCGAGTTAGCTCCGAAAACACTAACGCGAAAAAATGTACTGATGTTTCAGGGATCGTTCATACCCAACGGTATCACCGCGTCCTATCTCAATTTGGTTTCCCACCTTGAGCCGGATGACGTGTCCGTATTCCTAACTTTGGAACCCGGAGCGGTCGCAACCGACGAACGCAGACGGGAAAAATTCGAGCAAAATCCCGGGCATGTAAAGGTGCTTCCGAGAGTTGGCAGTCAACTCATCGGGGCTGAGGAACGCTGGGTAGTCGACAAGTTCAACTCACAGGGTCATGTAGCTGGCTCAGAACAGTGGAGTATATATCGGGCCGCCTTCGCCCGAGAGTTTCGCCGGATGTTTGGTTCTGCGCAATTTGATGCTGTGGTTTGTTTTGAGGGCTACGCTCGCTTCTGGGCCGCGCTCTTCGCGAACGCTCCGGGGGATAACGCGCTGAAGTCTATTTTCCTACACAACGACATGCATAGCGAATGGAGACATAGATTTAAATATCTCGAATCGATGTTCAGGCTTTATGGTGAATATGATTCGTTGATCTCTGTGACGAAAAGCGTTGCTGAAGAGAACAGAAAAAAGCTGTCCGGCATGTTCGACCTGGACTCAGATCGTTTTGAGTACAGCAATAACCTGGTAAACGCGGACGAGACGGTTGCGCTTTCAAAGGAACCTGTACCCGAGGACATCGAAACTTGGATGGGAAACTGTTCGAAAGTTTTCGTTACAGCGGGGCGTCTTTCGCCAGAGAAAGACCATGCGAAGCTTATAGCCAGCTTCGCAAAAGTGGCGGAGGACAATGACCAAATCAAACTGATTATTCTCGGTGACGGTCCGTTAAGGGTTCAATTGGAAAAGCAGATCAATTCCCTTGAGATGTCTTCCAAGGTGTTGCTGGCAGGTCTTCGACTGAATCCTTTCCCCGTCATACGCCGTGGTGACTGTTTTGTCTTCTCCTCAAACTACGAGGGCCAAGGGCTTGCTGTTCTTGAGGCCCTAATCCTCGGTAAGCCTGTGATCTCCACTGACGTAGTGGGACCAAGAAGCGTGCTTGAGAATGGCTACGGGCTACTCGTGGAGAATTCGATCGATGGTCTTGCTAACGGCATGTCCAAATTCCTGGATTCATGGTCTGATTACCGCTCGTTTGATTACCTCTCGTACGAAAGAGAGTCGCTGCACAAATTCACCTCTATTACATTCGGGCAAAGTTTGGGGGACCGGAAATGAAGGAACTTGAACTTAGCCTAGAAACAGACGCTAAGGGATTACTGCAGGGATTGATTGATGCGCCTGCAGGGATCGACTATAGCGAAGTTCATCATGCTTCGTTCGGACGGGAAGGCGATTCCCTCATAAACATTGCCCGGCGAGAAGAAACGGTCAAGCAACTAATCGTGCAGTTTGCTATGCAAGGTTTTTATGTATATCGGAAAACTGATACCAGCACGCGACTGGTGAAAGACCATACCATTTCCAAGTTGTGGCATAGGGTGAGGAACGGTGAATACACCGTTGGTCCAGAAGGACTTATATACTCATATACACCGCCAATAACAGATTCCCCGGTGCCAAAGTTGCTGGTAATTTTTTCCTCCATGAGTACGAGCATTTACGACACAAGCATGATGCGGTACTTCGAGCAAAATTTTCGCTCGGCACAGAAGTACATACCGCACGACACAGGAGTGTTGAGAATAGCTGACATTGGAGGTGTGGTGGGAGCCTTTTACTTGAATACCCACAGAAATCCGCAAAATGTAGTTCGCGTTCAGAACCTTTTGAACCGTGTTCGCACTGAACATGGAATACCATCGGATAATGTTATTCTTTATGGCGCATCAAAGGGTGGCACTGGGGCGCTGTTTCATGGAATAACCGGGGGGTACAGATTCATTGCTGTAGACCCGATTGTGTCGGATGCCTATTATGTGCATAAATATCGCGATTCCCACTTCACGATGGGAGGTATTTTTGAGCGGTCGAAGGATGTCGTCTTTTCGGAATTGGTTAAGAATTGTTCCGATCACACCTCTTTCGGTTCCGGCACGCGGGCCGCCGGCTCCGTTATTTATTCAGAACGATCGCCGCAGTACTCGGCTGTAACCCAAATACTAGCTGAGCCACTCGTGAACCGGATAGCGTTTTTTAACTCCCGGCATCCCGGCATCAATGACCATCCAGACGTTAGTCCGAAAACTCTCAACCTTGCGACTATGCTAATGAATATCTTTTTTTTGAATGAAGACCTGAGGCCAGGATTACGGTTGGTGCCGTAGCCCCAGCTCACCAGTCAAGGTCAGCGGGTCGGAAATTCGATAGCGGCCACGAGTATGGCATTAGGTTAGTGATTTCTATGGCCGTGGTCCTGCCGTATTGCTGGATTTTTGGGGAAGTTGCTCTGGAATCTTGCCGCCCTTGAATACATTGGCGTAGCTGGACGATAGGTGGCCAATATCAATAGCCTGGTGACGGCCGCCTTCCTCAGAAGCGAGATATCCTGCCATCACCGTTCCAGACGGGCCCAGGGCAAGTAAGAACAGATCCGCATCGCCGACATCCCTGAGCCGCTTTTTCAGCTCGGGAAGCGTCGCGTAAGCATCGGTCGGTTCCGAATCCACTCGAATCACGCTGTCGACGTTATCGAAAAGTTCGGGGATGAGCTCAAACCTGGAGCCCCGGCCAGCGACAACGCAGATGCGTTTTCCTTCCCAGACGCGGCGCCACGCAGCGACTGCGTCGACGCCATGCTTTTGGAAGAAGGGAGGACGAGAAATATGGGTGTTTCCCCATAAGGCTTTCGAGGCGCGAAGAAGGGGAGCTAACGCGTACCAATTTTCCGACCATATTCCCATCCACAGACGCGTTGTGAACACCGTTGGAAGCGCAAGAAGCAGGCGGTCAGACGACGATTCGTAGCTCGTTAGGAGATCACGGAGGTCCTGGGCCAGCGACGGATTCGACTTTTGGTACATCAGGTCAAACTCAGGCTGCAGCATCAGTTTCACCTCTCCATCCCCCCAGCGAGCGATGGATTTGCCTTGTACCAACTGGCTCATTGTCTCCATCATCGTCAACTGCCGGGACTGGATCACCGACCGTACCTCTACTAGCAACTCCCTTAGCTCGATACGCCCGAGGACCTCAAGCATCATTGATTGCTCCAATGACTGGGATTGCAACCGTGCGATGTTCCGCGACTGGGTCTCCAGTATCCTGTGCTGGCTTTCGATCAGACGCAGAAGTCGGTCGTAGTCGCTCGGCGTTGGATTTTGGTCGCCCGCACTAGGTTCCATCATTTAACCTACCTTAAGGCATTCTGCGGTCACTTGACCCCCGGCACGCTAAGCCTCTTTCGAAACGAAGGCACGGTGCCCACCCGGGTGCATCACGGGCCCCTCCCAGGACCAAGGAAGGTCCCGGCTGAGTATTTGAGGCTTTGAGCACCACCCAATCGTGCGGTTAAGCACCACCGATCGTGCGGGAGAGCGCCAGTGGTGTGGCTGGGAGCCACTGACGCTCTCCCCTCGATTACGCGCTGGCCAGCGCGGTGTGCTCCCTCATGTTGTAGGTGCCCGTCTGGACCCAGATCGTGTTGTGGATGATCCGGTCCATGATCGCGTCCGCATGAACACCGAGCCGAGGCGCTGGTGCCAGTCCTTCTGCGAGTACTGGGTGCAGAACACTGTCGACGTTTCGCCGTAGCGGCGTTCCATCAGCTCCAGCAGCATGCCTCGCATCGATTCCGTCGGCCGGTCCAGCAACCACTCGTCAATAACGAGCAATGTGAATGCAGCGTATTTGCGCAGGAACTTTCCGGCCCCGCCGGGGGTGTCTCGGGCGGCGATCCAGGCTTCCTCAAGGTCAGGCATCCGCACGGAGTGGGCGCGGATGCGGTGCTCGGAGGCGCGTTTACCAATCGCGCATCCCAGATACGACTTCCCCGACCCGGTGAACCCCTGAAAGACAACGTTCTGCTGCCGCGCCACGAACGAGCAGGTGCCGAGCTGGGTCAGCACTTGCCAGTTCAGATCGCGCTCGACGAGCAGGTCGATGCAGCGCAAATCCGCGTTTGGATAACGCAGCCCCGCCCGCCGGATCAACCCGGCGACCTTGGAATGCATGAAGGTCGAGTAGGCGTCATCGACGACCAGCCGGACCCGCTCCTCGAACGTCAAACTGATCGACAGGGTCTCTTCCTGGGTGTCGATCGCCTCCAGCAACTCGCCTGCGTTCATCTCGCGGAGCTTGCGTTTAGTCTCTCCATCCAGCGCGCTCAACGGGTCCCTCCGGAGTAGTAGGCGCCGCCGCGGACATAGCCGCCATCATCCGGTTCCGGTTCGGGGGTGTGACCGGTTTTGTCTTGCCCAGTGTCGAGGATCGGCCGCAAATGTGCGTCGCGCGGGGATCGGATCTGCCCGCGCAGCGCGAGCTGACAAGCCGCTTCCACCCGGGCCGGGTAGAACTTACGAGACAGGCGCAGGACCGCCAGGGCTGGGTCGTAGCCGGCTTCCTCGATGGAGGCTGCCTCGAAGATTTTGCCGATCACCGTCACCGTGGCCGGGCCCATCCGGGCTGCCCAGGCCCCAATCCGGGCCCGGTCCCAGGCCTGTCAACTGCGTCTCTCGGGCAGGTCCGCGTCGTTCGTCTGATACTGATTCAGCGTGCTTGCCGGCAGCAGCAGATGGCTGGTCAGGCGCTCATCAGCCCGATAGATCTCCAGCATGGTGTCCGTGACGCGAAGGTCAACGAGAGAGCCGATGTGGCTGAAAGGGACGGAATAGAAGTTCCTCGCCCAGACCACGTGTGCGTTCTTGTTCACCTTGCGCCGGTAAGACCACGTGCTGATCTCGAACGGTGCCGCTGGCAGCGGTTGCATGAGCGGCTTCTCCTCGGTGGTGAAGACGCTCAGCCGGGACCCGGCGCGTTTCTGGAACGGTTGCCGGTTATAGGCATCGATCTGCTCATAGACCCGGATGCGCAACTGTGCCAGGGACGTGAACTGCTCGTGCCGGAAGCCCGCGATGACCCAGGTCGCGACGTGGGAGACCGTGTTCTCAACGCTCGCTTTGTCTTTCGGAGCCCGAACTCTGCCCGGTAATACCGCGGCCGAGTAGTGCGCCGCCATCTCGCGGTAGGCGTCGTTGAGAACGACCTCTCCCTCGCGGGGGTGGGAGATCACCCCGGTTTTCAGGTTGAGGGTGTCAGATTGATTGTGTAAGGGATGCGGTCACTGATTGATTGGAGAATCATTGTGACGATGACTGAACACGAATCACAGAACGCAGAGACGTTGGCGGCGAAGGTCGCGGCGGCCAGCGGTATGGAGGCGTTGAAAGCCTCTGGCGCGATGGATGAGCTGATGGAGCAGATTGATTCCGGGCAGCTTCAGATCGACGGTAAGGACGGGTTTCTGAACCAGATGATCAAAGCCGTTTTGGAGCGTGGCCTGCAGACCGAGCTGTCCGCGGAGCTGGGCTACGAGAAGGGCGACCCGGAGGGTCGGTTCGCACCGAACTCCCGGAATGGTTCCTACCCGAAGACGGTCTCGACCACTGCCGGGGACGTGGATTTGGCGGTCCCGCGGGACCGGAACGGTTCCTTCGTGCCGCAACTGGTTCCTAAGGGCTCCCGGCGCACCGGGGGCCTGGATGAAATGATCATCAGCCTTTACGCCAGCGGGATGACCGTCCGGGACATCGCCCACCACCTCGAATCAACGATCGGTACCGAGCTGTCGCGGGAGACCATTTCCAAGATCACCGACGAGGTCCTGGACGAGGTGATGGCCTGGCAAGCCCGGCCACTGGAGCCGATCTACCCAATCCTGTATTTAGACGCCATCGTCGTGAAAATCCGTGACGGGCACCAGGTGAAGAACAAGGCCGCCCATATCGCTGTCGGCGTGGATCTGGAGGG
>NZ_JADOUR010000018.1:0-32765 GCF_015751665.1 Arthrobacter sp. CAN_A1 | reverse complement strand
CCGAATCGTCACACCCAGATGCCACAATCAGACCATCGGACAGCCAGTAAGCCCCGATCACACCGGAAACCACGCCTCATGAAAGATCGAGGCTAACCAAGCGGGTAAACCGTCATTTAGCGCGTCATACTCCGCCACAGCCTCATCCGAGTCAATACCGAGAGGAAGCCAGCGCATGCCTTGATTTTCTGGGTCAAGTCCCTGTTGCATGTTCATCCAGTCATTCTAGGGTTGTCATGCCGGGTGCTCCTGGCACGCCCCGGCCATATATGCGCTTTCGTAACCAACAACAATGCACAAACGAGTGCTGGGAATAGCACTGCCCTTGGAGCGCTCCGCCAGGCCTCTCTCGGTCGCAGCAGGATCCCACTCCATAAGGGTCGCTGCATAAAGCCCGACCCCAGCGCCTCGGGGCATTGGCGGTAGCAGCGCTTCTGGCGTATTACTTGCATCATGCTGATTGAACGGACAGTCAATTTTGCCCATGGCTACCGAGTGAAGTGCCCCTCATGCTCAACTGAGCAGTGGCTTACAGCCGAGGAGTATGCGGCCAATGCTGCCGCCGGATCCACATGCTCCAATTGCCACGGGGCGATCGACCTGGGTCCTTCGTCGATAGCCTTGCGGAATCCAAATGACTTGGCGCTGTGCGATAGAGCGGTGTCCCGACTCGCTTGGTATCACACAACGGACCAGTTTGACTGGCCCGCTTCCGAAAAACCGCTCGAAACGTCTGTGGTCGAGCATTTTCTGGAGCGAGTGCGTATGTCAGACGAAGAGCTAGACGCATATCGTCTCATTCACGAGAATCAGGCGCTTCACATTGGAACTTACGAGGCGGCTCTTGAATCTATGCTGCGTCGCATGAGGGAACAGGACGCCCAAGACCAACAGTTCTACCTATTCCGAGTTGGCCTTCGCGAAGGTTTGGAAATCGAGTCATGCTGGCGCGATGAAAATACTTCTCCGGCAGCAAAGATCACAAGTGCAGACTTAATTGATCAGGGCATCGACGCTATTCGCTATCTAAATGCCCATGAGTCAGTTGGAAGTATCTCAATGGCTGTCCTACGAGGAGGAATTGAGTCGGTGCAGAAGTTGGCACTTCCTGTCAGAGAGCTAGAATTGCCATCTAACTTATCCGTTATCAAACAACTGCGCGAGATTCGGAAAGAGATCTCGATCATTCTTGAGGAGCATGAAAAGAGCAAGTTTGAGAGGGCAGACCAAGAAAGAAAAAGGATCGAAGCGTGGGGGGGGAGGGAGCTGACCAGAGTCGAAGCAATGAAGAGAAAGATGTGGGAAATTCAAAGTCCGCCACCTATCCCCAAGGAAGCCTCGGAAGCGCTAATGCGAATGAGAGGGGTAGTGGCCTTTAATTATATTAAAGATTTACCGACTGTATCTAAGAATAATTTTCTATTGTCTCTACATGGGCCGAGCATTCATGGAACGGAGGATGGTGACGTCATTTGGCTGGAGAAATTCATGGGGTTGGCTGCTCTCTTGACACAGCATCAGCAGGTGCGGCGAACACTGTTTTGCCAACCATGGCGAGCTGTCTAGGCGGCCTAGGCCTGCTTCGAAATTGGCAGACTGTCGAAAGACAAACGACGGCCAGCCTAATACATCCAGTTGGGTCCGTGGCTTTAGCCGGCTGTGAATCGGAATGATTTGTGCGGGTTTTTTCGGCGCTCCACGACGTTGCTGCCCCTCCGGAGAGATAACACGCGGCCTTTAGGAATGTAATTCCGACACGGGCAGGAAACAGCTGCCCGTTTCGTTTGCATGTCGCTTCTTTGCGCGCAGCAGGTCGTCGAGTCGGCAGCGACTGTCTAGGACCGCGTACATGTCTGTGCCGTCCATCGTGATGAAGGGTGTGGATCTCGAAAAAGTATCCTTGAAGCCTGATGAGAACCCAGCGTTACTTACGAAAAGACCCAAGCCGTTTTTTCCTGAGCGGAGTATTTTTGCGGCGAAGATGTCTCCTTCGCCCTTTTCAATAGGTTTTTTTGTCCACTTGGCCTCGACGATATAGTCGTTACTGTCGAAGCTGAGGGAGCCGTCTATTTGGTCAGACTTGACGCTATATGCAAATCGAGGTTGGAAGTCGTAAAGATCAAAGAGTCGGACCAGCAGACGTTCGAAGTCGCGACCCCGCTGCTGAGGATTGGGGGCTGAGCCGAGAGCAAGAAATTCTTGCTTCAGAGACTCGACCCTACTGCGCTCATCCTCCTGAAGCTGGCGGGCAGAAGCCTGACGCTTAGCCCGGTCTTGAATCTTCGCGGCTTCTGTTTCCTCGGCTATCCAAGGTTTGATGACGCGGGCCAAACGGGCGACGGCAGCTTCAGCCTCAGGCACCAACTCCGGGCGGTCCTTTGCTAGGAGCAGGTTGGGGAACTCCTCCCAGCTCGAAACTTCCACCATGAAGGAGAGAATTAACTCGCGGTAGCGGTTTTCCGATCGAAGAAGTCGTTGGACAAGCTCCTGAGAAACGATTCGCTTTGTTTCGTCGAATGGAAGTGCGATGAGCAGTTCGGTGTGATCACGCATAGCGATGTTTAGATACCTCTGAAGGGCCGCTTTGAACCAAAACAGCTTCGAAAGTGCATCGGCAAGCGCCTCGTAGGCTTCCGCCGAGATTCTTCTCATTATTCTCTTTCACCTCGCCGTCGTGTGACTCACTTCAGCCCTATCGCGGCTACCTTGACTGCATTACCCGTCTTTAGGGTCTAGCTTCTGGTCGGCCCTATCCGTCCTCTTGCTCCGCTAAGTCTTCCATGCCCATCAGCGCAGGTTGCTCGGGACCAGGTTCCTGCGTGCGTCGCTGAACGTGGTCAGTGGGCTCAGACTCCTCTCGAGGCTGAAGCCTCAGAGGAGAAGGCGCAATCCTTCGGTCAACAAACGTAGGAGCTTCTCTCTTGTTCCGGAAGGAGGTCACCTCGTCGAGGTAGTTCGCAACCTGCGAACCAGCAACAGAGCGAAGACACCGAACAGCTACAGCCAAGAGCCCGTGGTGTTCCATGGTCATCAGATGGTCGAAGGCAGGAGCCCGCCACGCCTCGTCTCCAAGAGCGGCGTCGAAACACAGCAGCTCTGCGGTTTGTAGTAGCTCTCTTGCGACACTTGGATTTGCGCGGAGGCGCTCGACGAAGTCCACGTAGTCATCTAGGTAGGCCGGTGGTTCCGCGATGATCTGCTTCAGTGATGGATAGGGCGTTCTTATAGCTTCGGCTCCGGCGTCTACATACTGTCGATGTGTGCGATCTTGGATGTACTGAACAAGCTCGTCAGCGCGATCCAAGAGCGGTAGCAGGTACTCGTCGTCGGGGTTGCCTGTGGTTAGGGCGCGAGCGAGCCTCTCCTTGAGAGCGCTTGCGGGTATCTCGTCTAGTCTTCCTGCGTCTTGAAGGGCGGCGAGGATGACTGCTATTAGCGCATGCGACGAGAGAACTGACGCCGCCGGCTCAGGAATGGCTCCTTGTCGTTCGACTGAAGCTCCGAAAGAGCGAACGGCAGCAAGCAACGCTGGAGCGTCGGCCAAGAGGCCTCCTCCACGTAGGAACTTGGTAACCGACGTGGGTAGGTCAGGAAGGCCTTTGAGCTGCGTATCCGTACGAGCTTCCGCGGAAACGCAGGCTGCTCCGTCAACATGGGCGAAGCGGTCCGGGAGCCAGGCATGAGCGCTCTCACGCATCGCTAGCGCGCTCTCGTCAAGCACCCCAATGCCAAGTTTCCGGGCTAACGCTCGTCCGCGGCTGCTAACGGTCTGTCGAACGAGCGTAACGCGATCAAGGGTAAGGAGTTGCCGGAAGCCCGCCAGCCACACAAGGGTGTACGGCTCTCCGGTTTGTCCCTTACCACTCTTGCACTCCAGGCTTGCTCGCGTTGAACGCAGGCGTGAATCGACGTCGATAGAAAGAATGTCGATATCAGTCAACACGTCGCGGCCCTGTTCAGCTCCTTCAGCCGATACTGGTACTCGAAGTCGGACGAAGGCGCCCTCTGCGAATTCCAACCGGGCTACCCGGCGTTCGAAGACGCCCCCATCAGTTTCCTGAGGTTTGGTGCCCGGTTCTGGGTCGGTGCGCTTACGATTCCGCGGCCTACTATTGCGGGCGCCGGGCTTTACCCTACCGACGTTTGGGCTGCTCGTCGCGCCGCCCTCCACTAGGAGTTCCCCATGCTTCGACGAACCGGTATGTCTCGGAGCGCTGAAATGAGGCGCATCTCCTCCGCCTGGTCGCGCTCAGAGGTCAGAGCCAGCTTGGCTCGCTCTTGATCCGTGTGAACGTATGATCTCTGGCCTTGCAGAGCGGTTGCGCTCTGCTGGTAGGCGCCGTTGGCGGTCTCTCGCGAAGTCAGCAGGGTCAGGGCGTCCTCTGCTACTTCGGTTTGAAGAAGTTCGAGTTGGTAGCGGTCGGATTGGTCGCCGCCGATGACCTTGACGATGCCCGCTTTTTCGAGCATCGGATAGTCGGTACCTATCGAAGAAGCATTTCCTGCCACTCCTCTGTTGATCAAAGCACGGAGGAACCGCGCAGGATCGTAGAGTTTGTAAGCGGCGAATGTCGTCGCGTAGACCATGGACCCTACTAGTTGACGTACCTGACCTGATGCATCTCCCGCCGTACCTCCAAAAGGATCACGTCCCAAATGCGGGGAAAAGAGAAAACCGCGTTCGTTGCCGTCGGATGTTTGAATGACTGAACGCTGCACTAGCCCTTGGGAAACGGCGAAGTCAATCCACTTCTTCTCAGTAGCAGTCACTTCGCTTTCTGGCTTGCCTGGAGCATCGGCAAGCTCTTCTAGGAGGGCGCCAACCTCCTGTGTCCCGCGGGCGTCAGCCGCTCGTAAGGCGGCCTGTACTATTTCGTCGCCCTGCGTCCAAATCTTTGGGTTGTAGAGCACGACCCGCCCATCGTCGGTCTCAACTTCCCGGAGCAAATCCGTGTACTTGAGGTATCGGATTGCATCTTCTGCAGCTTGGGGGTCCTCGGTCACTCCCTCAGCTGAGGAAGCAGCTTCTAACGCATCATCGCGTAGCAGCGGTTGAATGGAGGTAGCGCGAAGAACGGCTAGTGCAGCACGATCGGAAGCTGAGACCATCAGCACCCGAAGAACCTGGTCACACGATGCAACTAGCGTGTTCGCAGCTGGGATGGTTTCCACAACTGCAACTGCTTCTTGCTTGTTGTTACGTTGCACAGCGACCCATCCAAGTGCTTCCATCGAGCCGAGGACGTCTCGAAGTCCTCGGGCTCCGATGCCGACATCTCGCCCAATTGCGGTCACCCGTGCGGGGCTGTTCGTCGTGCTACCGCGGAGGCGGAAAGACATGTCGAATATCCAGCCAGCGAATTCAAGTTGTTCAAGAGCGGCCTTCTCGGGTCCGGATTGGTAAGCAGCAAGGTGCCTGCTTAGTCCGAGAACTAACTCAGTATCGGTAAGGATGGCCACGTATGTCCCCAATTCATCGGCGCCAGTTAGTGATCTAGATTCGAGTAGTTAACCTCTGATCAGGCCAAGCTTACAATCGGCGACGCCAAGTCCTATCACTGGGCTGAGTCCGAACCGGTGTGTGGTGTCGGGCGGCGATCAACCTTCACACGGCGCGGTGCAGCCCTGCAGGTACAACTGGAGGCGGCGATTCAGGAGGTAGGTAAGGCGGATCAGCATCACCGCGGCCAAGTTGAAGGTGACGAAAAAGTGACGGCTACGTCGGGAATCTGTCGAAGAAGCGGGGAATGCCGAAGCTCAAGGATCTGTCAAGCTGGAAACAAAATGCCCCTAGAATCCGCGGGTTCTAGAGGCATTTCCGGAGCCTCCTGCCAGAGTCGAACTGGCGACCTTCTCATTACGAGTGAGACGCTCTACCGACTGAGCTAAGGAGGCTGAAGCTTCACGGGACGCGCGTTGGCGCGGCCCAATCCACAAGCGTCAACTGTATAAGAGCAGCCGCGTGCAGGTCAAAGCGGCTGACGCCGGGGCCCTAGTCGCAGCGCACGCCGTCCTCAGGGACAGTGCCGTCGACGAAGTACGCATCCACGAGGTCACCAATACAGTCACCGGCCCGCCCATAGGCGGTGTGCCCCTCGCCGTCCCATGTGACGTGGACCGACGTCGTCAACTGGTCGGCCAGCGCCAATGACCAGTCGTACGGGGTCGCCGGATCTCCGGTGGTGCCAATAACCAACAGCGGTGCGGCATCGGGGGCCGACGCCGGGGCAGGCTCCAGCACCGGATCGAACGCCCACGCGTCGCAGGTTACCCCGCCGTACGCAAGATACGGCCCGAAAGTGGGGGAGGCCTCAAGGAGGTCGGCGGCGTCGGCCTCCAACTCGGCGGGGTCGCTGGCCATCGGGTAGTCGAGGCAGTTGATCGCCGTGAATGCCGCGGTGCTATTGGTGGCGTAGCTGCCGTTCGGTTCGCGCTCGGCGGCAAGATCCGCGAGCTGCAGCATCGCCGACGGGTCACCCTGCAGCGCCTGGTCGATGGCCCCCGTCAGCAGGCTCCAGTTGTTGTTGTCATACAGCGGCAGGATGAACCCGGAGAAGAAGGTGCTGATGGTGACCAGCCGGCCGTCCGAGGCAGTCATCGGGCTTTCCTCGACCGAGCGGAACAAATCCTGGATCACCGTCACACCCTCGTCGACCCCGGAGGGCAGAGGGCAGTCGGCGGCCAGCTGGCAGTCAGCTACGTAGGTGCGCAGCGCTGCTTCGAAGCCGCGGGCCTGACCCAGCGTGATGTCCTCATTGCTCAACGACGGATCCACCGCCCCGTCGAGAACCAGGCGGCCGGTGTTGGTGGGGAATAGCTCGGCATAGGCCGCGCCCAGCGCGGTGCCGTAAGAGAAGCCGAGATAATTCAGCTGCCGGTCGCCCACCGCAGCCCGCAGGATGTCCAGGTCCCGGGCCGCGCTGTCCGTGTCAACGTGGCCCAGCAGTTCGCCGGTCCGTTCGGCGCAGAGGGCGGCGAACTCCTCGGCCTCACGGGTGAGCGTCTCGAGCGCTTCGGCGTCGGAAATCCCCGGCTCCAGGTACTCCAACCGGTCTGCTTCGCGCTCCTCATCGGTCTGGCAGTCCACCGCCGAGGACTTGCCCACCCCGCGGGGGTCGAACCCGACGACGTCGTACGCCTCGCGCAGCCGGTCGCTGGTGACGAAGGTCAGCGCATCCCTGACAATATTGACCCCGGAGCCGCCCGGCCCACCCGGATTCACCAACACTGAGCCCTGGGCCTCGCCGGTCGCGTCGCTACGGATCAGCGCGATGTCAATCGACTCACGCGAGGGGTCAGCGTAATCCAGCGGAACCTCGATGGTGGCGCACGCGAAGTCCTCCTCGCACACCTCCCAGGCCACGTCCTGCGTGTAAAAGTCCTCCAGTTCGGCGGGAACCTCGCCGACCACCTCAGGGCCCGCCGCATCGACGCCGGTGTCCGGGCCATCGCCGGATCCCGGGGACAACAGCTGGCACCCGGACAGCACCAGTGCGCCGGAGAGGACGACGGCGGCCGAGGCCAGACGGCGGGGGAGGGGATGTCTCACGCGGTGTAATCCTTTTCGGGGAGGAGGCTGACTGCCATCGCCTCGATGGCGAGCAACGGGGCGACGTTGGTGTTAACGATCCGGTCCCGCACTTTGTTGATCGCCTCAATCCGCACCAGTGTCCCCTCAGGGGTTCCCCTCCGCGCGAACGCCTCCAGCTCGGGCCGCAGGGGCTCGTTGACGAGGTCCCGGCCGCTGGAGACCTGCAGCATCAGCACGTCCCGGTAGAACGATGTCAGGTCGGTGAGTGCGCGGTCGAAGTAATCGTTCTTCGACCGTTTGGCCCGGCGGGTCTGGTCATCCTCAAGGCGTTTGACCTGCCCCCGGATGGCCGGCGGCAGGGTACCGGTTTCCGGCGCGCCAAGGGTGGCCAGCAGTGCCGACTTCTCCTGCGCATCCCGCTGCTCGAAGGAACTCAGAGCCTCCGCCTCAGCGAGCTTGACCAGGTCCGCGGCTGCTTTCATCGCCCCCGAGACGGTCTTCAAATCCAGCGGTAGCCGGACAATCTGGTTCCTGCGGTCGCGGGCGCCGCCGTCGGTAGCCAACCGCTTGGCGACGCCGATGTGGCTTTGCGCCGCCCGAGCGGCAGCCTCGGCCAGTGCCGGGTCGATGCCATCCCGCCGGACCAGCAGGTCAGCGACATCCTTGACCGGCGGCAGGCGCAGGTTGACGGCCCGGCACCGGGATCTGATCGTGACGAGCACGTCGCCGGGACTCGGCGCGCACAGCAACCAGACCGTCCGGGGTGGTGGCTCCTCAATAGCTTTGAGCAGCACGTTGGTGCTGCGCTCCTGCATCCGGTCAGCGTCTTCGACGATGATGACCCGCCAGCGGCCCGTCGACGGCTTGTCCTGTGCCTTGCGGACCAGTTCACGCGCCTCGTCGATGCTGATGGTCACCTTTTCCGTGGTGACGTTGGTGATGTCCGCGTGGGAACCGGCCAGCGCGGTCCGGCAGGCCCGGCACTCCCCGCAGCCGCGTTCATCCAACCGTTCCCTGTCGCACAGGAGGGCCGCCGCGAAAGCCCGTGCAGCGTTGGACCGCCCGGATCCCGGAGGTCCGGTGAACAGCCACGCGTGGTTTGGCTGGTCCGCGGATGCAGCGCGCTGCAGTTGCTCAACCACCTGCTCCTGGCCCATCAAAAACGTCCAGACGCTCACGCCAGATACCCCTCAACTGCTGAGAGGATGGCGCTGGCCAGCTCATCGACCGGTTTCCGGGCGGGCAGCACCAGATACTGGGCCGGGTCTGCCGCCGCACGTTCGAGGAACGCGCTGCGGATCAGCGAGTGGAACGTGTCGGGTTCGGATTCCAGCCGGTCTTCCGCGCCATTCTGGGTACGCCGCCCACGACCCTCGAGCGGTTCGACGTCGAGCAGCACTGTGAGATCGGGGCGCAGCCCCTCCACCGCCCACAGATTGACCTCCAGGACGCTGTCGGTTCCCAACCCGCGGCCAGCCCCCTGATAGGCCACGGACGAGTCGATATACCTGTCGCAGACGACGACGGCGCCGCGCTCCAGGGCGGGCAGAATCGTCTGGTGGACGTGGGCCGCCCGTGAGGCGGCGAAGATGAGGGCCTCGGTCCTGGGGTCAATGTCGCCCTGGCCGTGGTCGAGCACCAGGGAACGCAGTTTCTCCCCGATGACTGTGCCGCCGGGCTCACGGGTGCGCAGCACCTCGCGGCCGCGCCCCTGCAGTGCGGTGGCGAGCAGGCCCGCCTGGGTCGACTTGCCGGCGCCGTCGCCGCCCTCGAAGGCGATGAACAGCCCGGACGTCCGGCGCGGGGATGGTGTACTCACGTGCCCAGCCTATCGAGGATCACCAAGACAGCGGTCCCTGGCGCATCGCTTCCGGCGCCCCCTCTGGGTCGAGTCAACACCTATGACCGATTTCCGCCCAAAAACCTGTCATAGGTGTTGACTCAACCCAAAGGGTTGGGGTGGGGCGGGAGGGTCACATTTCACCCGGGCGCCGCAGCCAACTACCCTGAACCCATGAACCACCACGACCACCACCAGCTCGCCCCGGACACGATAGTGGTGGCCGCCGGACGCCCTCCCCGGGAGCATGATGCGCCGGTCAATCCGCCGATCGTGCTCTCATCAACCTTCCACGAGGCGGTCGATCCGGCCGCCGGAGACCGCATCTACGGGCGCATGTCCAACCCCACCTGGGACCCGTTCGAGGAAGCGCTCGGGAAGCTGGAGGGCGCCGCCCTTCCGGCGCTCGTCTTCAGCTCGGGGCTCGGTGCTGCCGCGGCGGCGCTGTCGCTGGTGCCGACCGGCGGCGTCGTCGTGATGCCCCGCCACGCCTACGCCGGTTCGCTGAGCCTGGCCGGCGATGAAGCGACCCGCGGCAGGTTCACCCTGCGGACCGTGGACGTCGCCGACACCGGACAGGTGCTCGATTACCTGTCCGATGCCGACCTGTTGTGGCTGGAAAGCCCCACCAACCCGATGCTCGAGGTAGCCGATCTGCGCACCATCATCAGCGCGGCGAAAGCCGCCGGGGTGACAGTCGTCGTCGACAACACCTTCAACACTCCGTTGGTATGCCGGCCCCTGGATTTCGGCGCCGACGTGGTGCTCCACTCGGTGACCAAATACCTGGCGGGCCACTCCGACGTAGTCCTCGGGGCCCTCGTCACCTCTGACGCCGACCTCAACGCGGCACTCCTCAAACACCGCACCCTGCACGGCGCCATCGCCGGCCCGTTCGAGGTATGGCTGGCGCTCCGGGGCCTGCGCACGCTCGCCCTGCGGGTGGAACGGTCGCAGGCCAGCGCCGGCTACCTCGCCGGCAAACTGCAGTCCCACCCGGCCCTCACCCGCGTCCGCTTCCCCGGCCTCCCCGACGATCCCGGCCACCAGCGTGCCGCCGACCAGCTCAACGGCTTCGGCTCCATCATCAGCATCGAATTGGCGGACGTCGCCGCCGCTGAATCACTCATCGCGTCCGTGCGGCTCTGGCTGCCGGCCACCTCGCTGGGCGGGGTGGAATCACTGATTGAACGACGACGGCGGCAGCCGGGCGAACCGGTCACCGTTCCGGAGTCGCTGGTGCGGCTGTCGGTGGGGATCGAGAATCCAGATGACCTCTGGGCCGATTTGGAGCAGGCCCTGGCGCCGCTGCGACCACACGGCGATTCCACCCGATAGGCTTGACCCGTGGACATCGCTTATGAGATTAGGAACTACCTGTACCTGGCGCTCGGCTTGGTGGCGCTCGGCATCGAGATCTGGGCGCTCATCGACTGTGTGAAGCGACCCGCCGCCAACTTCGAGGCCACCATGAAGCGCACCAAGGGCTTCTGGACCGCGATGACCGGCGGGGCTGCCGCCGTCGGCGTACTCACGGTGCTCGTCACCTCCGCTGGACTCTTCGGGCTGCTGCAGATCGTCGCCGTCGTCGCGGCCTGCGTGTACCTGGCCGACGTGAAACCTGCCGTCTCGGAAGTCCGCGGCGGCAGCGGTCCCTACGGCCCCTGGTAACCGCTCACTGGTAACAGAAGTGTGCGGCAGATGATCTAACGGGCTCTCATGCGGCAGACTAAACTCATGACTTCCTACAAAGTGATCCTGCTCCGCCACGGCCAAAGTGAGTGGAACGAGAAAAACCTGTTCACCGGCTGGGTTGATGTGCCGCTCACCGAGCAGGGCCGCGCCGAAGCCATCCGCGGCGGCGAACTGCTGGTCGAGGCCGGGCTGCTCCCCGACATTGTGTACACCTCCCGGCAGAAGCGCGCGATCATCACCGCCAACCTGGCGCTCGAGGCGGCCGACCGCAGCTGGATCGATGTGAAACGCCACTGGCGGCTTAACGAACGCCACTACGGGGCGCTGCAGGGCAAGGATAAGGCCCAGACCCTCGCGGAATTCGGCGAGGCACAGTTTATGGAATGGCGCCGCTCCTATGACACCCCGCCACCACCCCTCGAGGATTCCAGCGAGTTCTCCCAGGCGAACGACCCCCGGTACGCGGACCTTGGCGATTCCATCCCCCGCACCGAATGCCTGAAGGACGTCCTCGACCGGTTCCTGCCCTACTGGGAATCCGACATCGCCCCGGACATCCGGTCGGGCAAGACCGTGCTCATCGCCGCCCACGGCAACTCGCTGCGGGCGCTGGTCAAGCACCTGGACGGCATCAGCGACGCCGACATCGCGTCGCTGAACATCCCCACCGGCATCCCCCTGATCTACGAACTCGACGAGAACCTGCACCCCGTCAAGGCCGGCGGCACCTACCTAGACGCCGACGCGGCGGCGGCGGCTATCGAAGCCGTCGCCAACCAGGGCAAGCACTAGCCCGACCGGTTTTACCGCACAACGACGACGACGGCCGGCCCCCGGAGGGACCGGCCGTCGTCGTCGGTAATGCTGAATCACCACCACCCCCACCTCGGCGAAGGGGGAAGGGGTTAGTTGAGCGGCGCGCTGGGCTGCCATTCGCCGGTCACCAGGTAGGTGACCTTGCGGGCCACCGAGACGCCGTGGTCGGCGAAACGCTCGAAGTAACGGCTGGCCAGGGTCACATCAACAGTGATGGGCGCTGAAACGTCCCAATCCGCGGCGGCGATCGACTTGAAGACGCCGGCATGGAGCTCGTTGATCCGCGCGTTGTGGGCGTAGATCTCGTTGCTCAGCTGCAGGTTGCGGGTCTCAAGGAGTTCCTTCACCTTGGTCGCGATCAGCTTGTCGAGTTCAGCCATCTCCACGAACGTGGGGCGGATTGCTGCAGGAATGACATGTTCCGGGTACCGCAGCCGCGCAAGCTGGGCTACGTGGCGTGCCAGGTCGCCCATCCGTTCGAGCGAGGCACTCATCCGCAGCGCCCCCACGATCATCCGCAGGTCGCTGGCCACGGGGCCCTGGAGGGCGAGGATGTCGATGGCACGCTCGTCGAGGTCGTTCTGAAGAAAGTCAATGCGTGCGTCCGCCGCAATCACGTCCTGGGCCAGTTCGGTGTCAGCTGACTCGAATGCGGTGGTCGCTTTGTCCATCGCCTCCGAAACCAGCTGTGCAATTTCAATGAGCTGTTCACCGATCTGGTGAAGCTCTGCCTGAAAAACCTTCCGCACGGGAGGCATCCTTTCCATAGAGATGACTGCGTACGTCTATGCACAGTCCCACACAGCACAGTCTCAGTCGGTGATGAACTGTTATGCACCTTTGAGTGAACGTTAGTTGAACCACTTCCCTATTGCCACCGGAACACCCGCCCTCCACCGGCCGTACGCATAAGCTAGGGATGTGGATTCCGTTCTTCTCATTCTGATCGCCGGACTGGTGGGTGTCGCTTTGGGTACCTTCGGCATGGTTGCTTTCCGGCTGAGCGAAATCCAGCGGCGCTCCCTTCTGTTTGTGGACGAGCCAACCCTGCCCGAGGGTGCGGCCGAGGTGCTGTCCATTATTGGTCGGGCCTACGTGGTGGTGGACGCCATTGACGGCGTGGTGCGGGCCAGCCCTGCTGCGTACGCTTTCGGGCTGGTGCGCGGACACACAGTCGTCCACGCTGAACTCCTGGAACTGACCGCACGGGTGCGCCGGGATGGTGTGATCGAGCAGAAGCAGCTGGAGTTGCCGCGTGGACCGCTCGGACAGGGGACGATCATCGTGCTGGCCCGGGTGGCGTCGCTGGGGGAGGAGTACGTCCTGATCCTCGCCGATGACCGTACGGAAATCACCCGCACCGAGGAAATCCGCAACGACTTTGTGGCCAACGTGTCCCATGAACTTAAAACCCCGGTCGGCGCCATTTCGCTTCTGGCCGAGGCGCTCGACGACGCCGCCGAGGACGAGGAAGCCGTCCGCCGGTTCGCCCGCCGCATGCATAAGGAGTCCGCCCGGCTCTCCGCCCTGGTGCAGGACATCATCGAACTCTCCAGACTGCAGGGTGCTGACGTGGTGCGGCGGGGTAAGCCGGTCGACATCAACGCGGTGATCGCCGAAGCGGTTGATCGGAACCGGTTGCCCGCCGAGAGCAAGCAGATCGACATTGTGGTGGGCGGGCGGATCGACGAGCCGGTCTACGGGGATCCTGACCTTTTGATGACGGCTTTCCGCAACCTGATCGACAACGCCATCCGGTATTCACCCGAGGGCACCCGGGTGGGTGTGGGTCTGCGGTCCCGCGAAGGGCTCGCCCAGATTTCGGTCACAGACCAGGGGATCGGGATCACCCCCGAGGAGCAGGAACGCGTGTTCGAGCGGTTCTACCGTATTGACGCCGCCAGGTCCCGCCAGACCGGAGGCACTGGCCTGGGGCTGAGCATCGTCAAGCACGTGGTGTCCAATCACGGCGGTGAGGTGACTGTCTGGTCCCAGCAGGGGCAGGGGAGCACCTTCACCGTCCGGTTGCCGGAGATGGAAACCGACGCTGAACCCGGGGAAACGCGGGGCGTCGCCGGTGACAGGCGCAGCGACAGGCGCGGCGAAAAGCCAGCCGGCCACACCGGTGAGAAGCAGGGCGGATCTTCCGCCCGAGAACAAGGAGTGAGCGCTTGACCCGCATTTTGATCGTCGAGGACGAAGAGTCCTTCAGTGACCCGCTGTCCTATCTGCTCGGCAGGGAGGGGTTTGAGGTTGCGGTGGTGGACGATGGAATTGCAGCCATCGTGGAGTTTGATCGGGCCGGCGCCGACCTGGTTCTGCTTGACCTTCAGCTTCCCGGTCAGTCGGGGACCGAGGTCTGTCGACAGTTGCGCCAACGCTCAAGCGTGCCGGTCATCATGTTGACCGCCAAAGACTCCGAGATCGACAAGGTGGTTGGCCTGGAGTTAGGCGCCGACGACTACGTCACCAAGCCCTATTCGTCCCGGGAGTTGGTCGCGCGGATCCGCGCGGTGCTCCGGCGCCAGGCCGAACCTGACGAACTGGTCTCCAGCACGGTCCAGTCCGGTCCGGTACGGATGGATATCGAGCGGCATACGGTCAGCGTGAACGGGGACACCGTGCCGATGCCGCTGAAGGAGTTCGAGCTGCTGGAGATGCTCCTACGCAACGCCGGGCGGGTCCTGACCCGTGGGCAGCTCATCGACCGGGTGTGGGGTTCCGACTACGTCGGGGACACCAAAACCCTCGACGTGCACGTCAAGCGCCTCCGCGGAAAAATCGAAGCCGACCCGTCCAACCCAAGCCACCTGGTCACCGTCCGCGGCTTGGGCTACAAGTACGAGTCCTGAGGCTTACTCTTCCTCTTCGCCGGTTTCCTCGGGAGTCGGCGTGGGATCGGGGGTATAGCCGCCCGGCACGTACTCGCGGTATTCCTCAAGTGTGCCGTCCAGGACAGGAACCCGAAGCTCGGCTGTCTCCGAATTAACCACAAAGTTCAGGTCAACCAGGGCGCCCGGAATCTCGCTGATACCCTGTAGGACGCCGTCGTCGGTCGTCTCATCCTCGAAGACCCACTTTCCTTCGGCGGGAACGGTGATCTCGGCCGTCTCGTTGTCGCCCTCAATGGTCAGCTGCACAGCCGAATCCGTCGGGTTGAACACCGTTCCCAGGATGGTGCCAGGCTCGCCCTCATCCGAGGTGATGATCATGATGTTGCGCAGTTCCAGGGGGCCAACCTCGTCGACGATGCCGTCGGATGCCGCGTACTGAATGGTGGTGGCCTGTTCGCTGGTCACGCTGCAACCCGTGGCACCCAGCACGGCAACCAGTGCCGCACCAGCAGCCAGGCTTCGCTTGGCCCGGGTGTGCTGCAGGGGATTGATTCGGTCACTCTTCACAGCGCAAACTCCTACGGTGGTCGATCAGCTTGGGGGAACTGCTAGTTGAACTTTGCCTACAGCCTATCGGGAAAAGTAACCCGGCGAGGGAGCGCCGGAGACGGTGCGGAACACTTTTGAAGCGACGTGGATCACTTAATAGTCAATTCGTCAAGGGGCGAATCATAGTCACCCATCTCCCTAAGTCCCGGCTGACCTGCGAAAACACGCCGTCGGCGTGTCGAATTCGTGATAAACTGATCTGCGGGAAAGGGGAAAGTCCACATGGTTTTTGAGGTCGGCGAAACAGTAGTTTATCCTCACCACGGCGCAGCAAAGATTGAAGAGATCAAAATGCGCGTCGTCAAGGGCGAAGAGAAAATGTATCTCAAGCTCAAGGTGGCTCAGGGTGATCTAACCATTGAAGTTCCAGCAGAAAACGTTGACCTCGTTGGGGTGCGCGATGTAGTGGGCAAGGAAGGTCTCCAGCACGTCTTTGATGTGTTGCGGGCCGAGTTCACTGAAGAGCCCACCAACTGGTCGCGCCGCTACAAGGCGAACCTTGAAAAACTCGCCTCGGGTGACGTGATCAAGGTTGCGGAGGTAGTCCGCGACCTATGGCGCCGTGATCATGACCGTGGGTTGTCAGCAGGGGAGAAGAGGATGCTCGCCAAGGCGAGGCAGATTCTGATCTCCGAGTTGGCACTTGCAGAGAAGACCGACGAAGAGAAGGCAGCAAGTGTTCTCGACGAGGTACTAGCTTCCTAGCATGAGCGAGGGGCCGCCCGGTGGGCGGTCCCTTTTTCTTGTCCTGATCCTTGTCCCGCTGGGCTGACGACCCAGCAACAAGCCCACCACGGCGGCCCCTGGCATAGGGTGATGGGGTGTCAGAAACCAGTTCCGGCCCAGGGCCCAGCACAGCGCAGGTAGGGGTCATCATTGTGGCGGGCGGCGCCGGCCAGCGATTAGGCCGCGGCATCCCCAAAGCGCAGGTCCATGTCGCCGGCCGCAGCATCCTCCACCACTCCCTGCGCGGTGTCCTCGACGCCGGGGTGGCCACCGAAATCTGCGTCGTCGTCCCCGCAGGTGACACGGCCCTTCGGCAAGCCATCGCTGATGTGACCATTGACGTGCCAGTCCGCCTGGTCGACGGCGGAGCAACGCGCCCCGATTCGGTCGCTGCCGGCCTCGCAGCTCTCTCGCCCGCGACCGCCCTGGTCCTCGTACACGACGCCGCCCGCGCCCTCACCCCACCGGAGGTGTTCCGCCGGGTGGTTGCCGCACTGCAATCCGGCGCCGACGCGGTGATCCCCGTGATCCCCGTCGTCGACACCATCAAGACAGTGCAGGACGCCCTGGTGACCGGCACCCCACCCCGTGACACGCTGCGGGCAGTCCAGACACCCCAGGGCTTCACCGTCGAAGCCCTCCGCCGCGCCCACCAGGACCCCGGGGCCGGAGTGACCGACGACGCCATGCTGATGGAGCGTCTCGGCATCCCGGTGCACGTGGTCGAAGGGGCCGACGCCGCCTTCAAGATCACCACCGCCCAGGACCTCCAGCTCGCTGAGATCCTCACCCGCACCCCGACGGAAACGGTCTAGCCATGAATCTTCCCCGCACCGGCATCGGAGTTGATGTCCACGCGTTTGCCCCCGCCGACGCCCCGAGGCCGCTGTGGCTCGCCGGCCTGCGCTGGGACGGTGAGGCCGGCCTGAGCGGCCACTCCGACGGCGACGCCGTGGCTCACGCCGCCGCCGACGCGCTCTTCTCGGCCGCGGGAGTTGGGGACCTCGGCACCCACTTCGGGACCGACCGGCCCGAATTTGCCGGGGCCTCGGGAGTGAGCCTGCTGGCCGAAGCGGCCCGGATCGTGCGTGCCGCGGGCTTCGAGATCGGCAACGTGGCGGTCCAGTTGGTCGGCAACCGGCCCAAGTTCTCACCCCGCCGCGCGGAAGCCGAAACCGTGCTGAGCGCCGCGGCCGGCGCACCGGTCAGCGTGTCGGCAACCACCACCGACGGGCTGGGGTTCACCGGAAAAGGTGAGGGTATCGCGGCGGTCGCAACCGCCGTCGTCGTGCGCGTCAGCGGCGGGACCGAAACCGCCGCGGGATGAAGCCGGCCACCCCGACCAGCTAATCTGAAGCGGTGAGCCTGAGATTCTATGACACCGCAACAGCGCAGATCCGTGACTTCGTGCCCGTCAAACCGGGGGAAGTCGGACTGTACTACTGCGGTGCCACGGTGCAGGGCATGCCGCACGTGGGCCACATCCGCTCGGCGATCGCCTTCGACCAGCTGACCCGCTGGCTCAGCGCCAGCGGCTATCGGGTCACCACAGTCCGCAACGTCACCGACATTGACGACAAAATCCTGGCGCGGGCCAAGGAGTCCGAGCACGACGACGGCCTGCCGCCCCAGCTGCGGGGCGAACAGTGGTGGGCGCTGGCCTACCGCTACGAACTCGAATTCCAGCGGGCCTACGACGCCCTCGGGGTCCGTCGCCCCACCTACGAGCCGCGAGCCACCGGCCACATCCCCGAGATGCACGCGCTGATCCAGCTCCTGATCGACCGGGGGCACGCCTACCCGGCGAATGACGACTCGGGCGACGTGTACTTCGACGTCCGCTCCTGGAAGGGGTACGGCTCGCTGACCCGCCAGAACATTGATGACATGCAGAGCGCGGCGGACGTCGAACCCCAGTTCAGCGACCGGAAAAGGGATCCCCGCGATTTTGCGCTGTGGAAGGGGTGGAAAGAAGGCGAGCCGGAAACCGCAGCCTGGCCCAGCCCGTGGGGACCCGGCCGGCCGGGCTGGCACCTTGAATGCTCGGCCATGGTCACCAGGTACCTTGGCGCCGAATTCGACATCCACGGCGGCGGGCTGGACCTCAGGTTCCCTCATCATGAGAACGAAATGGCCCAGTCCCAGGCTGCCGGACATCCGTTTGCCCGGTACTGGATGCACAACGGCATGGTCACCTTCGAGGGCGAGAAGATGTCCAAGTCGATCGGGAACACGGTGAGCCCCGCGGACATGCTCAACCTCGCCAGCCCCCGCGTGGTCAGGTACTACCTCGGGCAGGCCCACTACCGGTCGGTGCTCGACTACCGGCCTACCTCACTGCAGGAGGCGGCGGCCGCCGTCGAACGCATCGACGGGTTCGTGGCAAAGGCCGCAGCCCGCGAATTCCCAAACGGGTACGGCTTCGTTGCCGGCCCCGCGCCGCAGGCATTCGTGGACGCCATGAACGACGACCTCAACGTCCCGCAGGCTCTCGCAGTCCTTCATGACACGGTCCGGGCAGGCAATTCGGCGCTGGCCGCCGGGGACAGTGACGCCACCCGGAATGCGTTCATCGACGTCATGAAGATGACCATGGTGCTCGGCCTCGACGATGTGCAGGACCCCAGAGGGGGACCCCGTAGCCCGGAGCAGGTGGCGCTGAACGCCCTGATCGCTTCCCAGTTGGAGCAGCGGACCATCGCCCGGGAAACCAGGGACTGGGCGCAGGCCGACGCCATCCGTGACGCCCTGGCCAGCGCCGGTATCCTCATTGAGGACACCGCCGACGGCGCCTCCTGGAGCCTGAAAAAGTAACCTTTCACCCCGTGGGTAAGGTGCCGGTGAAGTCTGCCGCGTTCCCCGCGTAAACTGAGGTGACCAATCTTCTACCCAAAGGTGTTTTCCTCATGGCCACTCACGGACGTCCCGGCGCTGTGCGCAAGAGCAAAAAGGGCCCCTCGGGCGGAACCGGCGGCCTGGGACGCAGGGCGCTGGAAGGCAAAGGCCCCACCCCCAAGGCGGAGGATCGCCCGTACCATAAGGCGCACAAGAGCAAGCAGCTCGCTGAACGTTCCGCGGCCAAACACGCGGGGAACCGCAATCCCGGTTCCTCCCGCAACACCCGTGGCAAGGGCACCGAAGAGATGGTCACCGGCCGCAACGCAGTGGTCGAGTCGCTCCGAGCGGGCATTCCCGCCAAAGCGCTGCACATAGCGATCCGGATCGAAATGGACGAGCGTATCCGCGAGTCCCTCAAACTGGCCACCGAACGCGGCATCCCGCTGATGGAGACCGGCAAGACCGAACTGGACCGGATGGCCGACGGGTCAGTGCACCAGGGCATCATGCTGCAGATCCCTCCGTACGAGTACGCCGACGCCGTGGACCTCGCCACCGACACCATCCAGAAATGGAAAAAGGGTCACATCAACAACGCACCGTTGTTCGTGGCCTTGGACGGCATCACCGACCCGCGCAACCTGGGCGCGATTATCAGGTCTCTCTCGGCCTTCAGCGGCCACGGAGTGATCGTCCCCGAGCGCCGGTCGGTCGGCATGACTGCTTCGGCCTGGAAGACCAGCGCCGGTGCCGCCGTGCGTGTCCCCGTGGCGAAGGCGGGCAACCTGAACTCCACGCTGAAGTCCTTCAAGGAGAAGGGCATCTTTGTGCTGGGTCTCGACGGCGACGGCGACGTTTCTCTTCCCGATCTGACTCTGGGCAGGGAACCGGTCTGCCTCGTGGTGGGATCGGAAGGAAAGGGCCTCTCACGCCTGGTTCGGGAAAACTGCGACCAGATCGTCTCCATCCCGATCGACTCGGCCATGGAGTCCCTGAACGCCTCCATGGCCGTGGGAATCAGCCTGTACGAGATCTCGCGCCAGCGCTCCGCCTGACCGACCCGCACAACGCCAGACCATGAGCGTCTCTCTCGAACTCAGTCCACCGTCCAGCGACTTCCCGCTTGGCGTGCACCGCGCCCGGACCCCCCACAGTCTCAACGTCGCCGTGTATGCGCCTGGAGTGTCCGCCCTGGCGGTGCACTTCCAGGCCCAGGACGGTGGCTGGCACTCCGCAGCCCTGCCCGACTACACCGATGGAGTGCACCACGGGGTGGTGGACGGTCTCGCTGACTTGGCGCGGTACGCCTTCTGGCCGGTCGACACCGACTGGCCAGAGACCACCCAGCTGCTCCTGGACCCCTACGCGCGGGCTATCGACACCGTGGATACGGCCGACGGTCCGGTGTACTGGTCGGTGTTCGTCGAGGACGGCGGTTTCAACTGGGGTAACTCAGCACCGCCGCGCACCCACTGGCGCGACACGGTGGTCTACGAAGCCCACATCAAAGGCCTGACCCAGCTGCACCCGGACATCCCCGCTGACCTCCGCGGCACCTACGCCGGCCTGGCGCACCCGGTGATGATTGGTTACCTCAAGGCCCTGGGCATCACGGCGGTGGAACTGCTGCCGATCCACTTCCACATCGACGAGCCTCACCTGGGGCCCCTGGGGCTCACCAACTATTGGGGCTACAACACCCTCGGCTACTTTGCGCCGCACCCCGGTTACGCCACCGAGGCGTCCCGCACCGCCGGTCCCACTGCCGTCCAGAACGAGTTCAAGGGGATGGTGAAACTTCTCCACGAAGCCGGCCTGGAGGTCATCCTTGACGTCGTGTACAACCACACCGCCGAGGGCCCGCCGGAGATTCCAGCCCTGAGCTGCCGCGGGCTGGGCGACAAGCAGTATTACCGCCACGGCGACGGCGGCCGCTACCTGGACACCACCGGCTGTGGCAACACCCTGAACTTCGCGCATCCGCGTGTCATCGCCCTGGCCCTGGACTCGCTGCGCTACTGGGTTGAGGAATTCCAGGTGGACGGGTTCCGCTTCGACCTGGCCGTGTCGATGTGCCGGGATGACACTCACACCTTCACCCCACGCCACCCGTTCCTGGTCGCGGTTGGCGCCGACCGCGCGCTGCGCGGCGTGAAGCTCATCGCCGAACCCTGGGACATCGGCATGGGCGGCTGGCAGACCGGCAACTTCCCGCAGGGCTGGGCGGACTGGAATGACCGCTTCCGTGACACGGTGCGTGACTTCTGGCTCACCGACCAGGCGAGCCTGACCGCCGGGGGCGACGCCGGTTCGGTGGCGCGCCTGGCTGGCTGCCTCAGCGGGTCAGCCGACCTCTTCGGGCCATCGGGGCGCACCTCGGTGTCCAGCATCAACCTCATCACCGCACACGACGGGTTCACCCTCGCCGACCTGACGTCCTACAGCCGCAAGCACAACGAAGCCAATGGTGAGGAGAACCGCGACGGTCATAACGACAACCGCAGCTACAACCACGGTATGGAGGGCCCCACCGACCAGGAGGCCATCACCGCAGCCCGCTCGCAGACCTCCCGGAACCTGATGGCCACCCTCCTGCTATCCCTCGGCGTCCCCATGATCACCGCCGGCGACGAGTTCGGCCGGTCCCAGCGCGGCAACAACAATGCCTACTGCCAGGACACCGAGCTGGCCTGGCTGCACTGGGACCACGACGACGACGCCCGCCACCTCCTGGACCACACCCGCTCCCTGCTCCGGATCAGGCGGGAATTCCTGGCCCACCAGCCCCACGGTTACCCGGCGCGGGATGACAGCTCCTACCTGCACTGGTTCAACGCGGCGGGCACACCGATGACGCAGGACCAGTGGACCGACCCGGCATCCCGGACGGTGCAGCTGCTCCTCGGCTCGCCCAATGGCATCCTTGATGGCCTGGTGGTCATCAACGGGAGCCTGGAGGACGCCAATATCACCCTGCCCGGGCGGGACGCCCTCAAGGACAGCGGGCTCCCTTCCATCACGAGGTTCGAACTGCGCTACACCACGGCGGCGGACCAGGACCGCCGGCGCGGGGCGAGGATCGGATCGGGAGAGACCGACGTCGTTCCCGCCAACTCCATCAGCGTCTACCGGATCTAGCAGCCAAGCAAAAACGGCAGCCGCCCCAGGAAACTCTGGTGCGACTGCCGCTGATGCTCAGCAGGCGTTAAGCCTGCAAGCGTTAGATACTACGCGTTCGCGACCAGACCGAGCTCCGACTTCGACGCCAGGCTGACGTGCTTGGGCAGCACCCGTACGGTGTACCCGAAGGACCCGGAGTGATCAATCGTCACTCCGCCGGAGAACAGGTACCGGCCCGCCCCCAGGTTCTCGGACGCCTGAAGGTCGGCCAGGGCCACCTCGCTGAGTTCGTCGCTCTCGGAGGCGCGTCCGTACGCCACCTCCACGGCGACGTCGTCGGGAGACAACGAGCCAAGCGACACGTAGGCGTTAACTGTCAGCGAGTCGCCGATCTGGGGATCCTCAGCAACTCCGATCGAATCGACGTGCTCCACCTGTACCGCCGACCAGCCGTCGTTGATCCGTGACCGCCAGGCGGCGGTGTGCTTGGCCGCGGAGTAGTCCGACTCAGCGGCCAGGCATCCGGCCCGCCACGCCGGCTGGTACAGGTGGCTGACATAGTCCTGCAGCATCCGCTCGGCGGACACGGCAGGGCCGAGGTTCGCCATGGTGTGCTTGATCATGGCCACCCACTGGTGCGGGACACCGTCGTGGGACAGTTCGGACGGCCCGGCAGCGCCGGCGCCTTCGGATCGGACGGTGCTGTAGAACCGGGGAGCCACCTGCTCTTCCAGCAGGTCGTACAGCGCAGACGCCTCAATGTCGTCGCGTTCCTCGGGGGATGCGTCATTGTTGGCCGTGGGGATGGCCCAACCGTTGTCGCCGTCGTACATTTCATCCCACCAGCCGTCCAGCACTGACAGGTTGAGGCCGCCGTTAATAGCCGACTTCATACCTGAGGTGCCGCACGCCTCCAGCGGGCGCAGCGGGTTGTTCAACCAGACGTCGCAGCCGGGGAACAGGGTCCGGGCCATCGCGATGTCGTAGTTGGGAAGGAACACGATCCGGTGGCGGACCTCGGGGTCGTCGGTGAACCGGACCAGATCCTGGATCATCCGCTTGCCCTGCTCATCGGCGGGGTGGGACTTGCCAGCGATCACCAGCTGGATCGGATTGTCAGGGTGGAGCAGGAGCGCCTTCAACCGGGAAGGGTCGCGGAGCATCAGGGTGAGCCGCTTGTAGGTGGGTACCCGGCGGGCAAAGCCGATGGTCAGGACGTCGGGATCCAGCACGTTGTTGGTCCACGCCAGTTCGGCGTCGGCAGCGCCGCGCTTCTTCCAGGAGGAGCGCAGGCGTTGCCGCACGTCGTCGATCAGGTTGGAGCGCAGGCGGCGGCGGAGGGCCCAGATGTCGGAGTCCTCGACGTCGTACACCTTGGACCACTGGGGGTCCAGGACCGATTCGGCGCCGAAGCGTTCCCGGGCGAAGTCGGCGATCAGCGGATCAACCCAGGTGGGCACGTGGACACCGTTGGTGACTGATGAGATGGGGACCTCGCTGGTGTCGAACCCTGGCCACAGCCCGGAGAACATGCCGCGGGAGACCACCCCATGCAGTTTCGCTACGCCGTTGGCGCGCTGGGCCAGGCGTAGACCCATCACCGCCATGTTGAACTTGTTGGGGTCGCCGTCGACGTAGTTCTCGGCGCCGAGGGTGAGGACCTTTGCCGTCGGAACCGACGGTGCCAGGCCAGCGTCGAAGAAGTGCTCGATCTGGGATTTCTCGAACCGGTCGATTCCCGCAGGAACCGGGGTGTGCGTGGTGAACACGGTGCAGGAGCGGCCAGCGGTGAGCGCTTCTTCCCAGCTCATCGGCGACGCGTTGGACGGGTCCATCAGTTCGCGGATGCGTTCGATGCCGAGGAATCCGGCGTGGCCTTCGTTGGTGTGGAACACCTCGGGTGCCGGGGTCCCGGTCAGCCGTTCGAAGATACGCAGCGCCTTCACGCCGCCCATGCCGAGCAGCAGTTCCTGCTGGAGCCGCTGATCGCCGCCGCCGCCGTACAGGCGGTCGGTGACGTTGCGGGCCGCCTCATCGTTGCCCGCCACGTTGGAGTCAAGGAGCAGGAGAGGGACACGGCCGACGTCGGCCCGCCAAATGTGGGCGATCAGCTGGCGACCGGCGGGCAGTGGCAGGACCACCTTGGCAGGGGTACCGTCTTCCTCGCGGAGCATGGTCAGCGGCAGGCCGTCAGGGTCGAGCACCGGGTAGGTTTCCTGCTGCCAGGCGTCGCGGGACAGCGACTGCTTGAAGTAGCCGGCCTGGTAGAGGAGGCCGACGCCGATGAGCGGGACGCCGAGGTCGGAGGCGGCTTTGAGGTGGTCCCCGGCGAGGATGCCGAGGCCACCTGAATACTGGGGGAGGACGGCGCTGATGCCGTACTCGGGGGAGAAATAGGCGATGGAGCGCGGGGCATCGGTGCCGAGGGACTGGTACCAGCGGGGCTCCGACAGGTAGCGGTCCAGGTCGTCGCCCAACTCCTGGATCCTGGCGACGAGGCGCTCATTGTCGGCGAGCTGGCTGAGCTGCTCACGGGTCACGGAGCCCAGGAAAGCGACCGGATCCTGGCCGCTTGCCTCCCATGCTGTCGGGTCGAGGTCACGGAACAGGCGGGTGGTCGGCAAATGCCACGACCAGCGCAGGTTGCCTGCCAGCTTGCCCAGCGGGGCGATGCTTTCAGGGAGGACGGTACGGACTGTAAATCTGCGGATTGCCTTCACCCGGGAAAGGCTAGCGTATTTTTCCTGACGCAGGTCCGCGGCGACCCGCTGATGAGAGTAACTGAGAGTAAACGTTTGCGTTAAGTGCCAAGTCGACTGTTAAACGCGCTGATGTTACGTCCGCGCGCCTTAGCAATCTCGGCAAATACTCGCTAACGTCTAACCTGTGACGACTTCAATTAAGCCACCACGTAAGGGACGCACCGCCAGGAAGCCTATAGACGGAGCTGATCTGCGGTTCGGACGAATTCCCATCACCAATATCACCCCGGTGGTCGACGGCGGGGCTTTCCCCTCCAAGGCAATCCCGGGATCAGACATTGCGGTGGGCGCGACAGTCTTCCGCGAAGGGCACGACCAGCTCGGAGTCTCGGCTGTCCTGCTCTCCGCCGCAGGCAAAGAGGTCCAGCGGGTGCGCCTGGCACCGGTGGGTCTGGGACTCGACCGGTATGAGGGTTTGCTCCGACCGCCAGCGGTGGGCAGCTACACCTTCGTCATCGAAGGGTGGGGTGACCTCTACGGCACCTGGCACCACAACGCTGAGGTGAAGATCGCCGCGGGTGTCGACGTCGAGCTGATGCTCGCCGAGGGCGCAGCCCTATTCACCACCGCCGCCGCAGCCCGGCCGGGCGTCGATGCTTCGGCTTTCACCGAGGCAGCGCGGATCCTCGCGGACACCGAACTTTCCGTGGCCGAGCGCCTTGCGGCTGGCGAGTCAACCGACATCCTCGCCGCCATCGCCCGCGAGCCACTACGCGACCTGGTGACCACGTCCCAGCCATACCGGATCCTGGTGGAGCGCGAGCTCGCCGGCCGCGCCTCCTGGTACGAATTTTTCCCCCGGTCTGAAGGGGCAACCTATGACCCGGCGACCGCGCAGTGGACCTCGGGTACGTTCCTCACAGCAGCGGACCGGCTCGCCGGGGTCGCTGACATGGGGTTCGACGTCGTCTACCTGCCGCCCATCCATCCCATCGGGCGCACGCACCGCAAGGGACCGAACAACACCCTGATCGCTGCACCGGGCGATCCTGGGTCGCCGTGGGCCATCGGCGCCGCCGAGGGTGGCCACGACGCGATCCACCCGGACCTCGGTACGTTCGAGGATTTCGACGCCTTCGTGGCGCGGGCCCGTGACCTGAACCTCGAAGTGGCCCTTGACCTTGCGTTGCAGGCCTCGCCGGACCACCCGTGGGTCACCTCACACCCCGAGTGGTTCACCACGCGGGTGGACGGGTCAATCGCCTATGCGGAGAACCCTCCCAAGAAGTACCAGGACATCTATCCGATCAACTTCGACAACGATCCGGATGGCCTCTCCCATGAGGTGCTCAGGATTGTGCTGTTGTGGATCAGCCATGGGGTTAAGATCTTCCGGGTCGACAACCCCCACACCAAGCCAGTGGTGTTCTGGGAATGGTTGATCAGGGAAGTGAACGCCAAGCATCCCGACGTCGTTTTCCTCGCCGAGGCGTTTACCCGCCCGCCGATGATGCACGCCCTGGGCCGTGCAGGATTCCAGCAGTCCTACACCTACTTCACCTGGCGCAACACCAAGACCGAGCTCGAGGCGTACTTCACCGAGGTCAGCAAGGTCAGCGCGCCTTACTTCCGGCCCAACTTCTTCGTGAACACCCCGGACATCCTCACCGAGTTCCTCCAATACGGTGGGCCGGCAGGTTTCAAGATTCGAGCGGCGCTCGCCGCCATGGCCAGTCCGCTGTGGGGGGTCTACGCCGGGTATGAGCTGTACGAGCATGTGGCCCGCCCCGGCGCTGAGGAATCGATCGACAACGAGAAGTTCGAGTACCGCCCCCGCGACTTCAAACGGGCCGAAGCCGAGGGGAGGAGCCTGGCACCGTACCTGACCAGGCTCAACCACATCCGCCGGGACCATCCGGCGCTGGGCGATCTTGAGAACCTCACGCTCCACCACAGCTCCGACCCGGACACCCTGGTGTTCTCCAAGCACAAGGAAAACGTCGGCGGTGACAGCTCAGCCAAGGACACGATCATCGTGGTGGTGAATCTTGATCCGCACGGCGCGCGGGAGAGCACCGTCTCACTGAATCTTGAAGCACTGTCCCTCGATCCAGAGGACTGCAATGAGGACGGCACCTTCTGGGTGGATGACCTCATTACCGGCCAAAGCTGGGTCTGGGGCACTCACAACTACGTCAGGCTGGACCCGCATGTGGAACCAGCACACATCCTTTACCTCAGGAGGAAGCCCTAGTGGCCAACCCGTTTCAACTCAACGCACCAGGTCTCGCGCATGACCCACACTGGTATCGCAAGGCCGTGTTCTACGAAGTTCTGGTGCGCGGGTTCGCTGACGCGAACGGTGATGGCTCAGGTGATTTCTCCGGCCTGATCGACAAGCTCGATTACCTGCAGTGGCTTGGCGTCGACTGCCTGTGGCTGCCACCGTTCTTCAAATCGCCGCTGCGCGACGGCGGCTATGACATCGCCGACTACTACAACGTCCTCGACGAATTCGGGACCATCAGTGACTTCAAGCGTCTTGTCGCCGAGGCCCACGCCCGGGGCGTTCGCGTCATCATCGACCTGCCGTTGAACCACACCTCGGACAAGCATCACTGGTTCGAGGAGTCCCGGAACGACCCGGACGGTCCCTACGGCGACTTCTATGTCTGGAGTGACACCGACGAGAAGTATGAGGACGCGCGAATCATTTTCGTCGACACCGAGGAGTCCAACTGGACCTTCGACCCCGTGCGCCGGCAGTTCTTCTGGCACCGGTTCTTCTCCCACCAGCCGGACCTCAACTTTGAGAACCCCAAGGTCATTGAGGCACTGTTCGACGTCGTCAAGTTCTGGCTGGATCAGGGCATCGACGGTTTCCGCGCGGATGCTATTCCTTACCTCTTCGAGGAGGAAGGGACCAACAGCGAGAACCTGCCGCAGACGCACGAGTTCCTCAAGGACCTGCGCACCATGGTGGACGAAAACTACCCTGGCCGCATCATCGTCGCTGAGGCGAACCAGCTGCCCGAAGAGGTGGTTGAGTACTTCGGCGACGCCGAAGGCCCCGAGTGCCATATGTGCTTCCACTTCCCCATCATGCCGAAGCTCTTCTACGCACTCCGCGACCAGAAGGCAGCCCCGATCATCGACACGATGGCCGAGACCCCGAACATCCCCGCTGGCGCCCAGTGGGGTACCTTCTTGCGGAACCACGATGAGCTGACCCTGGAAATGGTCACCAACGAGGAACGCGAGGCGATGCTCGGCTGGTACGCCCCGGACTCGAGGATGCGCGCCAACGTGGGTATCCGCCGTCGGCTGTCACCGTTGCTCGACAATTCGCGGGCCGAGGTGGAACTCATCCATGCCCTGCTGCTGTCCCTGCCCGGTAGCCCCTTCCTTTACTACGGTGATGAGATCGGGATGGGCGACAACATTTGGCTGGACGACCGTGACGCGTCGCGCACCCCGATGCAGTGGAACCCTGACCGCAACGCGGGGTTCTCGACGGCCGACCCCGGCAAGCTGTACCTGCCGGTGGTGCAGTCGCTGGTCTACCACTACAACCACGTCAACGTTGAAGCGCAGCTCGCCAGCTCCAGTTCGCTCCTGCACTGGATGCGGCAGATGCTCGCCGTGCGCCGGTCGCACCCCGCCTTCGGACTGGGCACCTACCTCAATGTGCCCACCGAGGCTGAGTCGGTCCTGGCGTTCATCCGCGAGGTCGAGGTCGGCAACGCTGAGGGCGAGCAGCCCGAGGTGGTGCTGTGCGTGTTCAACCTGTCGCAGCACCCTGTTGCCGCGCGGCTGAATCTGCCGGAATACGCCGGACGGGGGCTGCGTGACCTCTTCGGCGGCACACCGTTCCCCGCCTTTGGCGATGATGGTGCCCTCACACTGACGCTGGGTAGCCACGACTTCTACTGGCTCCGCCTGCGTTCAACCAACTCCAACGCTGCTTCGCCGCACACCGAAGCCCTTCCTGTCATTCAAGCCCCGGAGGCCATAAAGTAATGCCCAAACTGACGCCGACCTTTCCAGAACTTCTCGCTTCATGGCTCCCCGGTCAGCGGTGGTTCCCTGCCAAAGGCCGGGAGTTTGAACTTCGAAGGGTCGGCGGCATCCGGCTGGAGGACCCGACCGGCAAGGTAGGACTTGACGTTCACCTGATCGCTGTCGATTCCGGTCACCGGCGGGACATCGTCCAGATCCCGTTGAGCTACCGTGACGCCCCGCTCAAGGGTGCCGAAACCGCGCTGATCGGCGAGGCGGAGCACTCCGAGCTGGGACACCGCTGGATCTATGACGCGACCCATGACCCGGTATTCGTCACGGCCTGGGTGGAATTGATGCGCTCGGGCGGCGTCACCGAGGACGGCCGGACCAAGGGCTACCCCCTGGGCTCGTTCGCCACGGTCCAACGGTTCAACGCGCCCCTTCCTCTGACCGTGCTCAAAGGCGAACAATCCAACACCTCAGTGGTGGTGAGGACGCCGTCGGGCCCGATGATCGTCAAGTTCTTCAGGGTGCTCGCGCCTGGCGAGAGCCCCGACGTTCAGGTCAGCGCCAAGCTCACGGACGCCGGTTCAGTTGACGTGCCGGCCACCTTCGGCTGGGTGACCGGCAGCTGGGAAGACACCCGCGGCGGCGACAAGCAGTGGCTGACCGGTCACCTCAGCGTGCTGCGGGACTTCATCGACAACAGCACTGACGCCTGGCGCACGGCGTCGGTCGCGGCCGCCAGTAACAAGGATTTCACCGCCGAGGCAACCGAGCTGGGTCGGGTTACTGGGCGAATCCACGCCCAGCTGGCTGAAGCGTTCGGGAGCCGGGCGGCCAGCGACGTTGAACGCGCCGAATTCATCGAGACCCTGGTGCAGCGCATCGAGTGGGCCTGGCAGGAGGCGCGCGACGTCGTCGGGCCGCTGGAGAACGAGGTTGCAGCGGTGGTGGAGCGGGTCCGCGGTGTGACAACCCTGCCCGATCTGCAGCGGATCCATGCCGACTACCACCTGGGACAGGTGCTCAACGCGCCGGATGGGTCATGGCTGGTGCTCGACTTCGAGGGCGAGCCCCTGCGTCCCGCCGCTGAGCGGAGCGTTCCCGATGTGGTGCTGCGGGACGTCGTCGGCATGATGCGTTCGCTCGAATACGCCGGTGCGGCGGCCGCCCACGGCAATGATGCGGCCACAGCCAAGGCCGACCAGTGGACCACGGCCGCCGGCGCTGCGTTCGCGGCCGGCTACCAGGAGCAGACCGGGACGTTGGTCGACTCGGCTGACCCCTTGTTCCTCGCGCTCTGGCTGGATAAGGCGCTTTACGAAGTGGTTTACGAGCTCCGCAACCGCCCGGACTGGGTCGACATCCCGGTCCGCGACGTGCGCAGGGCCCTCGCCCCCGTTACGGTCAGCGTCGACGTCGTCGTTCCTGACGCCGTCTCCACCCCGGAGCGCGTCGCAACCCCGGAGCCCGTCGCAACCCCGGACTCTGCCACCACCCCGCCGGGACGCATCGAACACTCCATTGACGTTCTGCAGCCGGTGTCCGAGGGACGGTATCACCAGCCGCACGCGGTGCTGGGTGCGCACCTCGACGGGCACGGGCTGGTCACCATCCGCACCCTGCGTCGTCTTGCGCAGCGGGTTACGGTTGTGACCGGTAGCGGGCGAACCGAGCTGGAGCACGAGCACAACGGCATCTGGGTGGGAACGGTCGAGGCTGAAACCGCTGGCCACGTCCCCGATTACCGGTTGGAAGTAACCTACGACGGCGAACCACAGCTGGTCGACGATCCCTACCGTTTCCTGCCCACCCTGGGTGAGATTGACATGCATCTGCTGGCCGAGGGCCGGCACGAAACCCTGTGGACTGCCCTGGGCGCCCACGTCCGCCATTATGCGTCGGTGCTCGGCGACATCGATGGGGTGAGCTTCGCGGTGTGGGCTCCCAACGCCCAGGCTGTCCGGGTCAAGGCCGACTTCAACGGGTGGGACGGATCAGTCAACGCGATGCGCGCGCTGGGCAGTTCAGGGTTCTGGGAGATCTTTATTCCCGGTGCGGTTGCAGGGTCGCGCTACAAGTTCGAGATCCTCGCCAGCGATGGCCAGTGGCGCGAAAAGGCTGACCCGATGGCCCGCGGCACTGAGATCCCACCGCTCACCGGCTCCCGGGTGGTCGAATCCCGCTATACCTTCCAGGATGAGGAGTGGATGACGGCGCGCGCCGCCAGCGACCCCCATAACGGGCCAATGAGTGTCTACGAGGTACACCTTGGTTCCTGGCGGGTGGGACTCGATTATCGGGAACTGGCCGAACAGCTCACCGAGTACGTGCAGTGGCAGGGCTTCACGCACGTTGAGATGATGCCCGTTGCCGAGCACCCGTTCGGTGGCTCCTGGGGTTACCAGGTCACGTCCTACTACGCGCCCACGTCACGCTTCGGGCACCCGGATGACTTCAAGTACCTGGTGGACAAGCTGCACCAGGCGGGGATCGGGGTCATCATGGACTGGGTTCCAGCCCACTTCCCGAAGGACGAGTTTGCGCTGGCAAAGTTTGACGGCGGTACCCTCTACGAGCATGGGGACCCTTCCCTCGGCGAGCACCCCGACTGGGGAACCCTGATCTTTGACTTCGGACGCCGTGAGGTGAGGAATTTCCTGGTTGCCAACGCCCTGTACTGGCTGGAGGAGTTCCACATTGACGGGCTGCGTGTGGACGCGGTCGCGTCGATGCTCTACCTGGACTACTCCCGTGAGGAAGGCCAGTGGGCGCCGAACCGGCTCGGCGGCCGGGAAAACCTTGAGGCGATCGACTTCCTTCAGGAGGTCAACGCCACCGCCTACAAGCGGGTCCCCGGCATCGTGATGATCGCCGAGGAGTCAACGTCCTTCCCGGGCGTCACCCGCGCCACCAGCACCGGAGGCCTGGGGTTCGGGCTGAAGTGGAACATGGGCTGGATGCATGACTCCCTGGAGTACATGGCTGAAGACCCGGTGAACCGCGGCTACCACCATGGCAAGGCCACCTTCTCGATGGTTTACGCGTATACCGAGAACTTCCTTCTGCCGATCAGCCACGACGAGGTTGTGCACGGCAAGGGATCGTTGCTGCGCAAGATGCCGGGGGACCGGTGGCAGCAGCTCGCCAGCGTGCGTGCCTACCTGGCATTCCAGTGGGCCCATCCCGGCAAGCAGCTCATCTTCATGGGTACCGAATACGCCCAGGAGTCCGAGTGGTCGGAGCAGCACGGTCTTGACTGGTGGCTTTCGGATACTCCAGCCCACAAGGGTGTGCAGCACCTGGTCCGGTCGTTGAACGGCATTTACCGAAATACGCCGGCCCTCTACGTTCGCGACAACGATCCATCGGGTTTCCAGTGGATTGACGAGAACGACGGCGCCCGCAACACGCTCTCCTTCATTCGGTGGGATGGACAAGGTAACCCATTGGTGTGCATCGCCAACTTCGCCGGTGCACCGCACGAGGGATTCCGGGTGGGACTTCCCTGGTCTGGTGAATGGGAAGAAGTACTCAACACCGATGCCGAAGAGTTTGGCGGATCAGGTGTGGGCAACCTCGGCGGCGTGAGCGCAGTCGAAGGACCGTGGAGTGGGCAGCCTGCATACGCTGACCTTCGGGTACCCCCACTTGGCGTGGTGTACCTGGCTCCAAAAAAGGCCTAGATCGTTGCGGTGCCGGGCTTTTTGAACCGGCACCGCAGCCCGATTTACAACTCCGGCCGAAGGGTGCTAGAGTTTATATCCGCGCTGGTCGAGGGAATTGACCGGCTGACAACCACCAGAACTACGGTTCGTCTCTGAGTGCAGTATGACTCGGGGATAGGAAAATCAGCCGATTTGACCTGAAGACGATCAGCCGGTAAGTTTGAAAAGTTGCTCCGGAGCGATGATGGAACTGTTTGGTTCTGTTTGGTGCCGGGTGTGTCTGTTGTTTGAGAACTCAATAGTGTGCCATGTTTGTTGATACCGATTGTTTTATTGATTGGTTGAATTTGATCATGTGATGCCACCCCGTGGTGTTGTGTG
>NZ_JADOUR010000017.1:0-55940 GCF_015751665.1 Arthrobacter sp. CAN_A1 | reverse complement strand
GCGGTCTGGCCACCCGGTACGACAAACTCGCCCTCACCTACCGCGGAGGAGTCGTACTCCGAGCCATCACTATTTGGCTCAAAGAATTAGGAGACGCGCCCTAACCCCGAAGCGTCAGTAGCCCTGCACCGTTGCAGCCTCACACGCGGGGGAGACGGCATCTCGGTTCCGAATGTCGAAAACAATGAGGTACACGGATAAGCAAGAAGCGAAGTGGAGTAAATTCGGCCTCGCCCGATAACGATGATTGCCGCAGTTCCTGTGCCGGACACTACACGCTGACGGTGTTTGTCTCGTTATTCGTGCTCGTCCGGGGTAGTGGCCTACCTACGTTTGTGCGACTATCGCCAGCTGGTAGCCCATCCAGGGAGCTGCTCATTCAGCCGTGCACACCGGTTTGGGTCCAAGGCGCCGCGACGGTGGAGTCCACGTTGAGTGACTAACCAGGTAGCTAAGGTGTTTTCGTGCCGGTCGGTACCTCTATGAAACCGGGGTGGGCGTCCCTCATCGGCGATTATGGTCGCCACTTCGGTCAACCGTTGGTTCCACAGGTTGGTTTCGGCTGTTGGCCGTGGGGGACCAATCCAGTCTCCGAGTGCTGCGTCGAGCAGTTTCCGTCGGGCGGGGTCTATGGCTCCGTTCCGGATTTGTTTGCGTTGGCCTGCGACCCACACGGCGAGGCGCTGCTCAACAGGATCTTTGGAGAGGATGCGTGGCCGCTGCTGGTGCAGCTGGTAGAAGTCCTTGACCTCATCGAGGTGGGTGTCCCAGGCAGGCCTGCGTGTACGGCGCAGTCAGTAAGTCGGAATTCGGTCCAGAGGGGGTAGTGGTCGGAGATCCGCCAGGACACCTCGTTCTTGGTGTGCCCGGTGAGGACGTGGGGGAGGAAGTCGACGTGCCCTGCCTTCCCGGTGTAGGTGAGGGTTTGGAGCAAGGTGGTGCCGTCTGGCTCTGAGAACCAGGCAATTTGATCATAGAAGTTGGTGCTGTTGTCATCATCGAAGATGGTGCGCGGTACGTCATTGAGTTCTGTTGGTGGCCACAGCCCGGTGGAGACGAATGCCTCATAGAGGGGGTCACCGAGGCGGTCGAGGTTGAAGTCTCCCAGGACGAGGAGGTTTTCGTTGAAGTCATCGGGGCGGTTCGCCCAACCGCGCATCCATTGGGCGAACGCTGTGATCTCGGGCAGTCGGTCGGTGGTCTTGTTGCCCCAGAGGACGTGCACGGTGGTGAGGACGAACCCTGCGGTTTCGCGGGTGAAACCGGCGGCATAGGGGGTGCGGACAAACTGTGCCACTGGTCCGTCCGTTCCTGGGGGAAGGACGATTTCTCCGACGAGGCCGGAGGGTTGAACGCGGTTGGTGTCGAAAAGATAGGTGAGGCGTTCACCGTTACCTGCCGGGCCCTCGGTGACGTCGGAAGTGATGAACCGCCACCCAGGGCCGAGAAGGCCCATCAAATGGTGCAGCGCGGTCGTGTTCCTGCGGACTTCCTGGAGGGCAAGGACGTCGAAACGCGAGCCTATGCCGGCTATACAAGCCAAGGCGTGGAAGTCCCGTTTAGGGGAATCCGCCGGCCCGGATGCCCACTTCTCGGTCAGGTCACCGAACGCGCGCAGATTCCACGTCGCAATCAGAAGATTAGAGGAATCCTTAGTTGGCACGGTCGAATCCAGTGCCACCCGTAGACGTGCCAAGTCTTCGGTGACAGCTGCTGGTGGGGCGACCTGGGGAGCCATGGTTCATCGAAGCACATCCCAAAGTTCCAAGGAACTGCCCAGATGACAGGGACCCGGGCTACTTAATGACGGGTTGCTAGGTGGGATCGGTTGGAGGCTCAACCTGGTCAAAGGCAGCGGAGAGTTCCTCAGCGCGGGGAAGGGCTTCCTTTTCTGCTGCGGGGAGGGATTCGTAGGTGTAGGTGGACACAGCCATGGGCGAATCCGCCCGGCCGAGGGCGTATCGGACGGTGTGTTCGTTTTTGCTGCCGCAGATCAGGATCCCGACGGTCTCGCGGTGTGCGGGGAGTTTGAGCTGGTCATCGACCAGGGCGACGTAGAAGTTCAGTTTCCCGGCGTACTCGGGCTGGAACTTCCCGGTCTTGAGTTCGATCACAAAGTATCTGAGTTGCTCGACGTGGAAGAACAGGAGGTCGATGTAGAAGTCGTCTCCGCCGACGTCGAAATGCACTTGCCGGCCAACGAACGCGAAACCGGGACCAAGTTCGCGCAGCGTGTCGACGATCCGCTCTGTTAGTGCCGCCTCGAGGTCGCGTTCGGCGACTTCGCCGGATAGCCCAAGGAACTCGAAGGCATACGGGTCTTTAGCGACTTGCTGCGCCAGTTCGGAATCGGGTGAGGTGAGGCTCCGGGTGAAGTTCGACGGTGCGGCCCCGGTGCGTTCCATGGATTTGTTCATGATCATGTTCAGCAGCACGTTCCGTGACCAGCCGTACTCCACTGCTGCCGCGGCGTACCAAGCCCGCGATTCCGGGGATAGGGACTTGTCGATGATCGTTCGGATGTGGCCCCACGGCAATTGCGCCACAGGTTGTGGCGCAATTGAACCTGCACCCCATTCTCGGGCAAACGTCGTCATGTACTGCAGGTTCCGCGGAGAGAAACCTTTCATATCGGGGAATTCCTTTTGGAGGTCCCCGGCGAGGCGACTGATGACTCTGGTTCCCCAACCCTGCTGATCCTGTCTGATCAAGATTTCCCGGCCAATCGACCAATACAGCTGAATTAGCTCAGTGTTGACGGTGCGCTGCGCTTGGATCCTGGCATCACGGACGTGGCCCTTGAGCATATTGAGTGTCTGGCCATAGCCATCGGGAAGAACAACGTCGGCAGATGTCATGGACTCATTCTCCCGAGAACAGCCACTTTGCCGCGAATCGGCGGCCTTGGGTGCCATTCGTTGACATAGCAGGATGTTGTCAGCGTTAAGGCGATCACTTCCGCCGAGCAGGGGCACTATATTAAGAAAACTCCTATGATTGGAATCAGATTACTCTTTGTTGCTTCGACTCAAACTTAGCCGGATGTGACTGCAGTCACGTTTTAATAGCGGGCGGGGATGCGATCTGGATTAGATTGTGCAAGGTGCGAACTATCCCCTAATAAATGAGAAACTTCAAGTAATTATCAGAAAATATTCCTATTTCCCGGTGCTCTATTCCATCTTGGACGTTTGAGTGGTATTGGGATTTTGTAGAGGGGCTCCGAGAGAAGTTCTTTGTACTTTTTGGTGGGTGAATCTCCGCGGGTAGTGTCCTGATTGTCTACAGAGCTGCGAAGGCGCGGCTCGGCTACCGGCAAATGGAGCCTCGGGTAGGCCATGTTGATATGGGGATATCATGAGCGCTGCTCACACTGCCACTGCGGTCGAAAAACTTGAGTCCGACGGGTTTCTTCACGACTTCTTTTCTAGTTCGGAAGGTGACCCTCAGCGGAGTATCCAAGGGTGGGAAGAGTTCGCCGGTACCTGGTCCGATCTGCGCCCGGATACCTATATGGCGGACGGCGGCAACTACCGCCTCCGCCGGTATTCAGAGTTTTCAATGACTGCTGCTTCCGGCGAATTCGAACTCCTGCCGCATGTTCCATATTCGCAGGACAAAAGCGTCAACCACCTCAACGGTGGTATCAGCCGGTCGTACAAACCATTCTCGGACGAAGCGGTTGCCAGCCCCGTTCTTGCGGGAATCTTCGAAAAATGTGGGGTTTATCTAGAATCGGTTCGTCCAGGAGAATCCTGGCGGGCGCAATGCTTTCAGAACCGTATCCTGACTTCTGTTGGCGAAGTTGGGCAGCCCGCGCCTGAAGGAATACACCGTGACGGTGTGGATTACGTGCTTACCTTCTTTGTTGATCGGGTTGGTGCCGAGGGCGGCGAAAGCAGCGTGTATCTCGCATCCAACAGAAGCAAGGTCGACGAAGTTCAGTTGAGCCAGCCCGGGGAGTATCTCTTTGTCGATGATCACAAGCTTTTGCATGACGTCACAGGTCTGACCCTGGCGGACAACAGTGATCAGGGGCATCGGGATGTCCTGATTGCTATGTTCTCGGTAATCTCCGACTAGCGCTGTTCGGTGACTCAACTAATCCGTTCGTTCGCGCAGCTCGAGAACGCCAGCATTGATCCTTCCCTGCCCATTGTCACGTTGTTTAGTGGTGGGTTGGACAGCACCTACTTGTTATATCGTCTGCAGCAACTTGGTGCACGCAACGTCCACGCTGTCTCAATAGACGTTGGTGATATTGAATCCCATACAGGCAAATCGGCGATTGCCGAGGCTTTGGGAGCATCGTTCCACTCGATTGATGCTCGGCAGCAGTTTGTGGATCATCACGTTGCGCCTGCTATCAGGGCACACGCTGTGTACCTCAACACCCACCCCATCAGCTCATCCCTGTCAAGGCCGCTCATAGCTCGGATAGCGCTTGAAATCGCTGCAGAGAAGGGCGCCTCCCTTGTCCTGCACACCGCCAACCGATCGCAGAATTCGCTGAGGCGTCTCAACGGCGCCCTAAAGGACAGTGGTTTCACTGGCAGCTATGGGAGTCCCTACGATCTCGATCCGATCAACCGGGCCACGAAAATCCATCACCTGGCCGCTGCCGGACTCAGCAAAATGTCTGAGCGAGTGGTCAGCGGTGATTCAAACCTGTGGTGTAGGGAGTATGAATCCGGGTTCCTTGACGATCCGGAAAACCATGCAATGGAACAAGACCTCTATCTGTGGACGAAGGAACAAGACGAGGCTCCGCGTGGTGAAGAGCTTTCCATTAGTTTTGAAGACGGACTTCCCGTTCGCATCAACGGCGAACGACTGCCCCTGCTGACGATCATCGAAGACCTCAACGAACGCGTCGGAAAATTCGGTTATGGCCGCTACAGCGGGCTAGAGCATCTCGATCAAGGTGAAAAGGTGCTCGAAGTCCGAGAAATGCCCGCGGCATGGATCATCCTGCGAACTTTGCGGCACTTAGAAACGGCCTGCTTGGATCAGCGTCTGATCCGTCAGAAGATCGACATTGAACAGACCTGGGTCACCGAAGCCGTAGAGGGGCGGTGGTTCGGGCGCCTACGAGAGGCGGCCCAGGCATTCATTGATCACGCTTCAATGCGGGTCAACGGGACCGTGACGTGGAAACTGAGCCAACAATCAGCAGATACGGTAAGAATCATTGCTGCCGAGCCCTTATACCTGCGGGACAGGGACACCTGGGAAGAGGAATCTGTCATCACCGAGAAACTCGCATACGCTGCATCACCGCTTGACACTCCGCGTCGTGAGCCAGCCGTTGTCTGAAACCATGCAGTCGCCTGCTCGCAGCAAGCAGGGTCGAAGCCTAACCGTGGATTTGCTTCTGATGCTTGTCGCGATCGCATGGGGCTCCACCTATTGGGTGGCAAAGGAACTTGTTGAGGGCGGATCAGTACTTGCAGTTCTCGCAGTTCGAATGCCTATGACCGCGCTAATTCTCGGAGCGATCGTTCTCATAGCGCGAAAGAGAATTGGGCGGCGCGACCTGTCTGTCGGCGTGATCCTTGGCTTGATCCTTTCCACTGTGTTCTTCTTTGAAACTTTCGGAATCGCGGAAACCAGCGCCACGAACGCCGGGCTCATCATCAGTCTTACCATCGTGATAACGCCAGTACTCGAAACCATCGTCGGGAAGAGGAGGCTGCATCGGCTGTTCTACGCTGCGGCTCTCCTCGCCGTTGCTGGCGTCTACTTCCTCGCGACCGAGGGCGTCCCCACGGCTTTCGGACTCGGGGACGGACTTATCTTGGTTGCAGCCGTAGTGCGTGCCATTCACGTGGTCAGTATGCACAGGCTTTCCTCTGGCAAGGACGTTGACTCTCTTTCACTCACCTTGGTTCAAATGAGCACGTGTGGGATTGTTTTTCTCGCCCTTGCTACGTTTACCGGCGATGCGGTTGGACCATACATCAGATCCATGGATAGCGCCGCGATCCTCCAAATGCTTTACCTCGTTATCGCGTGCACCGTCTTTCCGTTCTTTATCCAAATGTGGGCGGTACGGAAAACTTCACCCACTCGGGTGAGCCTCCTACTTGGAACGGAACCTGTCTGGGCAGCCGTGATCGGCATAACCTTCGCTGGTGATGTACTCGGGCCAATTGGAATAGGCGGAGTGCTCCTAGTCCTTTTCGGCACTCTTTGGGGGCAAAGACTCGAAACTAAAACAGAAGAACCTCGCGACTCGGACACAGTCAAAACCAGCACCTAGCCCAAGACCATCCTGCAGTTGTAGATGCCGGCTACTGAACATCTCGCTGGGCCCAGCTGACGTATTAGAACGTTATCGGCGTTGAGGCCGTTGCTTCCAATCCGGTAATTCGTTTATCGAACGTCCCTAGCTCTTCATGCCTGTACTTGTATCTGCCGCCCTCACGGATGAACTCAACAGTGCTTCCTCAAAGAAAGCGAGGCGGGTAGAACTGCGGGCAAGGTCTCGTTGGTGCAGGATGAAGGACCGTGTAACCACAATTCCCGCTACCAATACGAACAGGCCAAGCCCCATGCTTCCTGCCACCGGGAAGTCTTCGATGATGGAAGCGGCCAACAGCGGTATAGCGACCAGCACCACACTGATGTACACGGCGATGAACACACCCAGGCTTCCCCCACCCAGGTGGGCAGCATTAGTCCGAAGCTGACGAAGGACTTCGAACCGCTGTACAAGGTCTAAATCAAGGAAGCGGTCAATCTCTTCCAGCTCAACGGGTGGTGTGAGGCCAAGTCTGCGAGCTTTGCGGGTGTACGTATACATAGAACGCAGACCTTACGAGGCTGAACCCCCAAACTGTAGGAGGGCTGTCTAAGTCGCGGTCTGAGCGCTTATTGACGGCCCCACGCGCAACTCGCATTTGGCGACGCACTGTGTCTGTTTCTACGGAGGAGCGACCCTCGTTCCGCAGCGGTCACCCGTGGCGGCATCGATACTTTGGCGCTTTCCGGCCGGTGCCGCCCTACTTATTTGGTCGAGAACCCGTCAATCGAGTTGATCGCCTTCGCGAACCGCTCCCGGAATCGGCGCTGCTGTCCGCTACCGGGAAACGGAATGAAGTCCTCATGGATCACCGGGAGGCCGGTGAACCGCATCGGCTGGTTCAGAACCTCGAAGACGTTTCGCTTGACGAGCACTATGCCCTCCGGTGCTAGCGAGGATGCCAGTGCGATCGTCTGCTCAACGTTACGCCGAAGCGCGGCTGTTCGCTCCCTTGCCTCTTGATAGTTCACCGGCTCGGCTGCGAGGTCAATCAGGAACACACCATCGGCCTTGAGCTTTGCGAGCCAGGGTGTCTTTGCGTTTGGGCCGGTGGCGAGTGACGGATCCTCGTAAAGCGCGCGAACCACCTCGCGGAAGAGTCCGTCTTGCGGCGTCAGCGTTTCGTCGTAGAAGAAGCGACGGTTGGAAAAATCCCCGCCATCGTCTGGCGCGCTCTCCGCGACGAGCAGTAGACGAACACGCTTCGGCTGCCAGCGTGCGCGGCGTTCGGCATACCAGGCGTCTTCGTGCGCAATCGGCTTAATCGGCTTAATCGGCGCTGTCTGCGGGCTGTTCTTGGTCGCCGTCGGCGGGGGCTTCGGTAGCTGCCGCGTCGAGGACCTGCTTCGCCATGCTGCGGTCGCGAAGCTTCCCGACTACCCAAACACCACCGCCGACCAGCGCGGTGGCGCCGAGCGTGATGAGGCTGCCTACGATACCGCCCTGCTTCGCGCCGTCGCCGAACCCCTTGTGATAGCCGTTCCCCCATGCCGGATTGCCCATAAGACCGTCCCCTCTCGTTGTTCAAATCTTCGCACGACCACCGATGACAACTTTCGTCGCGGTGAGCAGAGACCGTGATCCGGGTATGCTGCGGCGTTTCAGGTATTCACGAAAAGCCTGATCGATCATGAGATAGTTGGTCAAGATGTACCCGCAATTCAATGCGCCGCTCGGAGCAGCCACCGCTCCCGCCAAAGCGAACAAACCGCGCCCTTCTCTCGACGTGTGCGGCGTGGCCAGCTCGGTTGTCGGAAGCCATCGGTACGCTTTGAACATGAGCCTGATTGATCGCGCCGAAGCGCGACGCAAGTCCGCACTCGCGGCCATGGATCCATCCGAGCAGGCGGCGCTCGGACAGTACTTCACGCCGTATCAGGCTGCGCTCATTATTGCTGGGCTGCCTCGTATGCCGGAGGTCAGGACGATCCGCGTGCTCGACCCAGGTGCCGGGAGTGGGATGCTCACCGCTGCCCTCGTCGACCGCATCCGAGCAATGAATCCAGATGCTGCGATCGATGTAATTGCAGTCGAGGTGGACGAGGCGCTCCGTTCGGCCCTTCGCGAAACGCTTTCGGATATCGAGGCGCTCGGCAATGTGCAGACCACCCTCGTCGGGGAGGATTTCCTGACGTGGGCGCTCTCGTCCGACGAGCGCTTCGACCTGGTGATCCAGAACCCTCCCTATGCGAAGCTCCCGACCGGTAGCGCGCAGCAGAATCTGCTCCGTTCGGCTGGCATCGATGTGCCGAACATTTATGCGGCCTTCCTTGCTCTCGGAGCCCGATTGCTCGCCAAGGACGGTCAGCAAGTCGCGATTACTCCGCGCTCGTGGATGAACGGCACCTACTACTCTCGCTTCCGACGCGAGTTCGTCGAGACCGTCGGTATCGACGGAATCCACACGTTCGAAAGCCGATCGAAGGTATTCGGTGACACTGGTGTACTCCAAGAAGCGATCGTTGTTTCGGTGACTCGAGGTCAGCGTCCCGAGACCGTGAAGGTTTACACGTCGCACGATCATCGCGACGATGCCAGCCTCCGCTCTGTCGCGTATGACGACGTCGTCACAGCGGACTTCATCCATGTCCCCGCGACGGAGAAAGACGCAGAAGCGGTCACTTGGATGACGCGCCACGCGCACCACACGCTTGCCGATCTCGGCCTTACAGTCTCAACCGGCCGCGTCGTCGATTTCCGCTCTCGTGACATGCTGCACCACGAGCAGATCGAAGGCGCATCGCCGATGGTCAACGCCAGTCACATTCGTAACGGTCAGACGCGCCACCCGATTGGGGCGAAGAAGCCCGAGTGGTTCCACACCGCTCCCGAGGTTGCCTCGAAGCTTCTCGTGCCTGCTGGTGCATATGTCTTGATCAAGCGCTTCTCCGCAAAAGAAGAACGCCGCCGAGTGTCCGCAGGCGTTTGGCAGTCCGATGATGCAGTCGCCTTCGATAACAAGCTGAACTATGTGCACCAGAGCGGGGCGGGACTGGAACTCTCCATCGCTCGCGGCCTTGCCGTCTACCTAAACTCTTCGCGGCTCGACGACTACTTCCGAGTCTTCTCCGGACACACACAGGTCAACGCCACAGACTTGCGTCAGATGCGCTTCCCGTCGCTTCAGCAGCTGCGAGAGCTGGCGCCCGTCGATACGACATCTCAACACATGATCGACACAGCGGTTGAGAACGTGCTGACCGCAGCGGAGATCGCAGCATGACCCGACTTGACGAAGCGAAGCACATCCTGGCGGCGCTCGGCTTCGACGCGGCACGGTCAAATGATCGAAGCGGCCGAACGCTTCTCGCGCTGGCGCGCTTGACCGAGGGAAGCTTGTGGGCCGATGCCACAAACTCGCGGCTCGGCGTACGCGCGATTCTGGATTGGATTCGCGAGGAACTCGATTTCCCGATTGCGGAGAACACGCGCGAGACGTACCGTCGACAGACGCTACACCAGTTCCGCGATGCGGGCTTGGTCATCCTGAACGAAGATGACCCTTCACGGGCTACGAACTCGTCTCTCAACAATTACAAGCTGACGGACGCGGCGCTGACCGTGCTCCGTGCGTTCGGTACACCCGAGTTTGATGATCTCGTCACTCGCTACCTTGAGGATGCGCCGGGCTTGCTGGTTATCTACCGCGCTGAGCGTAATCTCACCCGTATCCCCGTGACGCTGCCTGGCGGTGTCCAGCTGACGCTCGGAGCGGGCGGGCAAAACGTCCTGATTAAGCGGATGATCGACGACTTCTGCGAATATTTCATCCCTGGCGGAGAAGTGCTCTACATCGGCGATGCCGACAGTAAGCTCATGCACTTCGATGAGACCAAGCTCGCGGAGCTGGGCGTCGTGGTCAACACTCATGGCAAGCTGCCTGACCTTGTCGTTTACCAGCCGGAGAAGAACTGGTTGTTCCTTATGGAGGCCGCGTCCAGTCATGGTCCTGTGGATGCAAAGCGGTACGGCGAGCTGAGCAGGCTATTTGCCGGCTCGACCGCTGGCCTTGTCTACGTATCTTGCTTCCCGGACCGAGCTGTCATGCGGAGGTTCTTGGGAGGCCTCGCCTGGGAGACCGAAGCATGGTGCGCTTCGGATCCGACTCACATGATCCACCTCAATGGCGACAAGTTCCTCGGCCCTCACGAAGCGAGCGGCTCATGATTCAGGGAGGCGGTTCGGTTGACCTCTATCTCGATATCGGCGAGCTTCGACCGCTCGTTACTTGAGATTCCGAGGATGAAGAGTTCGTGCTGGTCGTCGCGGACGATCCACTGAACACGATCCATGGAACGTGACAGCCCACTGATGTGGCTGTGCCGTCGCCATCACCGACGCTGCGAGCTAAGTTTTGCTCCTCGACCGCGAGGCGGGTGCGTGATGGCCACAACGGCAACGTTGTGGCTCAATGATCTGACCTCACTCTTCACGCCTACGGCGTCACAGTTCGATGGCGCAAAAGGGCACAAGGGCTCGGAGGAATGAGGGAAGCCAAGTTATCAAGCTCGTTCAACGTAGTCGAGAGCGAGCTATTGAGAATGAACTTTCTCCGCACTGCTGCCGCAATGTGGCGTTAGGGCACGCCCATACGCAACAAGATAGGAAGCCTCCGGGCAGGCCCCTTATCCTGTGGTCGACGTATTAGAACGTTATCGGCGTTTCGAAGCAGGTGAGAAGGTCTGCCAACACTCCGGCGGTCCCGGCCCCGCCGGAGTGTCAGGGGTAACTCCTAGACTGAGATCAATGATGGAGGCCTCGTTGGTTCAATTTGAGGCAGTCACGGCGAAAAAGGAGCTTCACATGGCAGGCATCAAATTCAATGGCAACTTTGAACGCGACCTAAATCGCGCCGGTCAAGGCCAGATCAAGGATATTGCATCTGAGTACCAGCGCATGCTTGATTCATTGGCGCGAACTCACTTAGGGAAGCCGGTTTCAGCTATTAAGCCTGTCCTCAGACATAACTGGCAGCGCATTAGTGGGGACATCACTGACCCTCAGTTAACGCAGTATGCCCAGCACATCTCTGATGGCACCAAGATTAGAGTCAAGATTTAGTTCTTCTGCAGCGATGTTTTTCTGGGTGACCCTGCCCGAATGAGAACATCAGCCCGGAAGGTGAACTGCCCGGTCGCGACAGAGGAAGCCGTATGCGCGCTTATTGTCGGTACCCCTCGGTTGGGGGGACACTAGGTGTAAATTTTTTGATCTCGCGCCGCGGAGAAGGAATTTGCGTTCAGCCTGGTATTCCAGATCCGCCGTGGTGACGTCGGACGAATCTCCTTGCTGGTCCATTGGCCGGGAGCATACCAAGAAGCGGTTTCGATCTTCGCGGATCCCAAGGCGCAGGCCTCGTCAAGGGCTGGCTCAAGGTCGGTATCTTGCGAAGCAAGGATGACCACATCAACCGCAGTATCACGAGCTTCCCGAACCACTGCCAAGGCGCAGAGAACGTCTACCCCCTTCTCCGACTTTCCAGTGACAAGCTCTTTTCCACTGGCGTCAGTAGCCTTCCGGCCATCTGCAGTCCGCTGGTAGTCATACTTCAGCGGACGAAGAGTCACGCTTACTCGTGGGTCGCGTTCCCACTCCGTCTTCTGCGCGAGGTTCCGTGCATAGGGGGCCGGATCGTGAACTGCGCTCGGCAGCCCGCGGTAAACGAGTACTTTGCTCAGCGACGCATGGCCTTGACCTTCGCGTTGCTTGACATTCCGGGCATGAATAAGTTGGTTTGCGTAGTGCAGAGGATGCACTAAAGACTCATGGGGGGCAAGGCTGCTGTCGAACAGTCCGCGGCCGGTCAAATGAAGATTCTGATAATCAATAACCACGGCGGCGCGGAGAAGGGACATATGCATCCTTAAGTAAAAAGCCCCACCAGTCCCGGAGGACGGTGGGGAGCTAGAAGTTCAGTATTACAGGCGAGTAAGGGCTCTTGCAAGTTAAGTCTCAGTGCGAACCTAACGGGTTGTTCGAAGCTGCACGGCCACCAACGTGTAGTTTCCTCGACCATCAGTGGGCAGTTCCGTGGCGCCTACGGGGCAGTTTCTCATGGCCGCTAACAACCAGCATCAGCTGCTTCACGAAGTAGCTTCTCGGCTGCGTCTGATTCATCTCCTGATTGAAGCATTTTCACTGCGAGCCCCCCATAAAAGTCGTCGGACACTGTTACTTCATGGACCGACCGCTCAAAGCTCCGTCGCGTCACCCCGAGAGTGCCGCGACAGCGGAACATCCATCCTAAAATCTTGACTCAAGTTTTAACATCTTAATTTGCTATGGTAGAAATAATTATGTACTGTAGTTATTTATCAGGTTCCATCAGTGCAACATTTCCCTACAGAGGTCTCAACATGAGCATCACCATCGATCCAACTCGGCTATCCAAACCCCAAGACACCAGTACCTACCTCGCGATCAAGACGATCCAAGGCGGGCGCACTGTCTACACCACGCGCGTTCCCCTTACGGACCTTTCAACGATTCTTCCTGTACCCGATCCGAACAACATCGATAAGGACAATCGAAAAGTAGACCGACTCCATGCCAAACACTTTGGTGAATACCTGGACAGCAAGCAGGACTGGGTTGCGCCCGCCCTGCTTGCCCGTGACAGCGGAGGTTGTCTTTTTGAGAAGGTTGATGCACACGGCGCCGTAGGCTATCTCACCGTCCCTTGGGCAATCGGCGGCATCTCCTCAATGCGCACCATTGACGGACAGCACCGCGTGCTCGGCGTCTCCATCGAGAAGCAACGCATTACAGACGCCATTTCTGCGATCGATCGTGAGATGGCTCGCAAGGTTAGCCCGGACAAAGAAGCCAAACTCAAAACTGAGCGGGAAAGACTCATTGGGCAGATGAACCGGCTGAAGAATGAGTATGTCGGCCTAGATATTTACGTAGAAGCGGACCCGATCAAAGCCCAGCAAATGTTCGTCGACGTCGCCGACAACGCAAAGGGCATCAGCAGCGCTGTCCGCGCCCGCTTTGATAGCTACAAGGTTGCAAACCGCACCCTGTCCGACATCATCGACCATCCTCTGCTGAGGGGCCGCATTGATGCCGAACAGGATCGTATGACTTTGAAAAACCCCAATCTAATGGGTGCTAAGCACGTCGCTGACATTACCCGGGCTGTCATTGCAGGGGCAGGGGGACGAATCAGCAAAAGAGCAGAACAGACGCTAACCGACGGAGAAGTAATTGAGCAGGTGAAAGACTTCCTCGACGTCATTTCCAATGCTTTCAATGGTCTCTCCGCTGTTATCGAAGACGACGCCGACACAGAGCACAAACCTGGTGAACTGACGAGGGCACAGGAGCTGCGGCGGACCTCCCTGCTTGGCTCAGTTGGTATGCTGCGCGTCCTCGGGGGTGTTTTCCGAGAGCTACGAACTGGAGAGAACCCTGTGGAACTCGACGATATCGCAGAGTTTTTCAAACGTCTGGATCCGCACATGGCTGCGCCGATCACCGAGACGAGCATCTGGCGCACCAGCAACGCCGGCAGCTGCTTCGAGCCAAACGCCGCCGCACCCATAATGCGGACCCAGAACATTGTCCAGCTGGTTGGCATTATTACCAGCTGGTACAAAAAAGCTCCGGCCGCCCTCTAACAGGTCGCCGACACCAAGCTCCCACAATCAGCAGCGACAGAAATTTGGAAAGCCGAAGATGAAGTCAACCAAATTACGCCGTTCGTTGGAGGATGCGGTAGACCGTGCTGCGGGCGACCTTGAAGAGCTCAGCGATTTCGGTGGTGGTGTGTTGTCCTCCCTTATATAGGGAGACGAGGTGCGCTTCTTGGGACTTGGAGAGTTTGGGTTGTTTGCCGCGGAGCCGGCCTTTGGCTTTGGCGACTTGCATGCCTTCGCGGGTGCGGGCCCGAATGAGGTCGGACTCGAATTCGGCGACCATGGCCAGGACGTTGAAGAGGAGCCGGCCGATGGGGTCGGTGGGGTCGTGGACGTTCCCGCCGATGCTGAGCTTGACCTTCCTTTTAGTGAGGTCTTCGATGATGTCCCGGGCATCCGGCAGCGATCGGGCGAGCCTGTCGAGTTTGGTGACGACGAGGGTGTCGCCGGCTCGGCAGGCGGCGAGGGCTTCGCGGAGTCCTGGTCGTTCGCGGTTGGTGCCGGTGAGTCCGTGGTCGACGTAGATCCGGTCTTCGGGCACATTCAGAGACGTGAGGCCGTTGCGTTGGGCGGTGAGGTCTTGTTCGTTGGTGGATACGCGTGCGTATCCGATGATGTGTCCGGTCATGGTGTTCACTGTAGCGGTTGGGCTACCTTCACCGGGCTTTTTCTCGGGCGGGGTATACGCGAATCAGCGATGCCAGGTTTCATATAGGATTTTTGGTGGCTGTCGGTCTCGAAGTGAGTGGAGCGGTGGGGGATCGCCAAATAGGACGACAGGACCGCCAACTGAAGCTGCGATTAACCGCCATCCCTGGCTAACAGTCACACATATGGGCTTTTTGTCGTTGGGGGAGCGGACAAATCGTGGAGCGGTGGGGGACCGGCTTACGCTCCACGGTCCGACGTGCGTTGGGGTCAGTTTCGAGGCGACCAATTCTTGTGTCTCGATGTTGACACAAGACATTAGTGCGTGTTTGTATTGCGTTGAAGATACAAGACGGGCTTTGCGGGTTGAGAGTGGGGAATGATGGGCGCTATATGGATATTGCTAGCCATCACGTTTGTGGCTTTGATCATCACCACGTTGAGGGCGATCCTTCGGAAGTCGCCACATAGTCGAACTAATCTACAGCGGCATGTCGATCAGCTTTCGAGCGGTGAGAGGGACGCTGCGATCGCTTATCTTCGGCGGGAGTGGCAGGCTTTGCTGGTCGCGCTGTTGGCTGGCATGGCTGCATCGGTCACAGCTTTTTCCCTAGGCGGTTCGCCGACTTCTCTGCATGGTTTGCCCTACGCTCTCGCCGGTGGCATAGGCGCATTGGTGGCGCTTTTGGTTCTCAATCTATGGCCACGTGTTCAGTGGTTGGAGGACGAGAGGCAGTTTAGAGTAGCGGATCTTGAGCCCCGAAACTCGATGAGTTTCGGTAGACAATGGGTGTTCGTTCTTCCACTGGTTTCTGCGGTGCTCTTGATCTTGGGGCTTGTTCTCACAGGAAGCTATTCATCTACGGATGAAAATGGACTACATCGGATCTACGCCTACCGAGGGTTATCGGGGTGGGGTGTAGAGGACGGCCAAGTTGTCGATATTCAGTACAACATGAATGCTACTGGGCCATTCCCAGGTTGGTTTTACGGCGTTCCCGTCGTGGTGTGCACTGTGTTATTCATTGTTGCTGTTTATTGGACGCTGCGTCGCATCGCTTTGGCACCGCGGCCAATGTCCCCTGAGCTGTTCACGTTAGATGATGCCTCCAGAACCCTGCAGACAAGATTCGTAATGGCGTTCTCAAGCGCGGCCTTGGGCTTTCAGATTGCGGGTTTAGGTTTCGTAACTGGGATTGCGCTGCTCAACGCTAACCGGGACCCTGTTCCGACCGCGGACCTTAGTGCTGTTCCGAGCACCGTTGCTGTCGAGCCGGGTCACACGCTGGCAATCGTCCTAATGGCCGTGTCCGTGGCTATTGCAGTGACAGGTCTAGTCCTTCTGTTTCGCGCTATAACCTCGGTGTCAGATGCAGCGACTGCCAGCCGTAGCATCAAGCGACCTGTAGGGCAGGTTCCAATCTGATGATTAGTGTAGATCCGACTTCTTCGATCTCTCCTACGGAGCAAATCCGCTCTCAACTGGAAGCGCTTATTAGGACTGGCCAGCTGACTAAAGACAGCCGACTGCCGACGGTCCGGCAGCTGGCGGTCGACCTTCGCGTTGCAATCGGTACCGTAGCTAAGGCCTATAAGGAGCTCGAGCACGTTGGAATGATTCGGACCGGACGCGCTGCTGGCACCAGGGTCAACGCCGGTTTCGTTACGACTCCTCCGGTTCTTGCGGCCGCACAAGCATTTGCTAGGACGGCGATAGACGCGGGATTGGACTTAGACCAGGCGCGAGGGATCCTCGCGACCGGCTGGGGCAGCTACGTCAAATCCTCCTGATGGCGAACGCCTTGTCGCTCTCTTAGCTCGATATGCAGTCATCTGCATATTTTTGCAGGGCTCGGTGTCGCGGTGGGGGACCGGCTTACGGGCGGCTACCGGTCGAATCGTTACCCCTCGGTTAGGCGGTTAATCGGGCGGGAGGTGACCAATTTCCATAGGGCGATACCAACCATGTTTCTCCCCAAATCTGAGGAGCTGCAACCCACCTCTGCTTATCGTTGGCGGTTTCATTTCGAAGGTGCGGGGAGACTGACTTGGCCTAGCTGCCCATTTGTAGTCCAGCACCGCCACAGCAACTCGAATTAGCCGTGGAGTTTCACGAGCCCAGTGATAGGAAACGTACTTTTCAGGAAGCCGCATAGAAATATGCTATTTGATGCCGCCGCTAGACCATCCTCAAGTGCGACGCTCGGGCCTTTGATCGGTGACGTCTGGCAGGCTGTGATCATGGGTATCTTTCGAAACGATCGTCGTTCACAACCAGCCAGCGACTCACAATCCTGTTGGAAAGTCGGCTTTGGCGCGCTGCTGTCGATTGCAACTGTGTTCACGCTGAATGGTTGCAGTGGCCAGAGCGCCAATCCGCTTTCACGCGGCAGCTTAGATAACCAGGGCGAACGAGCTGAGGTCGTGATGGCTGATATGGAGGCCAAGGATTGGACGTCGGCCCTCATCGTTTGCCCTTATCAGCCAGCAGATCTAGTGGAACAGAAGCTAGGAATCGAGCACCCGCTGGACACGAGGTCCGATGTGATCACACGCATCGTCTTCGCCTCCGAGGAACGTATCGAAGAGGTCATCACTATTGGCACATATGAGGATGCAAACCTCTGCACAATTGAAACCCCAGTCCTCCAGCCTGACAGCACACTCTCATTGCAGCTCTCGGACGCCTGGGAACTAACTGCCGCCACCTAAACTTCGTCGCAAACGTCCCGGAAGATGATCGCTCAATAGGACCACTGAACCGCCAACTGAAGCTGCGATTAACCGCCATTCCTGGCTAACATTCACACCGAAGGGTTGCAAGGCGACCCAGAACTCAACGCCTGAGCTATGGTCGCCAGATGCGCCGCTTGCGCACTAGGCGCCTCAGATGTAGGAGGTAAGCAGCAACGCTCACGACTGCCGCGACGACCGCGGTCGCGCTAGTCAGAATCGGGCTCGCACCAAATGCAGTGGAAAAGGCAGCGGTAATGAGGCTTACAACGCCGACAATCGCTATCGGGGTAAAGATGAACCACATCAGTTTGTCGAACGGCAGCATCTCACCTTCGCTCCCGCTGCCTGGTGGGTACGGCAACTGACGCACCCTATCCATTGTCGTTAGCCCTCTAACTCGTCCGCGGAGGTTGATCTGCTCCGGCACTCCACTCGTTAATAGTTGGACCTCGAACATGTCACCACTGTTGAGGAGTAGCGCATCAATATGCACTCGCCCGTCGGGTCTAATTTGTAGTTGTGGAGCTAAGTCCGGAGGTCGTCGGCTGACAACTACTGCTGCGCGGACGGAGGATGTGGATCCTACATCGATGCTGATGGGAATCTCGAAGTCATCAGCGGACAGAGGTTCCTCTCCCGAGTTCAAGATTCGAGTGACTGAAATAACTGGGTCGGCTACTGGTTTCCCAGCGTAGAAGACTTCTAGTGGGAAGTAGTTTGAGCGCGGTCCCAAGCGATCTTGCCGGAGGACTATGTAGGAGAGGCTTTTCTGCCGATGGCGACGAGTATATGTAACGTACGCGATGACCGCCGCAATGACGCTGATGAGCAATCCTGCCCAGCCGAACATGTCAGTCAACTGTTTGCCCCAGGTTAATACCTAAGAGTCGAGATCGGTCCGAGGTTCTAAAGCACATCATGAGGCTCCGCGGCCTTGGAGGAGTCAGCATTAGGTGCTCCCTTTTTGGCAACACGGCGCTTTGCCGTCGCGTTATTTTCGAGTCCGAGTTTCTTTAGTTCGTCGGCCGCCCAGCCGTCTTTGGTAGCGCGGATGTAAGCGCGCTTGTCTTCGCGTTCAGCTTCAACCAGCTGTTCTTTGAGATCGGTTACGCGTTGCCTGGCTTTGACGAGGGCCGTCACGGATTCGATGCGTGAGTTGAGGAGCGCGCGTGCTTGTTGTTGTGTTTGTTCAAGGCTGATATTTCCCATGGTTCAACATTATCTATGACGATCATGATCGCATGCTATGCCGGGCGCAAAGATGGCGCTTCATCCACAGGAACGTGATGTAGGTGCGCGTTCGCCGGCTGGTACGCCGTACCTCTGTGTCACCTTTTGTGGGTGAGATGAGAGCCATGATTTGGGTCTCCTTTGCTCTCTGTTTGCCACCGTTCCTTTCGGCAACGTCGTCATCACTTGGCTGCGAAGTGAATTTGCAAGTTGGAGCCGGGGGACCGTGGAATACCGGAGGGAGCTTGCGAGTGAGGATATGCCGCGAAAGCGCCCGGCGGAGACTTGCCAAGAGAAGGGCAGACAGTACACTCACCAGCCGAAACGGAACGGCGCAGCCGGTCAATCAAATGCAGACGCGAAGCGTCCCCAAAGGGCCTTTGAAACCCCAACCGAAAACCACCTCCGGTCAAAGCAGAAAGAAGGTCAAACGGAGCAAGCTGGTAACTTAGGTGTCCTAAGTTGGTATCCGCCTCGACTTGCTGCGTCGAGTGCGGCACACTGGGAGTGTGGTCCCCGGATGAGCCGGGTTCGCTGCGCTGGCATTGAGAGGCGGTTAGACGGATGAGTGAAAGCAACGGAGTTGCTAGTTGGAAGTCGCGCCGCCGCCGCGCCAATGTCGAGGGCGGAAGGATGCACCGCCACGTCATCAAAGTCACCCCGGAGGAAGAAGCCCGGTTAGTGCAGATCGCGGAGAAGCACCGCGTTACCGTTGCACGGTTGTTGGTGGAGTCAGCGTTGAGTGAGGGAGGGGAAACCCCGTCCGAGCGACGTAATCAGTTCATGGAGCTTTCCAACCTTGCCCGCCTTGTCGGGACGGTGGCGAACAACATCAACCAGGTTGCACGGCACGCCAACAGCACCAGCGAGGTCCCGGCAGATGCAGCAGAGTCCATCACCCATGCCAAGAGCGTCATTCACCGGGTAGACCGTCTCCTAGCTGCTATGGCCGGGCGGTAGCCGTGATACCGAACATCACCCAGGGTGATCGCATGAGCGGACTCATGGTTTACCTAGCAGGACCGGGCCGGGCCAACGAGCACGAAGAACCGCACCTTGTGGCCGGGGACGCCGCACTCATGGCTTGGTACGACGATAACGAACTCAACCGCGATTCAGCCCTCGATATTGCTAACAGCCTCGACCGGGCGAAGCAGTTCTACGGCACTGAGATTGACGGCGGGCACGTCTTTCATTGCTCGCTAAGTTTGAGCGCCGAGGAAGGCAAGCTCACCGATCAGCAATGGGGTGACATCACCAACGACTACATGAAGTCGATGGGGTTCACAGAGGGAAGCGGCAAAGCCCCAGCACGGTGGGCGGCAGTACGTCACGGGGTCAGCAAGAACGGCAACGACCACGTTCACATTGTCGCCTCAATGGTCCGCGACGACGGAACGAAGTGGAACGACTGGAAATCCAAGTACAAGTCCCAGCAGGTTTCGCGTGAGCTGGAGAAGAAGTACGGACTCAACGAGCTAGGTTCCATCCGTGCCGAGCGAGGTTTCACCCCTGCTGAGCAGGAGAAGGCACGACGCCAGGGCAAACCAGAAGTAGAGCGGCACAGCACTGCCCGCACCGTTCGGAGCTGCGCTACAGCATCCGTCAGTGAGGCAGAGTTTGTCCGCCGCGCACGGCAAGAAGGTCTATTGGTTCGGCCACGTTTCGCGGCAGGCCGTTCCGACGTAGTGACCGGCTACTCAGTAGCCGAACGGCCAACCAAAGGGGAGCGCGCCGTTTGGTACGGCGGTAACTCGATGGGCCGAGATCTGAGCTTGCCGAAGCTACGCGAAGGATGGGAGAGCACCCCGGAGAACGCGACCGAGGCCGTCAACGAATGGACTGCCGCCGCACGCAATAAGCGAGTCATCGCACCGGGCCGGGAGACGGAAACCCCGAGCGCTGAACTGTGGGAGAAGCACGCCAACGAAGTTGGAGCGCTACGCGAGAAACTAGCGTCCACCCCGTACACCGACCACGAAACGTGGGCGAGGGCAGCGCGGGAAACCTCAGCAGCGTTCGGCGCATGGTCGAAGCGGATCGAAAAGACCCCAGGACCACTAGCCGATGCGTCGCGGGAGTTGGCGAAGTCAGCCCAGCTACGGCGCTACCCGCCGGCGACCCCGAAGGCCGGGGCAGTCTCCGCCAGGGGAGCGACCATGATCTTGCTGGCCGGGACTTCCAAGAGTCCCCGCGCCGCGTATGCGCTGATGTTCCGACAGCTCGCGGCTACCGCGAAAGCTATCCACGATATGCACAAAGCCACCGCGGATCTGAACCGGGTCAGAGCCCTATCGACGTCAGTGATCGCCGCGACGAAGGCCGTCGAAGCCAGCGCCCCCGGACAGGCATCTAAGGCCGCGCAGCCCGAACGCATGACGATGGAGAAGCTACGCGAGCAGCACCCGGGATTGGATGAGGAAGCTCTGAGGGCACGCCTGTTTGTCGAACGCACCCGCGAAGGCGCGCCCGTCCCGTCGAAGCTGACACGCGGACAGCAGCCAGCCGAGCACACAGTACCGGCACATGGAGCAGAACAGGACAACCAACGAGGGATCGAGAGATAGGGGATAGCTCATGAGCGAATCGGACGGAATTGATGATGCAGTATCAGGTGGGTTCCGTGCCGGCTTGATGGCAGCGGCACGAATCGGAGAGCAGCTAGCGAGGATGCGCGAGGAACAACAGCGCAGCATCCAACAAGCAGAAGAAGCACGGGCCAGAGATCTCCAGGAGAGATTCAATGCCTCCCAAGCAGCGGCCCGCGCCCAACTCGACCCAGTAAGCCGGGATGAATGGTGGGACAAAGCCACCCCCGACATGATCGAACGCGCCCACGAAACAGCAGAAGCCTGGAAAGACTATGACCCGGTTGCCGCCGAGCACGCCGGAACGATCAGGGACCAGGTGAAGGACCGCTACGGCATAGACGTAGACAACCCCGGAGCGAGTGAGCAAGACATTTCCTCAGCCGTCACCCAAGCCCAGGCAGCACGCCAGCAGGCCGAGGCAGAACGCTCCAACGCTTCCGCAGCTCGCGGAGACGAAATGCTCGCAGGGACAGCAGTAGCAGGAGCGAACCGGGAGGACCAAGCGCGGGCGAACAACTCTGAGCCAGCCTATGACTCACCAGAGCGCCGCCAGCAGCTCGCCAAAAGCCTAGAAAATTATCCCGACCGTGAGGCCGTCAACGCCCGACTCATCGCCGACAGGCACCAAGGAACACCGCCCAGTGCAGCCGTGAACTCCAACCCAACTGTTGGCAAGACCTCCACCATGAAAAGCCCGGCCCCGGGTCGGACCATTGAACGCAGCGGGCTGGAACGCTAATCAGCACAAGAGCACAAACGAAAGGGAGGACCCGCCAATGGCGGGTCCTCCCCTTCTTGGTCAGATCGGGGGCGGGCTACTCGGCCGCGGCCAACGCGTCGTTGACGAGCTGTACGAGTTCTTCTTGTGCCTCGGCCGGGATTTCGGTACCGAGCTTGACCGCTGAAACTGCGAGATTGCCCTGAACTCCGGAGACGGCCATGATCATCTGGCTCTCACCGGTGCCAATGGTTTGGGTCGTTATGGCGCCGAAGGAAGTCTCAGCGTTGGTCTCAACTTCCAGGGCCTCGATCGTGGAACTGATGGTTTCACCCTCGAACTCGATGTCATACTCTGTGCACTCCGTGATGGCATCTTGTGACTGGGTGAGCTGATCAGACATCACGGAGGGGTCTTCCACCGAGAAAATGGTGATGGTGGTCTGCGTCATTTCCTCGGCTGCCTGGCTCGCGCCAGCGGCGTAGGTGCTTCCCTCTGGCGCCTGAAGGTTCTCCGATGCCAGAGCGCTGCATTCTTCCGGAGTGATCGTGGCGGATTCCGCCAGAGTTCGCGCCTGGATCAGCGCCTGGTCCAGCTGCTCTGCGGGGACCACAGTGAGGGGCTGTCCCTGGGCGTCAGTAAGTGAGGAAACCAACGCCGTCAGGTCCTCATTGGTGTAAGTTCCACCTTCAGCCGCTGCCGATTCAGAAGGAGATGGCTCTTCTGAGGGGGTCACGGATGGTGTCTCTGCTGGCGAGGCGGACGCGGGGGGTGCTGAGGTGTCTTCATCGGCTGAGGTGCCCGAGGATTCAGCGCCGCATCCGGCGAGAGCCAATGTAGCCGCGAAGAGCAGCCCGTAGGTTTTGGTGGTTTTGTTCATTGCATGTCCCCCGTGTGGGCCATTGTCTCCCCCACGGAGAATGGCATTTAGTTTTGGTCTCAAAAATCTAACAGATCAATTCACTTTGATTGACCACTTTGTTTGCGTTGAAACAGCCAATTCGATTTGACGTTTCTTATCGCTTGCGCCCCACGATTTGTCAAGAGTGCAGGGTGCTTTTGCCCTCCATATTTTTCATCTGCTACTGGTCTGGATGCGATGCGCGTGGCGTTTGGGTAGCAGTGTTGTCGGATGGTCGTAAGTGTGGTTATGTTCATTTCATCACGTCAGATGATGTCGGGGGCATTGGGGTAAGCCGCTTCCTGTATCGCCTTTACTAGGAAGCGCAGTCTCATTCATGGGTAGTATTCGTCGGGCTTTGTCGCGCTCAATTACTAATGTTTCTTCAGCTCTCAAATCAGCTGGTAAAGCCTCTTTGGTGGGTGTGCTTGCGGTGACGATTTCCGCGTACGGCCTCACTGTGCCGGCGAATGCTGCCCCAAATATGGGTGCACAGCCAACGATCATCCAGCCGGCCATCGTGCCAGCGAATGTACCCGCGGTGACCACCGCTGCGGCGACGGAATCCGGTGTATTCGTTCCCACACAGGGAAGGTTGATTGACACCCGTGACGGCTCAGGTGGAGTCACCGGGCCGGTCGCAGCAAACACGTGGACCCCGATCCAGGTCCTCGGCCGTGCCGGGATCCCCGCAGATGGTGCGAGTGCCGTGGTGGTGACACTGACGTCGATCTACGCGCCGAAGGACAGCTGGACGCAGATGGCGTCCAACACTGACCGCCCGACAGATCAGACCACGAACCTGTACACCGGGGCCGACGAGATCATGTCGAACACCGCTATCGTGCCGATCGGCACGGACGGACGGATCGCGTTGCGGACCTCTGCCGCGCAGCAGTACGTGATCGAGGTGCAGGGATACTTCACCGACGGTGGTGAACCGGCCCCGGGCGGATATGTCCCAATCTTGAGCAAGCGAGCAGTCGACACCCGGGATGGCACTGGCGGAACTGAGGGCGCGTGGGCCAACAAGGAAGTCCACACCGTCAATTTGAAGAACATCACCGGAATCCCGGACACCGCTGGAGCGGTCTTCGCGAACGTGGTCGTGATCAGCACAGACCCGGATAACCCGACACCGACCCTGTACCCGTACCCGGCAGGTTCCACCGACCCAGGCACACCGTTGCACTTCCGCGGCGGCGTCACCACTGGCGTCGGCACCACCTTGGATATGAACGCCGCCGGCGAAGTGTCCTTCCGCTTGGATTACACCTACTCACCCGTCCACGTTGTCATCGACGTTCAAGGCTATTTTGACGGGCAGCCCTCCGAAAGCTCGTATCACTCACTGTCGACTCGTCTCCATGACACCAGGACCACGCAGCCCGTCCCTGCTGGTGGTTCTGTCGCGGTCCAGGTCGCTGGAGTAGATGGACTTCCTGTTGCCGGAGCGGACCTGGCCGGCGTGGCCATGAACATCACCGCGATCAACACCGGCGCGTCGACCACCGGGTGGTTCCGCGCCTACCCCTCCGATGAAGCCGAGCTGCCCCAGTCGCAAGTGAACTATCACAAGGGCACGGACATCATCTCGAATGTCGCGATTATCCGACCAGGCACAGCGGACGGAAAGATCATTGTCCGAAACCTCGGTACAGCACCAGCGCACTTCGTGATCGACACCCAAGGTTGGTTTACTAACGCGAACCTGCTACCCCCAGCAATCGGCGCCAACGGAACAAGATCAGGCGAACGCGGCGCAGCATCCATGGTCGGTCGCGGACTATCAGATACCGCCAAAGTATCGTGGAACCCCACCAACGGCAACGCCGTATTTACCGGCAAGCTACTCAACGTGGCCGGCGTCGGACAGGGCATGAACGTCTCCTGGCGACTGAATACCATCAACGATGCACGCCCGACCCTGAACCTGGGGAGGGTGGAAGCCTCGATCCGGGTGAACGCCGGCAACGACGAAGTGACCTACACCGCCCCGGATGGCGGATGGTACGTGTTCAAACCCGCAGGGACAGGCAAATGGACCATGCCCCCGGGAATCAACGCCACCTTGAGCAAGCCAAACGTGAACGAATACCGGATCCGATTCAACGACACCGGTGTCACCAACATTTACACCGACGATGGATCCAATTACTCGTTGGCCCGATCCATCGACGCGAACAAGAACAACCCGAATACAATCACCTATACCTACACCAACGGGCTGCTGGCCTCCAGTACGGACACCCAGGGCCGAGCCGTCACCTACGAATACAACGACGCACGGAACCTGAACCAGCCGTCGAAGATCACCGATACGTCTATCAATCGCTCCGCGATCCTCGAATACGCGGGTGGCCAGGGCCGACTCTCGAAGATCACCGATGTGACCGGCGCCGTCACCACCTTCGCCTACAACACGTCCGGAAAGCTCGCCACCTTCACTGACGGTCGAGGTACGAAAACCACGATGGTCTACGACGCCTCCGGGCGGACCAGCAACATCACCTACGGAGCGGGCACCACGGCGCAAAGCATCTGGACCCACGGATACCCCTCAGCTACCAGCTCGACCCTGCGGGATCCGAATAGCCGCACCGCCACCTACACGTACAACGCCGCAAAGCAGGTCACCAAAGTACTGGACCCGAATGGCAACAACGCGGACGGGGCCTTCGATGGCCACGACAACCAGACCGAATCCACCGACGGCCTGGGCAACAGCACCACCGGCGCGTACAACGTCAACAACAGCCTGATGAGTATCACCTCGCCTGCCGGGTCGGACACCGGCACCGGCGGGGACATGTCCTTCACCTACCCCTCAGTCGCGGGAGACCCGTTCTCGAACTGGCAACCGATTGAAACGACTGATAGCGAAGGGCACGAGACAAAGATCGAATACGACGTAAACACAAACGCCCCGAAGAGCACGGAGGCGATAAATAAGGCTGACGAGTCGGAGAACGTCCTCACTCTGAGTTACTACCAAGGCGATACCGAGAATACGAATTGTGGGGCGAAGCAAGGATCGCTGTGCCGCAGCGTGGATGGACTGGGGAACACCACCTCCTACGCCTACGACGCGCAAGGCAACCCAACTACCATCACCCGGCCCGCACCCTTGGGTACCGTCGCCAACACTTTTGATGCGGCCGGCCGGGTACTCACGGTCAAGGACGGCAAGAATCAGGTTCTCACTTACACCTACGACAACAACGACCGGATCAAGCAGGTCCGGCAGGGTTCCACCTGTGTGGCAGCGACTTGTGTTACTTACACCTATGATGCGAACGGCAACCTCACTCAACGCGTTGACGGCTCAGGTACAAGCACCTACGGTTACGACGCGCAGAACCGGGCGACCACCAAAACCGTTGGTGGGGTCACCACGACTCTCACCTACGACGGTGCATCGAATATCTTGACCTTCCAGGACCCCACCGGAACTATCGGGTACAAATACGATCCCGCGAACCGGCTGATTTCCCTCGCCGAACCTGGCGGATCCTGCCCGGCCACGCCGGCCTTCCCGAACTCCACAAAATGCACAGGGTTCGTCTACGACAAAAATAACCGCCGAACCGAAACGAAATACCCCAACGGCGTCAAAAACGTCACAGCCTTCGACTTCGCTGGGCGGAAGGGTGCAATTACTGCGACGAACACCAGCGGCAGCGTGCTCGCGAAGCGCTCCTACGCATACACAACAGGGGAAACCGGTAAAGACGGATCATTGCGTAAGAGCATGACCACCGAATCCGGTGCAGTCACGACCTATGGGTACGACTTCATGAACAGGCTGACGTCAGCAACGCTCGCAGGTGTGACTGAGGGCTGGGTGTATGACAAGAACGGCAACCGAACCCTAGCCACCAAAACCAATGCCGCAACAAGGTACTCAACCCACAACGCAGCAGACCAGCTCTGCTGGACGTCAGTAAACAACGGCACTTGCAGTGTCATCCCGGCGTCGCCGCGAAGCTTCTCCTATGATGCCAACGGCAACGCCACCCGAAACAGCAACGTCAACCAGACCTACAACGTGTTCGACCAATTCACCAGCAGTTCAGTCAACGGATCCGGTGTCACTACCGGATTCTCCTACTCCGGTCTGCGCAACGACGAACGAATTGCTGCAGGAAACACGAGCTTCCTCAACGGATCCCTTGGCGTGACGACCGAAACCACGGCAGGAGCTACTACCGCCTTTATTCGTGATCCTCAAGGCACGCTGATCAGTATGCGCACCAGCGCCGGGGCATCCTTTTACTACACGATGGATGCCCTCGGCTCAGTCATCCTCCTCACCGACGGTGCACAGGCCAAAGCTGCGACCTACAGCTACGACTCCTGGGGTAACACCACCAGCACCGGGACCCAAGCCGCAGCTAACCCCTGGCAGTACGCTGGCGGATACAAAGACACTGAAACCGGGTACACCAAATTCGGTGCCCGCTACTACGACCCCACCATCGGACGCTTCACCCAGATGGACCCATCTGGGCAAGACCCCCACTACACTTATGCGGGAAACAATCCAATCAACTACATGGACCCATCGGGACTATCCTTCGGTGATTTTCTCGGCGGCGTGATAGAGGCAGGAATCACCGGTGTGGGCGGTGCCATAGTTGGACTCTCCAAGGCAACGGTTGGGACGGCTCTCATTGGTGCAGGAGTGGCTTGCGGAGCCGGCATTGTCGGCGGAGTTATAAGTGCCGGCGTAGATGGGGAATCCGTGGGCTTCGACGATGCCGGATGGGGGTGCGCAACAGGTGTGGCAAGCTATGCTATTGGTGCGGCAGGCGGCGCAGCTGTGAAGGCGGCGAAAGCGAAATGATGACAACGATTGACTGGTTCCTAACTGCGATTGCAGGCGTACTAGTTGTGGTCGCTTTCATACTGCTAATCCGCACGACCACCCCGCCGAACGACGCACCGTCTAAACGACGCCCGTTGCAATTGGGCGCCTGCGTACTACTCGTAGTTATCGGACTACTGATGGTTGTCGTCATTGCATTCTGACGAGGCGGGACCAACGAGCCGAATGATTCGGGTACGGCAACCTCGTAAGGAACTGCTCTTGGCAGATTTCCGCTCTTGCGACGGTGGTAGTAGAAGGAGCGAAATTGACATCCGCAGGGCGAATCGTAAGCGCCAGAATTGGATTTGCTTCGGTCTTGCTACGGAGGTTGTAAGCGGCGGAAGTGCGGGAAATGCTGTCGCCGGGTGCGTACTCGGCGCCGCTGGCGGGGCTAGTACCCCCAGCGGCCTCAAAGCTGGTAAAAAACATCACGAAGAACAGTGATGACGTTGGATAGCTCGACAGCTCTGGGATGGTCAACGTTCGCGTTGCTCGGCGTGTTTCTCGCAGTAGGTCTCATTTATCGGCTCAAGAACCCTGATCGGACGCAAAGCGGATACGATTCCGCAAAGTGGAGACGGATATTTTTCATCATCCTCGGTTTTTGCTTCGCTTTAGCGATCGCTAGCGTTGTACTTCGAGGCATGGGGATATAAGACCTGATGGGAATACTCCTCTGGCTTGACAGAGTGGTCCGCTACATTAATCCCAGCCCTTTCGAGCCGCCAAGGGAAACAGTGTGTGTGCCATGTTGGCAAAGCTTCTTGGATGCTAATTAGCGAAAGAGAGCTTCTTCGGGGTCCGTGTGTGGCAGCCTGAGGAGCTCAGCTCGGTCCCGTGGTGCGTGGCCATCGTAGATACATTTCTTGAAAGGCCCGTTAGGCGCCATGAGGACCCTCATATGAGGGTCCGCGTGGTTTAACCACCATGTGCTGAGTCCTAGCGCTCCTTCAAGCCGGAGATGCTCCCAAGATCGCCATACCGTTTCAACCCGGGAGAGTGCTTCGACGTGTTTGTACCACTGAGGGCACCAGACGAACTCCGAGCCGCCGTTGACTTCACGGACATAAGAAGGGCTGAGGATACTAACGAAGAACTCCAGTGGATTTGAGTAGACCAGTTCCGCCGGTTCATCGGCGGTAGCGGGCTGTTCCTCGGTCGCCTCAGATCCAGCACTGAAACCATTATCGAACTCACTGCTGAACTCGCTCATGCGTCTTTATCCCGTTCAGACAACACAGGTGGCGCCAGAGGGTCACGCTCCACTTGGCTGTGAGACCCCAACGATTTATTGACTTTCTCAGCGTGAGGCCCGTTCATCCAGGGGATTGTTTCAATCATTGTGGTCGGGGCACCGGAGGCCAACAGCACCGCCCGGAAACGCGGCAACGAGGTGAGGTCAGAGACGGAGAGTATTTCGTCCTTGTTCTCCTGCCGCGAGCTGGAGCGCCCGGACTTCCCCGAGCTGCGCGAAACGTTGATGTAGCTGTACTGGCCGATCAGCCGGGACAGCTCATCGAGGTACTGGACTTCGGAGACACCACCGCCGTAGATCTTCACGTTCGACGCTGACCAGAGTTTGCGCATCCCTTCCACGTTCCAGACCTCCACACCCTGTGACCAGGACTGCAAAATGGTCATGAGGATGATTCCACGGGAACCGTAGTGGCTGTACTGATCGGGCAGGTTCTTCCACCGGCACACGTTCGCCGCTTCATCGAGGACACCGAGCAGAGGACGTTGTAGCCGCCCTCCCGGCTGGGAGGTGGCATATTGTTCTGCTGCTTCCACCACGGCCACCGTCAGAGCGGTAACCAGCGGCCCTGCTGTGCCTTCCCCTTCACGGGAAAGGCTATAGAGGGTGCCACTGCCACGTACGAACATATCCGGTTCAAACTCAGGACGGCGAGGGCCAGGCCCTGGCGTGATCCACTTCCCAACGTTGCGATCAGTGAGGGAAGAAACCATTTCCAGGGCGGTACCGAACACACCGGCCCGCTGCTTTTCCGGCTCCCGCAGCCGGGCCACCACCGTGTCGGAGAGCATTTCGTAGTCATGCTCGCGCAGAATCTGAGCGGGCCGGTCATCGGCTTGTTTGGTCAGCCAGGTGTAAACTTGTGTGATCGGCTTTTCATCCAGCGCCGCGGCCAGCAGGTACGCCTTGAGCAGGTTTCGGCCAGCAGTATCGAAATACGCATCTGGTTTAGCTCCCGGCTCCCTGGACCCAGCAGAGAAATGGGTTGCCAGTTTCGCGGCGGTCGCTTCATCCTTGACGTAGCTCAGCGGATTCCACCACCAGGTGGGTTGTTCCTCAGCAACCCCCTGAGGATCGAATACCCACACTTCGCCAACTTCACTACGGATCGAGCGGGTCACGTCCACAAGGTCGCGCTTGTTCGACGTCGCTATGACCGCCCCAGGGGCCTCCAAAATGGCCGGTACAGCATAGGACGTGGTTTTCATCGTCCGAGGACCAGCAATGAGAATCAGCATGTCCTCCCAGGACGCCCACATAGGCCGTTTCCCGGCCACCGTCCGGCCCAGCGGCACACCGACCGAATCCACGACGCCCAGGCGCTCAGCGGTGGCTTTCGCGCCCTTGGTAGACAAGTGGTTCAGATCCTTGCCCCGACCCATATGGACGGCGGCTTTATCGACCCGAGTCCGGTTCTTCCCGGAACGAGTCGCCAGCAGAACAATAAGCACTGCCAGCACGACCAGGGCGGCACCGATACCGGCGGCAATAAATGTTGCCTGTACCGGCCAAGGGATCTCACCCTTGAAAAGTCCCGCCACCAGCTCAATCGGATGAGATGGAGGCGCAGCGATACCGGCCAGCGTTGAGCCCCAGTGAGCGGACACCCACGCACCACCGAGCACAGCAGCGATTAGGCCCATAGCCGAGAACAAAAGGATGCCCTCGGTATAGCTCCCGGAAGTGCCTTTACGGTTTGGTGCGCTCATGCCGGTTCTCCTGCCGTTGGTGGGGCGACTGGTGTTTCGGCCATGAGGGATTCACCCTCAGGTGCGTCGTGCCAGAGTTTATTTGTGTCGTTGAGTTTGGCTTCAACACTGGTGAGGCCGATGTGGACCGGGATGCCGGGGCGTCCACCTACTTTGATGAGGAACTTTCCCCGCCCGGGCGGTTCAACGTCCACACCGCGTGAATCCCACGCGGGCGGATCTTGCCAGGACACGAGTTTTTGCTGTTCCTGCCGTGAGAGCGGGATCGCTTTGGTCAGCAACGCCATTTCCGAGGCCGGAAGGCCACCACAGATGACCATGCCCGAGCGCTCCACAAACCCTTGCGCTTTCATCCGGTCCTCTTCAGCTGGCAGGGCCAGCAGGTCACTCATGGTGTGTGAAATCATTACCTGTCCCACACCGACAGAACGGTTCAGGCGGGTGAGCGCGTCTACCCGGTCCACCATGCCTTTACCGGCCCGCAGCGCCCGCCACAGCTCATCGAGGACTACGAAATAGTGACGGCGCGGCTCCAGGCCGGCGTCGGCCAGAGCGTTAGCGACGTTGACCGTGCCGAAGCCGTAGGACCAGCACGCCAACAGCACAGCGGCCTGGAGATCCGTTTCTGTTTCGTCAATGGAGGACACATCGAACACCACAGCCCTGTCACGCTGCATCGGGTTAGTGGTGTGTCGGGAGAAGATTTCTCCGAGCTTTCCACCGCCCGTGAGGCCCAGCAGGGTTGCCTCCAGCGCCCGAGTCTCAGCCTGATAGAGCGGCCAGTCGCCACGGTCGAGGGCGACCTGGCGCAGCTCATCCGGCCCAGCTTGGATGACGTTGAGTAGATCCCCGAGCACGGGAACTCCGTCAAAGTGCCCATCGAGCCACCGCAGCCCACGGTCGAGAATGGTTTGTTCTTGATCGGTCGGAGGCTGGTTCCGGCTGATCGTAATGAGTGCGACGACCATGTTAAGGCGCCGACCGTGAGCGTCAGCGCGGACCCGCACAGCAGCATCCTCGTGGCCTTTGGCCTCGAGGAGCTGCGCGACTTCAATAGCCTGCCCAGGATCAAGAATGTTCAAATATCCGCGGCCTCGGCCGAGGGAGATGACCTGCCCGCCGGCAGCTCTCACCAAGTCAACGTGTTCACCCTTCAAATCCCCCAGAACCAACGGATTAGTGCCCTGCCCGGCGAGGCCGAGCATCATCCGGCGGACCAACGTGGATTTACCTAGCCCCGGCTTGCCGAGGATGAACGCTGAGGGGTTGGAGATCAGTTGTGCCCGCTGAAACCAGCTAATCGGATCACAGCAGACCGTGGCCTGAGTTTCCTCATGGCGCCCAATCGGGACACCGATCATGGGTGAGGACGTACCGGAGGAAAACGGCCACAGCCCGCAAACCTGCACGGTGGTCCCCCGGTACTCCCGCACAGAGGGAACCAGTGCCGCTGCGCCGCCGCCACGGCCACGCCAGCCGCGGGCACCGGGTATCTTCTCCCGGATCAACGTGGGCTTCTTTTCCTTCTTCTTTTTCGCCTCCACCGGCTCCGCGTGGTGCCGGTTCTTCTGGACCTTCATACGCGCCATTTAGAGCGCCTCCCGAATCTCAGAAGGCAACAGGACGTGCTTAGGCAGCACCAAACCAATCGGCAGCGACGCCGCAAACGCCGTATCTTGGCTCCCATAGGCACGGCGCAAAAGTAGCCGCGCAGCACCCGAAGTCTGTTCAATGGCAGCAACCGCGTCAGGTAGGCGCTCCAGACCGTTGACCGTGGCCGTGACCACCAGGCCGAAGTTCACCAGCCCCGCCCCCTGGGCTTCTTCTGACGCTGTTTGAGCCGCAGAGCGGGCATCGACGAGGGCACGAGCTGATGGACGATTACCGGAGGTAATACGCACGTTGGCATTGTTCTGATCCCGTTCCACCAACTGCGCGGCACGAGCCGAATCCATAGGCCGGTACAGCAGGGTTACCCGCTTGCGGTCCACATCACCATGCGGGGCCAGCAGTTTGGAGAGCACGTTGGCATGGACCGAGCCACGCGGAGCGCCACTCATCGTCCAGGACGCCGAATAGGCGCCCTCATGACGGTAGTTCTCCCAGTTCGTCTGAGCGCCGGACGGGCCAACCTCGCCCCAAGAAAGTTCCACCGGATGCCCGGCAGCGTGCGCCTCATCGATCACCAGTGCAGCCGGTGGATCATAGGCAACCCGGACAACCTCACACAGCTCTTGTGCAGCCATGGGTCGGGCGATACCCGCCCCGGTGGCCTGCAACCGCTGAGACAAGCCAGGAAGCCGGGAGGCGAGATCCTTGGCGACCTCGGCAGGTTCGCGTTTCCGGGAACCGGAGCGCATCGTGGCATTGAACGTGAGGGTGATCCACGCCCGGACCGTTGCGGAGCCTTCCGGATACGTCCGGATGACCTCGCGCAGCATTTCCTTAGCAATCTCTGGCGCGTTCTCGTCAATGTTCATTTCGACTTCATTGCGGAGCCGGTACCCCGAATCCGGGGCCGTCTCCACCGTCACGGAAGCGGCCTCAATTCCGGCCTCATCACCTAACGCGGAGATCCAGCCGCCCCAGTTCGAGACCCAGGCATCGACCTGTTCGGGATCGACCAGAGAAGCGCCGTCTGGTTCGGTGGAAAAAATCACCGTGAAGTGGCCGGTGGTGGGCATGTGAAGCATGGCGAATTTGCGGTTGTAGGAGTCCTGAAATTCATACAGCCGGGATTTCGAGGCAATACCGGGCAGTTGGTACATGCCCCAGGCAGTGACGCCGAGAGGCCCGGAACGGTACAGGTTCGTACCTTTCCGGCGGGAGCGTTTGAACGCTGCCCGGCCACCAACGCGGTCAACCACGGTCATGCCGTGCTTGTCCTTGATCGTGAGCAAAACCAGGCCGATACCAAAGACGCCCATCACGCCTAGGCCAACAAAGAGGTTCCAGATTGCGAAGGAGATGATGCCGAACACCAGGCCGACAAGGATCAGGCCGGTTCCGATAGCGCCGAAGTTTCCTAGCCCGGCTGAGCGTGGAACCCGCCAGTTTCCATAGGTAGGTTGCTTGTAATCACTTACTGTTGCTGCCACTTGGACCATCCCCTGCTGCTTCGTCCGAAACTTGCTTTACTGCCTGTGCTCCCTTGGACGCTGCGGCTACCGCTGCACCCGCAGCTGCACCCGCTGGACCCGCCGCAGCACCAGCTCTCGCGCCTGCTGCCGCACCGGAGGCACCACCACCGCTAGCTGCTGCTGCGCCGCCTCCCGTAGGGCCGCTGCCACTGCTAGGCGTCGGTGTACCACCACCACCGCCACTGCCGCCTGCTGCTTTGTTCGCCCCGCTGGATGCTGCTGCCGCCAGGGCTGGAGCGCCACCGGCTGCTCTACCGGCTTTACCGCCGCTGCTTCCCCCAGGAGTAGGCGCAGCTCCACCGGAACTGCTACCTGAGGTCGAGCTACCCGAAGGGGAAGATTTACTGCCGCCTCCACCGCCCCCGGAACCTTGCCCACCACCTGAGCTGCTGCTAGCTGGTGTGGGAGAAGCACTGCCACCCCCACGCCCGGCTGAACCCAATGATTTAGCGCCGGAAGGCATAGCGGCCATAGCCGCTGCACCGGCTCCCGCAGCCATACCGCCACCGCCCCCACCACTAGCGACGGCTCCCACTAACGGGGTCACGAACCGCATCAAAGCTGGCAGAGCAAACAACGCGACCACCATTAGAGCCAGGCCGGTAATGGAGTTCAAGATCCCGGTAAAACCGGACATTTCCCCGCCACCGACGAGGCGGAAAGCTACCGCGTAAACGATGGCCGCAGCGGGTTTGTAGAGGATGAAAGCAAGCGTCCAGCCAATGGTTTTCTGGAACCACTGCTTACCCATTTCGGTGTTGGTGAAAGCCGCTGTAGTCGGGAGAATCCCGGCCAGCACCACCAACATGCCACTACGGACAACCATCAGCACGATTTGAACTATCGACGTGCAAATCCCGATCAGACCCAAAATGATGACCATGAAAACGGCGGTGTCCGCTTGCCCAGTAATCAACATGGCCTCAATGGCATTGGCGAAACCCTCGCCGTCAGTCGCTTGGTCAATGATCCACTTTGAGAACCCGTCAGAGGCGACGATGAGGAACGCGATTGTTGCCAGCCCCATCCCCGAAACAAGGGTCAGGGTCAACAGTGAACGGACCAGCTCACGGACATGTGAGCCACGCTGTTCCCACACCATGCGAGAACCGCCGACGATCACACCGAGGACGGCTAGCGCAGCTGTCCAGTACCAAAGACCACCCTGTAGGAAGGCGACAGTAGGTGATGCTTCACCACCTGCCATCGTGAGGTTGCTGGTGGGCATATCTACCCAAAAAGTAGCGAGGTTCAGAACAATCTCGCTCAGCGCCTCAGAGATTGCAGCCGCCAGATCTTCAATCGCACCGCCTACCGCGCCACTGATCCAATCACCGGCTGTGCATCCCAGTCCCAAAAAGCCACAGTCCTCTTCTTCCATCTCAGACTCCGCTCCAAGGAATGTAGTCCGAGAGATCGTTTAGTTGCACGGGATCATTGAGGAACTGCCCGTCGTCCGCAACTTCAATCTTCCAGTCTCCATCGGCCCAACGGAGCGGGAGGCTCACGTGTCCTACTGCCCCACCTTCCAAAGTGAAAGCTATGTCTACGGTCGCCGCAGAGTCAGAGTAGGAAAGCAGTTGAAAACCGGAAATTTGCACTGAGGGGGCGGAACCTGCCTCAGATATGTTCTCCAATGCGGTCTGCTGACCGGCACTTTCAATAGTCAGCTGTTCTAGAAGTTTCCGCTGCGTTTCTTCGTCTCCGATTGAACCCTGTCCGAGAAGATTTGCAGCGGCGTACAAAGCTCCAGTGGGCGAGTGTGCGAAGCAGGTTCGGAATCCCCTGTCGTCAACGACGCCCGGCCCGGCGGTCTCGGGAGCTTCCGGCACAGCCATAGTCCCTACTAGTTCCCAATTACTTTCGGGTGCTGCGCCAAGGGCTGTGTCGTCGCTGGCTGGTAGCCCACACACGCTTTCCTCAACCCCGGCTGCTGTCGCTGCTGGTGCTGAGGTCGTTTCGCTCGTTGTTGGTTCGTTCGATCTGGCGTCCGGTTCGTCTCCCCCGCGAGGGATGAACGCAATAACGATCACGGCGGCGATCAGTACCAGGATTAGTGCTGCCGAGACGATGAAGCCGGGCCGGGTGAGAGGGGTCTGGTGGTTTTCGTCGGGTGATACGTCACTCATGGGTGATCTCCTGACCAGGGTTAGACGAACGCGGTAACGAGTCCGGAAGCCCCGGCGACGACGACGCAGCCGGCGAGGGTCCAGCCGAGCTTGGAGAGTCCTTCGCCGCCTTCACCGCGACGGACCTGGATCATCATGGTGATACCGGCGATGATGACGCCGAGAACACCCAGGGCGAGGGCGATCCATGCGGCCCAACTGAGGATAGTGAGTAGCCCTTCGGAGCCGGGAGGGGCCGATCCGCCGCCAGGGTTGGGAATCTGGGTAAGTACGTTTACGGCGTTGAGTTGAAGGTTGAGAGCTGCTGTGTGAAGCATGGTGAGACCTTTCAATGAGAGGCGACGCTGCTGCCCAGGTTCAGGGCAGGAGTGAATTGATTTCGGTGATGAACTTGCGGGCTTCTCGGGGCAGGTGTTCTGGTGCCACGTCGCCTGTCCGCCAGGCGTCTACCCACGGCAGATGCCATAGGCGTGGTGCTCCCCCGCCGATGATGGTTTCAAAGTCGCGGAGTTCTCGCGGGAGTTTTCCTGGAGCGTCTGCCAACACGGCCAGCCCGAGGAGCTCTACTTCTGGAGGTTGCGGTGAAGTCCACTCAATGAGTGCCCGCTGCGCTGCTTCCAGCCCGTTCATGTTGGATCGGCAGACCAGCAGAACACAGGGAGGTATCCCCGGATTCTCGGATGCTGGCCAGGTATGTTGTGTGGAGCGGGACCCGTCGATCAAGCGCGTTACCGTGCTTTCTCCCGCTCCCCCATGCACACCTACGATCCATAACGAGGCAGAACCGGACACATACCGCCGAGGAAGCCGGTCGGCTGCGTCAGGTTCAGGGATGCCCTTCTGAGGTGCACCGGCCCCCGTCAGTGGAGGGATCGTGACTGCAGGAGTTGGTGCGGCGTCTGGTTTACTTGACGTCGGATGTACGGAAGCGATCCACGGATTACTCACAAACATCACGTTATCAAGCTTTCGTGAATAGCGTGAGCATAGCTACGGGTTTATCTCATGGGTGACACCAGAAGCCGGGCAGGGCAGGACGCAGGGATGACATCACCACAGACGACGTCACGAGACCGGTCCTTCCGTAGCCAGCTGGCCCGGGTGCTGACTGAGGTTTTCGCCCCTGCCGTGTTGGTCGCCGCCCTGATTTTGGTGAGCAGCTTCGTCCCCGATGGATTCCAGGCTGGGCTACTTTTTGCCCTGGTGGCCGTCTTCTTTATTGCGGTGTTGCCGTTCGCGGTGGTGGTGGTGTTGACCCGCCGAGGAAACCTGACGGATCACCACATCAGCCGGCGGTCCCAGCGGGCTCCCGTACTCGGAGGAGCCATCGTCTCGGTACTGGTCGGTTTATGGGTTCTCGCTGGGATGGGCGCCCCTGCCGGGTTGATGACCATGATCATCAGCGTCTTGGTGGGGATCGTCGCGGTGTTGATCGTGAACTTGGTGTGGAAGCTCTCGGCTCACACGGCGGTTGCCGTGTTTTTCGCCGCCGCCATGGCCGCCTATTTTGGCCCGTGGGGTCTCCTCGCCGCGGTCGTGCCCGTAGCCGTCGGCTGGTCCCGGATCCGTTTAGGCGCACACACGGTGGCGCAGGTACTCGCCGGCGGAGCCGTGGGACTCCTGATCGGCGTGGGGTTCGCTCTCCTGCCAGGACGGTAAACCCAGCGGTCCCAAAGTTTTAGCGAGCCGCGGTGATGAGCGTCTTTTCCTTTTTGGCGTAGTGCCGTTTGGACACCCACGTGATGGTCGGCGCGACGGCTACCAGGGCCAGCGCCGTGTAGACGGTGACGTCAACGGCTAGTTGCACGTTGACCCAAATATCAGCCAGCAAGAGCGCCGGGACGATCGACACGAGCGCGAACCCGATAGCGAAGAGCGCCGAAGCGACGCGCAAGACAGGAAGAGCCGTCCGATTCATGGCCGCTTTGTAGGTCCAGGGTACGAGAAGGACTGCGATGAAGGCCGGGTAAATGCGGCTGGCTAGTCGATATAGCTCCACCCAGGGCTGATCAGCATAAGCGTTGAGTCCCATCGAGGAAACGGGGACGTCGGCCACCCAGAACGTCGCAATGATGGCCAGTGAGGTTCCGATGAAAACTCGGCGCCCCCAAGCCCCGGTGATGATTTCCCGGACGGGCCGGCAGGCGAGGGCATCAGCGACGCGCAACCCCACCAAGACAAAGACCACGTTCAAAGTCAGCCTTGATATCAAGTTGGCAGCGTTGATCCCACCGAGTGCATCATCGACGGGAAGGTAAATCGCCGGGATTGCTAGAGCAAGGACAACGCTGATCAAGAGGAACGTCGCAAGAGTTGCCCGGTTCTGACCCTTCAGCGCAGCCGGAACGCGAAGCGCAGCCAGTACAAGGCACAGAACGAGGAGGGCTACGGGCATCAGTGCAGTCATCCCAGGTTCTCCCAATACTCCTTTGCTTGTTCCCGGTCATGGGCTTTGCCCCAGTATTTGCGGTTTTGTACGGAGAGTTTTTGTGCAGCAACGGCCATGAGATCGCTATCGCTCAACGCTTGCAATGCATAAAGGCGGGCATCTTGTGGCCACCAGCCCTCAGCTTCAGTAAGCAGCCCCGTGACCACTAGCCCACTGGCTAGAGAAACGCCCGCGTGCCGGGCCACTTCGACCGCAACGTCGGCTGGCAAGGTCCTCTTCAATTTCGAGGAAAAAGTCGACGTAGTGATACCTAACCGCGCGGCTATGGCAGTGCGTAGATCCCCCGAATCGACGGCATCTATCCATGCCCGCGTCGAGTCCGGGTAAGGGAAGGGCCGAAGATCGCCAGGCATAAACGGCAACAACTCGTCAGCTCGAGCGAGAACCTCACGCAAGACATCTAAGTAATGAATCTGGCTGATCAGCTCAGCCTCCGTCGGCGGTTTAGTGCCCGCCGCGAGATCGGCATACCGCTCGAACTCCGAGAGGGTATCCAGCGGCGACAGCTCGTAGGCCCGGGCTATTGCCACAACCGTTGTCTCTGAGACTTTCCCTCGCACTATCTGTTGATGCAAGGTGGTCCACTTGATGCCCGTGGCCTGGGAGATTTCCCGCACGTTCTGCCCCGGTATCCGGGCATCAGACCACCGCTGAAACTCATGCGCGGTGAGGGGCATGCCACGGGCCTTCCGGACGGAGATCTGACAGTTTCACCCTAGCCGCCCACCATCTAGTGATTCACGGAATTCACGTTATAGTTAAAACTGGAATCTTGTGAATCATTCATGGTGGCGATAGGTATGTATGCAGTCTAAAGGCCTGTTGTATACGGCGGCAGTTTTAGTGCTGACGTTGTTTTTCAGTCTGATTTTTTTCGTGGTGCTCTTCGGTGACACCGAAGAGGCTTCCGCGGGTGAATGCACCCCTGCGAACAGTTCAGAGATAGACCCTGAAAATATTCCGACAGAAGCCGTCGCTGGATACTCCGGCGAACAGTTGGTCAATGCTGCCTTGATTGTGAGCGCAGGGGAAGCAATGGATCTGAGCGTGAAAGGCCAAGCCATCGGCGTGATGACGGCTATGGGTGAGTCCAGTCTCCAGGTACTCGACCGGGGCGACGGACCCGGCCCCGACAGCCGGGGCTTGTTCCAGCAGCGCGATAACGGAACATGGGGGTCCTATGAGGACCGCATGGACCCGTTGATCAGCTCGACTAACTTTTTCAACGCCCTCCAGGACATTGACGGCTGGGAATCACTCTCACCTAGCGAAGCCGCCCACCGGGTGCAGCGCAACGCTGACCCGTTCCACTACACCCAATACTGGGTCGATGCTATCGACGTCGTTGCTGCCGTCGCTGACATTGAGGGACTTGATACCTGCCTCATCGGTGGCCCGCAGCTCGCAGGCGTTGGCGACGATCTGCCGTGGCCTAGCTCCCCGTTCTGCGCTATCGGCGGTACGTGCCCACCAGGAGCAGTGTCCCCGCTGGGTATGTATAACCGGGAGTGCACAGACTTCGCTCTGTGGCGTCTTAACGCCATGGCCGGCGTTACCGGCGATCCATGGAAGTTCCACAACTCAGACCTCACCCTTGGCAACGCCGAGCAGTGGCTAAACGCGTGGAACCGGCAAGGCTGGGACAGCGGTCAGGAACCAGAAGTCGGAGCCGTGGCCTACTACGCGGCCAACGTCGGCGGGGCCGGTTCAGTCGGTCACGTCGCTATCGTCGCCGGAATCAACGACGACGGCACCGTAGCGATCGAGGAATACAACGGCATGGCACCACCTGACGATCATCAATACAGCACCCGCAACATTCAGCCCGACGAAGTGAGCGCCTACCTCTACTTCCCCGGCGACGACTAAGGAGAACACCACATGACCACCCCAATCCCAACCACACGGAAACACAGAAAGATGTATTTCCGTGCGAGCAGTCTAGGTCTGACAACTGCAGCGGTTCTGCTCTGCACTGCGTGTTTCAGCGGCAACCAGGATGGCGAGCCAGCGCGGTACTCAGAAGCGGAACCGACACCGACGAGTACCTACACGCCCTCACAGAGCGTAGGAGACGGCCCCCAGGCCCCCAACGCTGACGAGGTACCCGAGAATCCCGAGTGGACCCCTGAGGCTGAGGAAGCGGCCAAGCAGGTTGCTGAGGACGCTTTAGCGGACTTTGCCCGCCCCGATGTGGAGGAAACCCAGTGGGCCAACGACTTCGCCCGGTGGCTGACCCCCGAGGCCACGACCTCTTATTCAACGGTGGACCCGGCGAACGTACCCGTGTCCGAAGTAACCGGACCCGCGACCCTCGACATTGACGAAACCAACGGGTTCGGCGTGATTGCCACTTTGCCTACCGACATAGGCGACTACGGGGTGCAGCTCCTACGCCAAAGTCAGGATGAGCCGTGGAAAGTCAACCGGCTTTACCCGCCCGAGGGCACCAAATAGCCCAACTAGTTTTCACTGCCCTACCTGCTTTATCGAACGAAACAAGCTCTTACCGATCCGCCTCTGACGTAAGGAAACCAGCACCATGACTACCAGCCAGGTCGAAGTCTCGACCTTCCCCCATGTACGGGCCATTGTCCGGGCCAACGGCACCGGAGAAGTCGTGATCTCCGGGAACTCTCGGCCCATCGACGCCCCCGACGAAACCACGCTGCGCCGCGAAGCCATGAAAATCGTCACCGATCTAGCCGAAGTCCTCAGCCGCCCAGTGCGCGTCTACACCGAAGGCCCCGAGGGAGACGGTGAACTCGTGGTCCACCCCGAAGGGAACATTGAGGAAATCGCTTCTGAAACCAAGGGCCGCAGGCGACGGGCGCAAACGCCGGTCACCACCACCACACCGCCAGTGATCCATGTAGATGACACGGCTAGCGAGGACACCACCGAAAGGCCACTGCCCATCGATTCAGCTCTCCCCGAACCAACGGAACCAGCAGCAGCTGCGCCCGCTGCACCAGCCCAGGACTCCCCCACTGCCTCTGTACCGCCGATAACCTCAGTACCGCGCTCAACGCCCGCACAAGTAGCGTCGGAGCCACAGGCATCGGCTCCGACCCCTGAGCCGCCCACCCGGCGGAGCCTGAAAGACACGTCGTTCCTGGTCAGTGATCCGGTGGTTCAGCCAGCTGCCCGGGGATTCCGCGGTGCCATGAGCAGGATGGGTCTGCGTATGAGCCCTTCCGAATCGGAGATGGCCGAACGCGCCGACATTCACGCTGTCTCCCAGCACTGGCCGGGACCGCGCACTATCGCCGTCGTGAACCGTAAAGGCGGGGCGAACAAGACCCCGACCGTGGCAGCCCTGGCAGCAGTGTTCGCCCGCTACGGCGGCGGCGGTGTTCTCGCGTGGGACAACAATGAGAACCAAGGCACTCTCGGGTGGCGCACCGAGCAAGGCCCCCACACGTCAAGCGTGCTGGATCTGCTGCGCGATAAAGACCAACTGCTCTCCCCCACCGCCCACAACGCTCTACTGGCCCACTATGTGCACCACCAGACCGAGGACAAGTACGACGTCCTGCGCTCGGACGAGAACGACGAAGGAGATCACGAGATCTCCGCCGACGAAGTGGATGCCGTTCACACCGTGGCCGCCAAGTACTACCGCATGATCGTGATGGACAGCGGGAACACCGCAAGGGCCGCGAACTGGCGGGCCATGATCGGCCACACCAATCAGCTCGTGATCCCCACAACGACCATGGAAGACCGCGCAGAGGCCGCGAAACTCACCCTGCAAACCCTAGCCGCACGAGATGAACACTCAGCCCAGCTGGCCGAAAACGCCGTAGTCATCATTTCCCAATGGAAAGCCGAGGACGGCGACGAAGCCCGTAGGATCGCTGACGGCTTCGCACCACTGGTCCGCCGCGTCGTCACCGTTCCTTATGACCAGGCACTGAAGGCCGGACGCATCCGACACACCGCCCTGAAGCCAGCCACGCAGCGCGCCTGGCTGGCGGCAGCAGCTGCCGTAGCCGAGGGATTGTGAACTTGGTACACCAAATAATCCGCGACACGCCCGCCGCGTCCATCACTAAAGCGTTTCAGAAACCTAGAGTTCGACGTATGGCAATTCAGAAACGCGCATCTGGTGGACGCCCATCTAAGGGGGACCGCCACGTTCTGACAACCCGAATCCCCACGGCTCAAGCAGAAAAATTGTTTGCCGTTGCCGATGCACAGGGGATCTCGGCCAGTTCTTTTATCGCCGAAGTCATGGCGGAGAAACTGGCAACCATAGACCTCGAACAACTAACCGGCCAGGAGACTCTGCCCCTCTACAAAGCTAGTTAAAAAAAGAAGGCCCGCTATAGCGGGCCTTCTATAAGTGTCCAGGCTCTTCACCCACTGCCGCCAAGCTCACAGGTGAAAGGCCTCCATAAACACACCCTCGAAGGGGTCCATTTATGCTGCCCACTCTACACGCAATAACTGATACTGAAACAGATTCAGTTACGCCGCGCCGCAAAATTCGTGGCCGATTCCGCGCCAATGGCGCGGAGCTTACCGTCGTTCCCGACGGCCACAAACGCACAGAACAGCCCCTTGACGGTGGCATCCTTGGACCGATCCCCCGGAGCCTGCACAGGCGGATTCCCCGCGAGTTTGAGACAGCTCCCAGCGTCATCAACCGCGCTATCCCCGCCGGTAGCGCCCGTGCCGCGCACGGCGACCAGGTCATGGCCCGGCTACGCCTGATCCTCTCCGAACTAGGGACGCGAGCTGACGGACAACGTAACCACATCAACGCACTAGCTGTCCTGATCGCGCACATCGACTACACCACCATGACCACCCGCCCAGGCTGGGAAGCCCTGCAGGAAGGCACAGGCCGCGTAGAGCGCTCCGTCGCCCGCTACATCGACCATTTGATCAACTGGGGACTGCTAGGCCGCGTGGCCGGCGGCAGAAGCGCCGAGTTCAGCCCACCGGACGAGAATGGTGAACGCCACGGTGACGCGGCCGTGTACGTGCTCTGCGTCCCCCACGATCTCGGCGTAGTCCCCGACCTGGCAGTTGATGTTGTGGATATAAATGTCAGTCCTCCCGCCCTTGGGCGGTCCCTCCTTCTTAAGAAAGAGTTAACTCCTACACGAGCGCGCAAAAAAGCACAGAAGGACGCGGCTTCGCCGCGACAGTCAGACCTTGGCGCCGCAAGCGGCGCATCCGGTCCACTCAGGCCGTATCGTCCGGAAATCCGGTGGAACACTCACGCAACGACAACCCGCCAAATACAGCGTCTGGCGGCGGCAACAGAAATTTGGCACCGCTCCCCTGTTTTCCGGCGAATGAGCCACAAAGACCTGGCATCGAGTCTGCGGGAAGCTTTTCTAGCTGGCTGGACCATTGCCGACATTGAGAATGCTTTCGATCGCAAGCCTGACGGCACTCGCTGGCCCGACAGCGGGGCACCTGACGTATCGCAGGAGTACACCCGTCAAGCATGTGCACGGTTGCGTGGATGGATCAGAAACCGCCTGGACGGCTGGCGCACCGCTCAGGGAGAGCTACTGCGCTCCCCCGACCAGCGGAAGGCCGCAGCAGCCCGAGAAGCGGCAGCCCGACAAGCTATCGCCCGTCGCCGGACGCTGGAGGAACAAGCCCAGCGGGCCAAGCTGGTTGGACGTCAGGACTCCCGCGCCAAGATTGTCGCTCTCGCGGAGATCAGGGCGCTCCGAAAATGAGCACCACGTTGATCCGTGTTTCTGTTTTCCAGTATTTCCGTGTATACGCTTTTCTGCCTATACGTGTTTCTGTGTTTCAGTATAGGATTGAAGCATGATACTTGCGCTGACAAACCTCAAAGGCGGAGTGGCGAAAACCACCAGCTCCCTCTACCTCGCAGCGGTCTACGCACAACAAGGAAAGACCGCCCTACTCGACGCCGACCCGCAAGGCTCAGCATCCGACTGGACAGCATCCATTGAGGACGACGGACTAGAGCTGCCCTTCGACGTGAAAGTGGTGAACCAGCGAACCATGGACCGGGCCGCCAACGGCTATGAGTTCGTCATTATCGACACGCCCCCAGGCGATCCCCGGATCATCGACGCGGCCATGGCCGCAGCTGACCTTGTCCTGGTACCCACTGATGCCTCAGCGATCGACATTCAACGCGTCTGGCCCTCCATCGAAGCGGCCACCAAAGCCGGCAAACCCGTCGCGGTGCTACTCGTCCGCACCAGATCCAACACCCGCAACCTGGCGGCTGCAATAGAAACCTTCGAACAAGCCGGCGTAGCCGTCCTTGACACTCATATCCCGCTGCGCGAGGAAATCAAAACCTCCTACGGCACCATCCCCACCACATTCCACGGCTACGAAACCGTAGCCGCCGACCTATTGGAGGTCCACAATGGCCGCTGAAAAACCGTCCCTTGCCGACAAAATGAAACCAAAGGTGACTCCCCCAGCGACCACCGGGAAAACCGCTGGCCGCACCACCGGATCAGTGTCGAGCCACTTCAAGACGCCAGGCGAGGAATACCCCAAACGCCTCACCCTGGACTTGACCGTGGCCCAGCACCGCAAGCTCAAACTCCGCGCCATGGACGAAGGATCAGCTATGAACCAGATCCTCCGCGATTTCATCGACACCCTGCCCGAATAGCACAGAAACACGGATACACAGTTATCTGTGTATCCGTAAATCTGTTCTTCTGTATATCTGTGAAGCTCCGGACCGCAACGGTTTGGAGCCTCACACGTTTCACCAGGTCAACCAGGCCGACCTCTCTACGTTCGGACTGTAAAGACCTAAACAACCATCTTTTTGCTGCTGTCCTTCGGATAATACGTACCTGCTCCACAGCGTCAACCGGCTCCGCCGGCTACGGGCACACCAATCCTGTCCGGCGCTCCTACGTCGCTTATTTCCTCCCAGAATTGATCCACCCTTGCCCCTACGGCGTTGAGCACTGCTCCGTCAGGCACAGCTACGCAAGCTCCGCCAGCAGGCACAAACAACGGGGGAGAGGAACCCACACTGCTGGTCACCACCGGTTCCCCACCCACCCTGCGAACTAGGAGCACCACTACTATGTCTGTTCTCGAAATGATCGACCCCACCACCTTGACCATCGACGCCAACGTCCGCGCCGACGTGCAGCTCGACAAAGCATTCCTGGCCTCCATCAAAGAACACGGAGTGATCCAGCCAGTCGTCGCACACCGCACCGAAAGTGGGGGAGTGCACGTCCTGTACGGGCAGAGGCGCACCCTCGCCGCCGTGGAAGCGAAGCTGGACCTGATGCCCGTGTACGTGGTGGAAAGCCTCACAGAAGCCGACAGATTAGCTAAGCAGGTCGTGGAAAACGACCAGCGCCAAGGACTCACCGACAACGACCGCGCCGAAGCGTTCCACCAGCTTTCCCTACTCGGAGTCTCAGCTACCCAGATCGCGAAAAAGACCGGCGCGAAAAAGACCACCGTGGACGCGGCACTGAAAGTCCGGGCCGACGACACCGCCAGCGCAGCACTCGCCCAAGGCATGACACTGGACATGGCCGCAGTTATCGAAGAATTCAGCGGCGACGCAGAAGCAATCACCAAACTCGAAACCACCGCCGCACAGAACCCGCAGAGCTTTGACCACACCGCCCAACGGCTCCGCGACGACCGCACCCGCGCCGCCCTCCTGGCCGAAGCAGCAGCCACCGCCACCACCCAGGGCTTGAAGATCGTTGACGAGGATCTGAACTACTACGACTACAAAGGCCCCATGGCGAATATCCGCGACCTGCGCACCATCGAGGGTGAACCACTCACCGACGACGACGCCGACGCCGCGCACATCGGATTCACCTACAACGGGGAGGTACGGATCACTTTGGTCAATACCGACTGGAAAGCAGCAGGATTCACCAAACCCGGCGCCACCCGGACAGGGCCAATGACCGAGGACGAAAAAGCAGAACGCCGCCGCGTGATCGAAAACAATAAAGCATGGGACGCCGCCGAAACGGTCCGCGTGGACTTCCTCAAAACCCTGCTCAAGTCCAAGACGGCCCCGAAGAACGCCCTACGGTTTATCGCCCAGTCAATGGGAAACCATTCCTACACCGTCGCTGACGGACTCAACAAGCACACCGGATTCGCCGCCGAACTGCTCGGAGGCAAAGACGGTTACGGCGAGCTGGCGAAGATCACCGCCAAGCCCACCGGACGCCACGAAACCAACACCCTCGCCGTCATCCTCGCAGGATTCGAAAAGAGCCTCACCCGCCAGTCATGGCGCAACCCCACCAGCACCGCCAAGCACTACCTGACCCAGCTCACCACATGGGGCTACACTCTCAGCGACGTTGAAACCATCATCACCAACCACGGAAACACAGAAACACAGGAATCCGTGAAGGCAGAAACCAGTGGAGTACAGGAGCTGGGGGAGACGTTCGCACAGGTGCAAGCCGACGAGGAAGAACTCACCGCCGACGAAGCCTAAACCGGGGGAGTAGTGCCCCCGCCGGAAACCGGCGGGGGCGCTGCCCGGGCCGGACGGAGCCGGCCCAGGCGAACAAAGCAGCGGTGCTCGCTAGCTCGCACCGCAGAAACGGACCTCATTAGCGTTCGGGGACAGCTATCAATTAGGTGCGCTCCGGGGCAGCGTCTTTCTGCCTTCGTCGGCGCTCTGACCATTTGATGATGACAGTAGTAACGAGTAGACCGAACAGGATCGCGACGGTCCAACGCCCCAGCATGGGAAGTTCGGTGAAAACGTCCAGGACGATATTGGCGGCAAAGGTACTCAGGACGCTCACGAGGACGATCAGGTACTGGCTCATAGGTCGCATGCGCCCCATCCTGTCATCGTGACCCTGGCACTAACCACCCGGTAAACAAGCGGTCCTTCGCTGCGCTGCGGGCTGTCCTGCCGCCGGCTCCTACGTCGCCACCGGCAGGATCTCTTTCTCTTTTTGCTGCTGTCCTTCGGATCATACGTACCTGCTCCACCAGCTCAACGGCTACGCCGCTGCGCGATCGACCCAAGGTGTCCGGCGCTCCTACGTCCCTTATTTCCTCCCACCTTGCCCCAATCTCTTGCCCTACGGGTTGACCAGGTTCCGACAGGCACAGCTCCGCAAGCTTCGCCAGCAGGCAAAAACAACGGGGGAAGGGCCAACTGCTGGACCACCACATAGAAGCCCCACCACCGACCCCACTACTGCGAAAAGGAGCACCACCATGAACGTTGAGACCAGCACGGCAACGCTGATCATCACCCACACCCACGAGGCCGGAACCCTGATCGAGGGAACGGCTAAAGGTGATGGAACCGCGCCCCTCTTGAAGGTCAACGGTTGGCGCTGGGGCCGCAGCATCGCCGCGTGGTTCGTGCCCATGTCCCGGGACCGTCAGCCCAAAATGCACGTCATCAACCGCACCACGGCGGCACTCACCGAGGCAGGTTTCAGCGTCGAAACCGACATTGACCGCACCAGCCGCAGCACCGCCGAAGTAGAAGTGGGAAAGATTGAACGCCAGCAAGACCGCGCCGACGCCCTGGCCGCGAAGGCCGAGCGAAAACAAGACGCCGAAACAGCGGCCTACGACTCAGCGCGGGCAGCGCTGCGCCGACTGCCCGAAGGTGGGGAACCCATCAAGATAGGCCACCACTCAGAGAACCGGCACCGCCGCGCCATTGCCACCGCAGACCGGGCCATGGGCAAATCAGTCCAAGCCACCGAGGAAGCCAAGGCAACCGCCGAACGCGCAGCGACAGCAGCCCGAACCACTGACCGCCGCTACAGCCCCGCCGCCGTGGCATCACGGATCAAAACCCTAGAAACAGCAATCCGCGCCACCGAGCGGAAAATCAACGGCAGTTCCCACACGTTCGCCGGGGGATACGTCGAGACGACGGCACCGGCCACGGGGGATTACCGGGCGCACCTTCAAGGCATGTTGGCCGATGAGCTGGACCAGCTCACCTACTGGCAGGGCATCAGGGAAACCCAGATAGCCGAAGGCCAGGCCACCAACTACACCCGCGAGCAGATCAACAAAGGCGATTACGTCCGCATTGGTGGGAGCTGGCACGAAGTAGCCCGAGCCAACCAGAAAACCGTTTCACTCATCACCGAGTACAGCTGGACCCAAAAGGCCGACTACGCCCAGATCAGGGACCACCGCACCAAAGAAGAAGCAACCACCGCAGCGGAAACACCAGCCGAGGCAGCGAGCTAACCACCCGGCCACAGTGCCCCGCCCCCACCCTGCCTATCAACAGCACGGGCGCGGGGGTGCTGCCCGGCCCGGACGGAGCCGGCCCAGGCGAACATGAGCCCCAGGTACTCGCTAGCTCGCACCAGGAACAAGCGGTCCTTCGCTGCGCTGCGGGCTGTGCTGCCGCCGGCTCCTACGTCGCCACCGGCGGGATCTTTCTCTTTTTTGCTGCTGTCCTTCGGATCATACGTGCCTGCTCCACCAGCTCAACGGCTACGCCGCTGCGCGATCGAGCCAAGGTGTCCGGCGCTCCCAAGGTCGCTTATTTCCTTCCCCTCTTGGCCCGATCTCTTGCCCTACGGGTTGACCAGGTTCCGACAGGCACAGCTACGCAAGCTTTGCCAGCAGGCAAAAACAACGGGGGAGAGGCCAACTGCTGGACCACCACTTTTAGAAGCCCCACCACCGAACCCCCGCCACTGCGAAAAGGAGCACCACCATGAACAACTCGCCCATTGCCGTCACGTCCCCGGCTGACATTCTGGCCTACGTCCCGCACGGCCTCGGATTTGCCCCGCGTGAATCCTTCGTGCTGATGACCATGCACGGCAAGCGGCTCGGCGTGACGCTGCGCATCGACGCGCACCAAGAAGGCAACCCGGAAGAGTTCGCCGCGTCAGTCGTTGGCTACCTCGCCAACGATCAAGACGCCGACGGCTCCCTGTTCATCCTCTACACCAACCAGCCCACCATTGACGGTGTAAAGCCCTTCACCGCGCACGCCGAAGCCCTCGATACGGCGCTGCACGCCGCTGGCATGAATATCCGCGATAGCTGGATTGTCACCGATGAGCACTGGATGACCTACTTTTGCGACGATGAGGACTGCTGCACCACGCACCCGCTGGCCGAAATCGCCGACAGCGCCCTGAACGCCCGACTGATCTTTGACGGCTCCAACGCGCAGCGCGATAGCGTGGCGGACCCAGTATTCACCGGCGGACACGCGGAAACCGTTCTCAACCAGATCGCGGAAACCGTGACCGGCTGGGCAGAGATCGACCCCACCGACTGGACAACTCCCGTGATGACCGAAAACCGGGCCCTCTGGCAGGACACCACCGGAACCACCCCGACCGAGGAAACCGCGGTGCAGCTCGTCGCCGCACTCCACGCCCCGAACGTCCGTGATCGGATCATGGCCGACACCATCAACACCAGCAACGACCCCCACGAAATGACCTTGACCCTGATCGGCCGTTTCGTTGGCCGACCCGATTGGAGCCGAGTCGATGCCGTGCAACAGCTCGCCACCGACCTGCTCCCGTTCACCCCGAACGAAGCCCGAGCACCACTATTTACCCTGCTCGGCTGGATCAATTGGTACAAGGGCAAGGGATCAATCGCGCACCTGTACCTGACCAAAGCGAAGGAAGCCGACCCCGAGAGCCGACTCGCGGCGCTGCTGCTGAAATTCACCGGCACCGGCGTTATCGCTGAATGCACCAAGAGCGCAAAAACGGCCTACCAGCACTAACACCGACAGCAGGGCCGGGGACCAGTCCACCGCGGCAGGTTCCCGGCCCTGCTCTACGCACTTCCACGCTCACCGGCCAGGATGCGCGGCGGCGACCTCCCCCGCTTCGCTCCTCCGGTCGCCGCACCTACACGCCACCAGCTCCCACCAAGTACGCAGCCGTGCCAACAGGCCACCCCGCCCCAGAACAAGCCAACGCAGACCAAGTCACTACAGGGCAGGTCGATACAGTGAAACCAGCACCGACCGCGAGAGAACAGGGAACCCGCCATGCCCGGCACCGATCTTATCCAGCCAGCACACACCCTGACCTACGCACCAGAGACCACCGCAGAGCGAGCCCTGGCAGAGAACATGCCCCTGCAGCTGAACGTTTCACGTCCAGATCTCACCTGGACCGACGCTAAACACCAGCCCAACAACTAACCTCTCAACCAGTGGGCCCTATGGGCCGCCTTGAGGGCTAAGTTATCCCCCGCCAAGAGGGGGATCCGCTGTGCCGCACCGAACCGGCCCGGTGAATCCGGATCCCTTATGGCACACCCAAACCGCGGAAGTAGCAAACATGGAGGAATAGTAGTAGGATTACTACTATTCCTACTACTTCGAGAGTGGTCCGCTGTGATGAGTGAGCAAATTAGCCCGACGGGGTCGGCCCGGGACAGGGTGTTCGCCGCCGCCGAGAAAATCAGTGCCGAGCGTAACCCCACGGTGTCCAGTGTCCGGGAAGCCGCAGGCGTCTCCAACGCCGACGCCACCAGGTATTTGAAGGCGTGGCGGGAAGAGAGCGCTGTCGCCGGCTCACGGATCGTCGCAACACCGCAACCGCTGCTTGACCAAGCGGCACGGTTGGCCGGATCGGTGTGGGCTGATGCCGTGGCGTTGGCCGCCGAGCAGCATGCAGCCCTCGAAGCCCGCTGGGTGAAAGAGGGCCAAGACAAAGACACTGAACTGGCCGAGCTCGTCGCAGACCTCGATCGCATCACCAACAAAAACACGGCTGATGCTGCGGCGTTGAACGCGGAACTCGTAGCCGCCGTGAGCCGGGCGCAGGACGCGGAGGAACGTGCCCGCCAAGCAGAAACCGCCGCCGAGCGTTCCCGCTCCGACGCTGGCACGCTCGCTACTGACTTGGCAGCCGCCCGCGCCCGGGCCGACACGCTGCAACAAAGCCACGACGCACTCCTCCAGCGCATCACACCCCAAGCCGACGAGACAGCGAGCAAAAAGTAAAACGGCGAGGCAGATGCCTCACGAAGAGAAACCGCTAGGCTAAAACCAGATTTCCTTTCGCAGGGAAAACCAGAAGAAACAAGCGGGGCCGGTAACTGTGTGGTGCAGGAACCGGCCCCACCAACATTTAGTGACCCCGCCTGGGTTCAACACCTACGGAGGATGAACCAGTGAACACAGCCGAACCCGCCCGCTTTATGACCATCCCCGACGTGGCCGAGGAACTAAACACCAGCACAAGCCAGATCCGGGCACTGATCAGAGTAGGGGATCTGCCGGCAATCCAAATTGGTGGCCGAGGGCAATGGCGTATCGAGCGGACCACACTCGAGGACTACATCAACGACGCCTACCAGCGAACAAACGAGGCAATCCGCCGTGGTGACCTACCCGCCAACACCGGCCACTAACCGCAGCGACTACAACTCATCCGGCGCAGCGGGAGTTACCGCGCCGACCCATACCCAGCCCTGGCGCTGGGTCTTGATGCCCGGCTCGAAGAACGAGACCTTGACCGCTGCCTTTGTCCACGCCGTTGCGTGTCCCTTCACCCGGTACGCGCTCGACGGGTAACGAATCCAGATATGCACCCGCCGCGGAGCAGGGAACTCATGAACAGGATTCGACGGTAAATCCAGTTCCGCCTCCGTGAGCATCACCGGTTCCTCCCGCATCACCAGTTCCTCAATCCACCCATCCAATAACCGGTCATAGTAGTTTCTGTACCGCTTGTTCTGGCCCACGGCGTTTGCCGCCACTCTGCTAACTCTCAGAAACGAAAAATAGACTGTGAAGTGAGCCGAGTTTGATTGAGTCCTCGGCTCACCGGGCCGGTGTCTTAGAAGCCCCCCCGCTCTAGGGCACCGGCACCATCACGTTAGAGCCCAGCACCGACATTCACTCAGCCCCAGCGATCCGCCGTAGCTGCCACCCGTCAGTATGTGGATCCGAGCTGATATCGACCTCCAGGGTGGGGGAGACCGGCCCGGTTTGAGCTTGGAACCGCCACACACGCTTGGTGATGAGACTGCCCTGCCCGTTTACGGGGGTGTTTCCTGGCTCCCACCAGCTCCGGGTGCTGGACCAGCTCACCGGTTCCCTGACTGCCTGCCAGATCCGGCCACGCCACCGCATCGCCAGGGGAGCGCCGCTGCTACTGAACCTCACGTCTACCGGTTCGTTGACCGTCCGTGGCCTAGTCTCCGTCGTTTGTGTTGTCATGTGCGCGCCGCCCTTCACCCTGTGATCCGTCATGCCGTCAGGGTCAAAATTAGAACACATGTTCGATTTATGGGAACCCTCAGCGGTGCGGCAGAATGAGCCGTATGTGCGGACGCTTCGTGATTGCGGGAAACAAACAGGCCCTGGTGGACACCTTTGAGGTCATCACCGATCAGAGCCCAGATATTCAGCCGTCGTGGAACGTCGCACCCATGCAGGACATTCGGTTCATCACCGAACGCCCGGACGCTGACGGGGTGCTAGAGCGCCGCCTAGAGACGGCCCGTTGGGGGTTAGTCCCGGTATGGTCCAAAGACCCCAAAGCCGGGGCCAGGATGATCAACGCCAGGTCAGAGACGATCACGGAGAAGCCGTCATTTCGTACCGCCGCGGCGAAGCGCCGGGCGCTGATCCCGATGAACGGGTACTACGAGTGGCAGAAGAACCAGGACGGCACGAAAACCCCGACCTACCTACACCCCGAGAATGAGGATGAGCTGTTGGCCGTAGCCGGCCTTTATGAGTTCTGGCCCAATCCTGAGCTGGCCGAGGACCACCCGGAAAAGTGGCTGGTCACCGCGACTGTCATCACGACGTCGGCCACCGACGCGCTAGGGCATATCCACGAACGATCACCGCTCATCATTCCCAAAGACCTCCAGGTCGATTGGCTGGATTCAGCTACGACGGACAAGAACCAGGTCCGCGAGCTAGTGAATGCCATGCCTGAACCTCACCTGGTGCCCCGAGTTGTCGGCAAAGAAGTTGGATCAGTACGCAACAACGGCCCGCAGCTGATTGTTGAGGTCCGTGGTGGATAACGAGTCGCGGGCGAGAAATAGACACGATGCGTATCTCAAGCATCTGGAGTCCTACGCTCCTCAGCTTGACGATTGGCGGCTCCGCGCGCAGCAGATTGAGCGTCCGCAGCGAGGCAGCGAGTTGCACGAGGATAACAAGGTATTTGTCCACCCGATTAGTGATGAGGCGCGACTGTCTCTTGTATCCGCCGGGGAACACCTGCGCTTAGCGTGGACAGCCGTAAAGGCTGGCGAGCTGTATCCATCCGCGCATTTCACTACGCTTCGAGGGGCGCTACTGGCGTCAGCCCAGGCGGTCTATGTATTGGGCCCTGATGACCCTACTGTCCGCCGAGAGCGCGGGCTGACAGTGATTGTTGAGGCGTACAAGAGGCTTCGACAGTTTCACCTTGAATGCTTGAACATGCCTGATCTATCCGAAGAGGACTGCAAAAAGATTCATGAGCAGCTGGGCTGGCTTGATGGTCGGAGAGCAACGGCGATAGAGGTAGGCGGCCAACCTCGTGGCCTCAACATTTCCGATGACGTCATTCCTTTTGCGGCCGGTTACGTATTCCGGGATGATCCGGGGAAGCAGAACAGTGTCATGTTGTTGTGGAGGCAGATGAGCGGGGATGCTCATGCGCTGACCTGGGCTCTGACACTTAGGGCAACGCTTGGACCTCCTCAGAAGGGTGAACCCCTCACAGCCGGCACAGCAACAGGTTCTCTTGAGGCCATAGCTGAACCCTTCGCCGCTTCGTTTCTTTTATTGAAGCGTGGGTGGTCCTTGTTCGACCAACGGTGTGAAGCAGCATCTGGAATCAACTTTTAAGCTTGTGTGGTCGAGTTGGTGATGGCCTATGGCGCGAAATCTACGACGGAGGTTTCGCTTGTGGTCCAAGAGATGACGGTGCCCGCAGGGTATTGCGGAGTCGTTTTCAGTGAAGTGACTCGCTCACCGATCATCAAGCCTGTTTCCACGTCGATGATGATGTCCTGTCGCCAGGCGTGATCTGGTGTTTCGATACCGATCGCTGTGCCGCTTCGACCGTCGATCGTTGCACTTTCATCGACTACTTCCACACCATCAATAAGGGCTGCCGCCCCGTAGAGGGCAGACCGAAGGTTCGCCGGTACCGCTCCAGTTCGAAGGAAATCAGCGATTGTCGTCAAAGCCTGTTGTTCTGGCGACCAGCCTTCCCCCTCGGTTGTGGCATAGATGAGGTCCAGGAGTTCTTGCGGGTCGCGAGGAGAATCTTGTATAGCGTCATCCAACGGTTTACCGAGGAATTGCTGGGGGCTTCCGTAAAACCCACCCCCCGGAGCCCGCACTGTTTGCCCGAAGGGTTCAGTCGATTTGGAAATCTCCTCTGCGGCTTCACGCGATTCGTCGCTGAAGAAGGTGACGGGGACTTCAGGCTCTCTGACCCATACCCATTCCTCTGATCGGTCTGTGGGTATGTAAAGCTGCGAGTCCTGGGTGGCCAGCCATGTGTGCTGGGTGCCGTCGTGGACTATTGAGGATCCGTACACGGCGTTGGTGTCGATCATCAAATATTGGCCGGCCCCCACGATTGGGTCTGCCGTTTCGATTGTGGCCAGGGCTGCTTCGTCCAGAATTTCCGCGGCTTCAGCGGTGGCACCTTGAGGCGAGTCAGGCAAGATGATGCCAACTGCCATTGGTCCGACAACCAGGGCAGCTGCCGCAGCGACAGCGATCAAAGATCGCCTCGGCCGGCTCCACCGTTTGGTCTTCGATGGGCGCCGTGTGTCTTTTTCAATGGTCGACATGAGCTGAGCCAGTCCACGATCCAGTGATGCGGCAGGAACAGGGCTGTCGATTTTACGCGTTTCTTTGAGCAGCTGTAGCTCGTTCATGGCTACCTTCCTCTACAAAATGGGGTGAAGATCCGAGTGTCGAGCGAAGCGAAGTGCGTGCTCGATGAAGGCGTGAGCGGACGGTGCCTATAGGAACGTCCATTGCTGTTGCTATGCCCTCGTACGACAGTTCCGCCCACGCGAACAGAAGGATGGTGTCCCGGTCTTTGGCCGGCATCGCGGCGAGGGCAGCAACAATGAGGCGACTAGAAACTTGTGCATCGATCGCCGCGTCAACGTCTTCCATCGGTTTCTGGCTGTCGGGTCGTTCCACGGACCGGATATATGCCTTGGTAACGCGCGCTTCGGTCCGATGGTGTTTCTTGAGGAGGTTCGTCGCGATTCCGAATAGCCAGGGCCGGGCGTCGTCCCACGCGGTGTTGAAGGAATCTCGCTGCTTGAATGCCACCAGGAAGGTTTCAGACAGAACGTCGTCCGCGACCGAGTCACCGGCACGACGCTGGGCGTACCGATAGATAGCGGTCGCATGTCGCGTGTAGAGATCGCTGAAGACCGCAGGGTATCCACGGGACCGCAGGATGATGTCTTTATCGGTGCTCACACTATGTATTACCCGTTGCCGCTAAAAGGTTCACGAATCGTTTGTGCGAACTTCTAATTTCTAGGCGGCGACCTCGAAAATGACTTCTAACCCGTCTTCCTCATCCTGTCAAGGGCCAGTTAAAGGTGCCCACGGGTGGCCAGCATTACTGCCCGCTGGTGGCCATGAAAACTGCCCGGTCATGGCCATCGGATCTGCCCA
>NZ_JADOUR010000016.1:0-69420 GCF_015751665.1 Arthrobacter sp. CAN_A1 | reverse complement strand
ATAAAAGTGCGTCAACAACACTATTTTCCCAGCTCAGAAGCACCTTTCGTCGCTTAAACACACCTTGCAGGCCCCACCATCACGAAAACCCCGGGTTAGATCGTCCTCGCCTTCGTCGACGGCAAACGCGGCATCTGCACTGGTGAAACCTCCAACGCGGAGTTCGACACTGCGAATGATGATGCGAGGAGTCCCATCTCCATCGCAGGCGATCCAATGGGATCCGATGCGGGGGACCTGATCACCGCGAGCGATGAAATCACGAACAAGCTCTGCCGTCGCCCGCTTCCGTCCGCTGAGGACAAGACCAAGAAGTTCATCCGCCAGTCGCCGGGTGTCACCGAAGTGTTCGATCGTGTACTCGGGTGACGCTGCTACCGCCTCGGGATGAGCGGCGCAATAGTCCTGCCACATCCGTATACCTGCGTGCTTGTCGATGGGGGCAACAGATTGAGATTCCACCACCCCATGGTGCCAGAAGTCGCACCGCAGGCTGACCAGGGAGGGCCGGCGGGGGAGGGCGTTCTGGAGATCTGACGGGTGACAATCAGGAACGCGCGGCGGCCAGCACCCCAAGGGTTGCCACCCCGGCCATGGCCAACGCCATGGCCGGATACCCTCCGAGGAGCCCAGCAAGGAGAGGCCCTGCTGCTGGGGCGAGCGCACCCACCGCCGTCACCGGAGCCACGAAGACGCCCTGCACGGCGCCGAAGTTGGCGGTTCCCCACCGGTCCGCAACGGCTGTCGCCTGTAGCAGGGTGACGCACCCGCGGACCGCGCCGGCCAATACGGTCACACCGATGAGGGCGAACGCGGGGCCGGGCAGCAGACCTAGAAGCCACAAGCAGGTCGCGCCCGCGGCGAGCAACAACACGGTGCGGCGCACCGGGTTGGCCCGGCCGGGCAGCACAGCGAAGAACAGCCGTCCTACCACTTGGCCCACCCCGATCAGACTGAACGCGAGTACTGCGGTCCGGTAATCAAAGCCCCGCTCCAGCAGGAGCGGGATCAGATTGAACGTGACCGCGAAGAGCGCCAAGGTTGCCGCAGCGACTGCCACCTGCAGCATGATGAACCGTCGGCTGCGCGTTGTCGCCCGGACATCCCGGGTAACGGATTGCCGCGATTGTGACGGCGACGGAACCGTCCAGTGGGCGTTGAGGAAGAAACAGTGCAGAGGGATCGTGACGACAGCCAACGCGCAGGCAAGGACCAGATAGGCGGACCGCCACCCGACAGTCTCGATCAACAATGCCGTCAAGGGTGCGTAGATAGGGGAGGCGAACCCGGCCACCAGAGTCAACGTGGTCAGCGCCCGCACCCGGGCGGGCCCATACCAGCGGGTCAGCACAACGAACGCCGGCTGATAAAACACAGCGGCCTGAGCCAGACCTGCTATCAGCCACGCAGCGACAAAGACGGGGAGGTTCGGTGCGGTCGCCACCAGCAGGAGGGCGGCGACCCCGATCAGGCTGCCGGTCACCATCAGCCGGCGCGGCCCACGCTGGTCCAGTAACTTGCCCACCCAGATTCCGAACACGGCCGAGACGATCAGCCCGGCGGAGAAGGCAGCGGTGATTGCCGCAGCACTCCACCCGGTGTCCTCGGTGATGGGCACCACGGCCACCGGCAGCGAGTAGTACAACAACCCCCAGCTCGTGGCCTGCGAAATGCACATCGCTGCCAGACCGCCACGGGGACGGCGTTCCACTACATCGGTCATCAGATCACCGGCTGCCCTGGCCGGTCACTGGATCAACCAGGTCCTCCCAGAGCGAAGAGTTACTTCCATCTGCGGCTTCCCGCAGGAGCAGCCTTCCCGTGGATTCAAGGTGGCGGCGCATCGCGGAGCCAGCGGCAGCCGGGTCGCCGTCGTCGATGGCGTCAAGGATGGGCCGGTGCTCGCGATACACGTCGTCCAGGGACCGGGACTTCTTGATCGTTGACGCACCGACCAGGCGGGTGGCGTCGCGCAGGTTCTCGATAATTCGCGCTACGTGGGCGTTGCCGGCAAGGTCCAGCAGGAGCCCGTGCAACCGCTGATCGTGGAGCATGAACGCTGTCTCGTCACCGGCGAGGACTGCCGCCTCCATCGCCGAGTGCTCGCCGTGCAGAGCGGATCGATCGGAGTCTGTGGCGCGGACCGCTGCCCGCTCGGCTGCGGGTACCTCCAGTGCCAGCCGGACGGCAATGATCTCGGTCAGTTCCCTCGCCCCGGGCAGCACCACCCTGAACCCGCGGTTGCGCTCAAAGGCGACCATCCCGGTTTCCGCCAGCCGGAGCAGGGCGTCCCGGACCGGGCTGCGGGAGACGCCCAGCTCATCGGCCAGCTGGTAGACGGAATACAGTTCACCGGGGACGAAGCTGCCGTTCCGGATGCCCTCACGCACGGCCTCAATGGTCCGGTCCGTGAGGGACTGCGACCGTGCGGCGGGGGCGCGGGCGTCGTCGGGGGCGGGTGACATGACTCCAAGGGTAGTCTGTGACGGACTGGACACGGTGAGTAACATGTTACTCATGGCGACGACGCTCACAGCACCCACTTCCCTGGTCTCCGAACTCCACGCCAGGGGTGTTGCCGATGCGCGGGTCGACGCAACCTCCCGGGCCGCGTACTCCAGCGACGCGTCCCTCTACCGGGTGCATCCTACGGCCGTGGTTTTCCCACGGCACCTGGACGAGGTGCTCGCCACCCTCGAGGTCTGCCGCGAACGCGGGATCCCCTTCACCTCGAGGGGCGCCGGCACCTCACTGGCCGGCAACTCCATCGGCACCGGCGTGGTGATCGACTTCAGTCGCCACCTCAACAAAGTTTTTGAGTTCGACGCCGAGAGCCGCACCGCCGTCGTCGAACCTGGCGCCGTGCACGCGACCCTGCAGAAGGTTGCCTTGGCGAGCGGGCTGCGGTTCGGCCCCGACCCGTCCACCCACACCCGCTGCACCGTCGGCGGGATGATCGGGAACAACGCCTGCGGATCGCGGGCGCTCGCGTACGGTCGTACCGCCGACAACGTGACGCACCTTGACGTCGTCACCGGGTCCGGCGCCCGGCTCTACCTCGGCGCCGACGGTACGCCGTCCTCCCCGGAAACCGACGCGCTACGCTCGCTCGTGGGCTCCGAGCTGGGCACCATCAGGACCGAACTGGGCCGATTCGGGCGGCAGGTGTCGGGCTACTCCCTCGAACATCTCCTTCCGGAACGCGGGTTTGACCTGCGGCGGGCGCTGGTGGGCAGCGAAGGGACGCTCGCCGTCGTGCTCGAGGCCGGAGTGCGACTGGTCGCCGACGCCCCGCACAAGACCATGGTGGTGCTCGGGTTCGAGACCATTGGTGACGCCGGCGACGCCGTCACCAGCGTCCTGCCGTTCAAGCCCACCGCCTGCGAGGGCCTGGACTCGCGGATTGTCGAGGTGGTCCGCACCCGGAAGGGCCCCCAAGCGGTGCCCGAACTGCCCGGCGGTGCGGCCTGGCTGTTCGTCGAGATTTCCGGGGATGACGCCGTTGACGTCGCCGACCGGGCCGGCCGGCTTAGCGCCATCGCCGAGGTCAGGCATGCGCGGATCATCACCGACTCGCGGGAGGCGTTGGCGCTGTGGCGGATCCGCGAGGACGGCGGCGGACTGGCCGGCCGCTCACCGGTGGGGGCGCCAGCGCACGCCGGATGGGAGGACGCAGCGGTGCCACCGGAACGGCTGGGCGACTACCTTCGCGAGTTCGACGACCTGCTCCTGTCCCACAACCTCACCGGGTTCCCGTTTGGTCACTTCGGGGACGGCTGCGTGCACATCCGGCTCGATTTCCCACTGGCACACCACGGCACCACGGTGTTCCGCGAGTTCCTCACCGACGCGGCGAAGCTGGTGGCCCGCTACGGTGGGTCCCTCTCCGGGGAGCACGGTGATGGCCGCGCCCGCAGTGAACTCCTGCCCTACATGTACTCTCCCGCGGCCATCTCGCTCTTCGGGAAGGTCAAGGGCATCCTCGACCCGGACAACATCCTCAACCCCGGCATCCTCGTCAATCCTGAGCCGCTGGACGCGAACGTCCGGGTGGCGGAAGCCGGGCCCTTGCGGTCCAAACTGGGCTTCGGTTACCTGCACGACGACGGCGACTTCAGCCAGGCGGTCCATCGCTGCACCGGGGTGGGGCTGTGCCGGGCGTCGCACGCGGACAACAGTTCGGTGATGTGCCCCTCGTATCTGGCGACGCGGGAGGAAAAGGATTCCACCCGCGGCCGGGCCCGGGTGTTGCAGGAAATGATCAACGGGTCGGTCACCGGTGGCACGGTGGCCGGGAAACTCAACTGGAGAGCACCAGAGGTCCACGACGCTCTGGACCTCTGCCTCTCCTGCAAGGGCTGCGCCTCCGATTGCCCCACCGGCATCGACATGGCCGCCTACAAGGCCGAGGTGCTGCACCAAAGCCACAAGGGCAGGATCCGGCCGGCTGCACACTACTCACTGGGCTGGCTGCCCCGGTGGGCGAACCTGGCGTCCTTCGCCCCGAGACTCGTGAATGCCCTGGTGCGGCTACCCGGTGCACGCCAGCTGGGGTTGCGGCTGGCAGGCGTCGACCAGCGGCGGGCCATCCCAGCGTTCGCACCGCAGACCTTTCACGCCTGGTTCAACGCCCGCCGCGTCGCTCCCTCCGGAGACAGATCACCGGTGCTCCTCTGGGCGGATTCGTTTACCAACAACTTCTCCCCCGAGGTGGGTCAGGCAGCGGTGCGGATCCTGGAGGCCGCGGGCTACGAGGTCAGGATCCCGGACGCGCCGGTGTGCTGCGGCCTTACCTGGATTTCCACCGGCCAGCTCGATTCGGCCCGGAAAATCCTGCGCTCCAGCGTGACGGTGCTGGGGGAGTCGGTGGGCCAGGGCATCCCCATCGTGGGCCTGGAACCCTCCTGCACCGGCGTGCTCAGGTCCGACGCCGTCGAACTGCTCGGGCAGGAGGCCGCCGGCCGGGTGGCCGAAGCCACCCACACCCTCGCCGAGTTCCTCGCACAGACGCCGGATTACACGCCACCGTCGCTGGCGGGAACCACCGTCGTCGCGCAACCGCACTGCCACCACCACGCGGTGATGGGCTGGAGCCCCGATGCGGCGCTTCTGGAGGGCGCCGGTGCAACGCTGCAGAAACTCGGCGGATGCTGCGGCCTCGCCGGGAACTTCGGTGTAGAGCGCGGGCACTATGAGATCTCCGTGGCCGTGGCTGAACAGCAGCTACTCCCTGCCGTTCGGGCGGCAGGCGACGACGCCGTCGTGCTCGCCGACGGCTATTCCTGCAGGACCCAGTTGGAGGACCTGAGCGACCGCCGCGGCATCCACCTGGCGCAACTCCTGGATCCCGCTCCGCCCACGGACTCAGCAGATTAGTGCTCCGGGTGGAGCCGCCGCCCACTGATCTTTCGAGGGCTGATGCCGAAGAACACGTTGCGTTGGCCGGGTGCCCAAGGTTCGTCAGCGCGGCTGCCCCAGAGGGTCTTCAACAGGTCCGGGGCATCGATGCGTTCAAGGATGCCGTTGATGAGAATAGTCCATCCGCTGCGCGCGACGGTGTCGATGTGGTCGAGCTGGAACGCGGCCCGCTCCAGCTGGCTGGTGGCAATAACCCCGTCTGCGGAGGTACGAAAATATACGGCCCGGTCGTGGACAATGCAGTTCAGCGGGAAGATAGTGACCAGTCCGTCGTGCAGGAATCCAATCCGCCCGCTGGTCTGGCCCGCGATCAGCGCCCAGCACTCGTCGGTGTTCAGCGATTGAGATGCGCGCAACAGGCCGGGTGTGTCCCAGAATTCATCGGAGACGGTGGGAGCGGTCATGTGAATGCCTGCCTCTTCGTTGAGTGGTTGCCTAGCGGGAGTGTGCACACCGTAGCTGCGAACGCTCGGCGCCAGTAGGGCCTTTAGTCCGGACTAGCGCTGCCCAGTGTGCGCCCTTCCCAAACCGGGTCTTCATCGCGTTGGTCATCGGGCAACTCGAGATACGTGGCTGCGGGCATGTTCAATCGCCGGCTCCAGAGTGGTGAAGAGGTGTTTGTGGTGACGCAATGATTTCAGCACTCCAACTTTGGTGATCAGGCGCAAATGGCGATCCTGGACACCCTTAATCAGGACGGTGATCCCGCGACGCTCAAGAGCGGTCACCAGATCGGTGATTACTCGGGCACCTGTCGCGTCGAGCGCCTGCAGGCGGGACATGCGGATGATCACTACATCGACGTCGCTGATGTCGCTGATATGTTCCAGCAGACGTTCAGCAGCTGCGAAGAACAGGGCTCCCTCCAGGCGGTAGATGGCTATCCTGGTGTCCCCGTTCTGGCGTGGGCCCGGGATCGCTTCGCGGTGTACTCCGCTGGACTGCACCAGGGAGCGCAGGGCGAAGAAGGCTGCCACAAGAACCCCGATTCCCACCGCCTGGATCAGGTCGAGGGAGACAGTGACAATCGCGGTGACCAGTAGAACAGCGGTGTCTCCGCGGGTTGAGCCGATAACACTCCGCAGGGTCGGCAGGGAGACCATCCGCACAGCAGTGACCATCAGGACCCCAGCCAGAGCGGCAAGTGGAATGCGGGAGACCGGGCCGGTGGCCAGGTAAACCACAAGGAGCAGAACGATCGCGTGGGTGATCGAAGCAAACCGGGTGCGTGCGCCCGACCGGATGTTCACTGCCGTGCGGGCGATAGCGCCGGTAGCTGGCATGCCCCCGAACAGCCCTGAGGCGACGGACGCCAAGCCCTGGCCGAAAAGTTCGCGGTCGGCGTCGTACGGGCCCGTAGTCGAGATCGAGGCTGCGACCCGCACAGAAAGTAGCGACTCGATCGCTGCCAGGGCGGCGATCGTCGCTGCGGGCCCAGCCAGTACGACGATCAATCCCCAATCCCAGCCGGGCAGCGTTGGTGCTGGCAGGGAATCGGGGAGGATGCCGATTCTCCCGATCGGTAGGGCAAGGGCCTCGGCCACGACGCTAGCGGCCACAATCGCGACGAGTGATCCAGGGATCCGGTGGTGGATATGCGGGGCCAGGGTCATGATGAGGACAACCAGGAGAACGAGCCCTACCGCTGCCAGATGGCCCGAAAGGGGAACGGTCGACAGGGCCTGTACAGCCGATATTGCGGCGTTGGTGCTCGGTCCCGCGTCAACACCAAAAGCAGCTGGCACCTGTTGCAGAAAGATGATGACGGCAATCCCGAGGGTGAATCCTTCGATCACAGGCCAGGGCAGGAGGGATACCACCCGGCCCAGTTTCAGCGCGCCCGCGGCGATGACCATCAGCCCGGCCAGGACTCCCACCACAGCCAAAGCCTCAACGCCGTGGGCGGCGATCACTGGACCCAGCACAACGACCATTGCACCGGTCGGCCCGGAAACCTGAATATGGGAACCACCAAAAACTGCGGCAACCAGGCCAGCCACGACGGCAGTAATCAAGCCACTCGCGGCGCCCGCTCCTGAACTAACACCGAACGCCAGTGCCAGTGGCAAGGCGACTATGCCTACAATGAGCCCTGCAATGAGGTCGCCTTTCCAGGTGCGCGGCAGCTCAGCGTAATCGTGTACCTGGGGGAGCAGGGACCGGAGTGACCGAAGGATGTTCACTCGCCGCTGCCGGGAGCTGCCGGCGTGCCTGCGGATGGTCCGTACCCAAGGGTGTCTTTGGTAGTCCGCAGGACTTCTTCGAGGAGCCCGCGGGCAACGGCTAGCAGTTCTGCCACCAGCGGACTTGCCAGCGTATAGAACTGTTGAAGGCCGCGCCGGTCCGATGTGACCAGCTGGTAGCGACGCAGCACGGACAGGTGCTGCGATAGGTGCGAAGCTTCCAGCCCCGTCGCGGTCAGCAGGTCCGACACCGACACTTCGGGTGCCGCGGAGAGTAGTTCCAGGACCCTGATCCGGACGGGGTGGGCGAGACCCTTGAAAAGATTTGCCTTGACCTCGTAGAGGGGTGCGCGGAAATCGGCGAACGTGTTCTTCACGGGACTGTCGTCCATCGCATGTCCTGACTGATTGACTGTTTGATAATATTATCATGTAAGCCTGCAGGAATGGAGATGGCCGATCTACTGGAGGCGGCCGATGACAAAGATGGCACCGCTATTTAGCGGCGGATGCCCTTGATGAAGTAGAGCAACGGGCCGAAGAAGTTGATCGCGATGACAGCGGACCACACCAGCTTGGGGCCGTTCACCTGGTCCGGAGGCCTCTTCGCCAGATCCGCCCATGCGGTGGCGGCGAGTGAGAGTTGGATGGAACCCATCACCAGGGTCAGAGTCTTCTGCCGGTCCGTGAGGTCCCTCCATTTCCGGGATTTCCTCCCGGTGGATTTCGTTGTCATCTGCCCACCGTAGCCCGCCGCGCGTGGGTGGATAAGGGTCTTTTGGCACTGGATCGCCGGGCGCTTTACCCGCAGGCTGAAGGTCATGAGCCAGCAGCCGGTCCTGAATCCTGCCCAACTGTCGAACATCAACGCCTGGTGGCGTGCAGCGAACTACCTATCCGTGGGACAGATTTACCTGATGGATAACCCGCTCCTGAAGGAGCCACTGCGGCCGGAACATATCAAGCCGCGGCTGCTGGGCCACTGGGGGACAACGCCTGGACTGAACTTCATCTACGCGCACCTGAACCGGGCCATCATGGCACGCAACCTGGACATGATCTACATCATGGGCCCGGGCCATGGAGGGCCGGCTGCCGTCGCCGCGGCCTGGCTGGAGGGTACCTATAGCGAAACCTACCCGGACATCTCCTGGGACGGCGCCGGTATGCAGCGCCTGTTTCACCAGTTCTCCTTCCCCGGCGGCATCCCCAGCCACGTCGCCCCGGAAACCCCCGGCTCCATCCATGAGGGAGGCGAGCTGGGGTACGCCCTCTCCCACGCCTACGGCGCGGCGTTCGACAACCCGGAGCTCACCGTCGCAGCCATCATCGGCGACGGCGAAGCGGAGACCGGGCCACTCGCGGCCAGCTGGCACTCCAACAAGTTCGTCGATCCCCGCCGCGATGGGGCAGTCCTCCCGATCCTGCACCTCAACGGCTACAAGATTGCCAACCCCACCATCCTGGCCCGGATCAGCCCTGAGGAACTGGACGCGCTGCTCCGCGGATACGGCCACACCCCGCATTACGTGGAAGGTTCGGACCCGGACCACATGCACCAGGACTTCGCCCGCGTTTTGGATACCTGTCTCGACGAGATCCGGGACATCCAGAGCCGGGCGCGCACCGAGGGCGAAACCGGTCGTCCCCTCTGGCCCATGATCGTGCTGCGCTCGCCGAAGGGCTGGACCGGACCGGCCGACGTCGACGGCGTCAAGGTGGAAGGCACCTGGCGCGCCCATCAGGTGCCGTTCAGTGGTGCACGAGAAAACCCTGAGCACCGTGAGGTTCTCGAGACGTGGTTGCGCAGCTACCGGCCAGAAGAGCTGTTCGACGACGACGGCGTCCCCGTTCCTGCCATCCGTGACCTCCATCCTGACGGGACGCGGAGGATGAGCGCCAACCCGCACGCGAACGGTGGGCTGCTGCTCCGCGACCTGCGGATGCCCGATTTTCGGGACTATGCGGTTCCGATTGCCTCGCCCGGCACCGGGTCCGGCGAGTCCACCAGGGTGCTGGGCACTTTCCTTCGGGATGTCATGTCGGGGAACATGGAAACCTTCAGGCTGTTTGCCCCCGACGAGAACAACTCCAACCGGTTGGACAACGTGCTGGAGGCCACCGCGAGGACCTGGAATGCCGGGATGGTTCCCGGCGACGATCACTTAGCCCGCGACGGTAGGGTCATGGAGATCCTGTCCGAACACACCTGCCAGGGCTGGCTGGAAGGCTATCTGCTCTCCGGCAGGCACGGGTTCTTCTCCTGCTACGAAGCATTCATCCACGTGGTTGACTCGATGTTCAATCAGCATGCCAAGTGGCTGACCACCACCAACGGCATCCCGTGGCGCCGCCCTGTCGCCTCACTGAACTATCTACTGACCTCCCACGTATGGCGACAGGATCACAACGGCTTTTCCCATCAGGACCCGGGGTTCATCGACCACGCGGTCAACAAGAAGGCCGACGTCATCCGGGTCTACCTGCCACCCGACGCCAACACGCTCTTGTCAGTGGCCGATCATTGTCTGCGCAGCCGGCAATACGTGAACATCATCGTCGCCGGGAAGCAGCCACAGCTGCAGTATCTGGACATGGAATCAGCGATCCGGCACTGCATCAAGGGTGTCGGCATTTGGGAGTGGGCCAGTAACGACGCGGGTGAGGAGCCCGACGTCGTGATGGGTTGCGCCGGGGACGTGCCAACCATGGAGACCCTAGCCGCCGTCGAGATCCTGCACACCCACTTCCCGGACCTGCGGATCCGGGTAGTGAACGTGGTGGACCTGATGAGGCTGCAGGATCAGAGCAGCCATCCCATGGGTTATCTGGCCTCGAGTTTGATGCGGTGTTCACCCAGGACAAACCGGTGATTTTCGCCTATCACGGCTACCCTTGGCTCATCCACCGGCTGACCTACCGCCACACGAATCACCACAACTTCCACGTGCGCGGCTACAAGGAGGAAGGCACCACCACCACGCCTTTCGATATGTGCGTGATGAATCAGATCGACCGGTTCAACCTGGCGATCGACGTGATTGACCGGGTGCCGCGGCTCCGCGACATCTCATCCCATGTCCGGGAGGAGCTGAAGGACAAGTTGATTGCCCACCACCAGTACATCAGGACCGCCGGGGAGGACCTGCCCGAGGTCAGGAACTGGCGGTGGACGGCGCGAAGCTAAGCGCTCGGCCTTCGTCCCGGGGCCGCCGGGAAATCAGGATGTTTCCCGTGGCGTGGTGAAGAATTGTCTGAGCAGTGGAGCCGACGGCACCCAGGAATTTTCCCTGCCCGGTTTCGCCCACCACAAGGATTCGGGCGGATCCGGAGGCGTCGAGGATGGTGCCAGCCACCGAATGACCCGTCACCAGGGCCGTCTCGATGACCAGGTCCGGAGCTGCTGCCCGTGCCCGAACCACGCCTTCGGAGACGATCTCCATGGCCCTCACCTCTGATCCCGGGTACGAATGGTTGCGACCGAACAGGCGCACATCGTCTCTGACATGCATGATCTTGAGCGGTGCATCCCACAGCATTGCGAGGGAGATCGCATCGTCGAGCGCCGTCTCACTCTTGGCGGACCCATCGACGCCAATCAGTACTGGACCGTCAGGTGCCTCCTTGGTGCGCACCACCACCACGGGGCAGTGGGCGGTTGTCGCGAGTTTCAGGCTGACCGAGCCGACCAGTAAGCCCAGAAAGCCACCTAGTCCGCGGCTACCCACAACCACCAGGTGCGCATCCTGTGACATGCGAGCGAGAACCTCCGACGCGACGCCGGCAATGAGGCTGGTCTTGACCTCTTGTCCGGGAGCGAGCTGCCGCGCCCGGTTCTCTCCGTCGGCGAGAACTGCCTCCGCGGCATGCTTCAACCCGCTGTCCGCGACGCCGTCTACCGGACCCAGATCGTGGGTGATCAGTGGCCAGATCCACCCGTGCACCAAGTGCAGTGGGCGTTGTTCCAGCACGGCCTGCCCCGCCGCCCACTCCAACGCCACGCGCGACTGATCCGAACCGTCATATCCAACGACAATGCTGCGCTTCACTCGTGACTGCTTTCATGAGGGTTCAGTGGTTCAGCGCCGTGAGCGATGAGTACGGGGCAGGATGCATGTTCAGCAACGGTCGAGCTGACCGATCCCAACAGCAGGCCAGCAAACCCGCCGTGTCCCCGACTGCCGACCACCAGTAGCTGCGCGGTCTTGCTTTCCTCAAGGAGCACTCGGGCAGGCGATCCCTGGCGGGTAATGGTCGTGACGCCGCGGGGCGGATTGTCGTGGAAAGCCTTAGTGAGAGACTCGGATAGGACTGTTTCGGCCACTTCCTCAGGGTTCCACCCGGACGGAGGGAACTCGTAGTAGGAAAACGGAATCTGCCACGCCGCGACGGCCCGGATGTCGCCGCCGACGACGGGGCGGAGCCGGTCGGCCCACTGCAAGGCAAGGATTGACGACGGCGACCCGTCCACACCGACGACAATATACTTTTCAGCCATTGACCCAGCATGGGGCCGCTGGCCGCGCTGCTATAGGGGCTTTGGTCCCGCATGCCGAAGCTCAGGCATTGGCGAGCCACAGATCGGAGCCGAAGACCTCATAGTGGATGCGGTGCGCGGGTACTCCTGATTGCAATGCCTGGGACCTGATGGACCGCATGAAGGGCAAGGGGCCGCAGAGGTAGACGGAGGCGTCTGCCGGGATGGCCACGGCGTCCAGCGACATCAGTCCGCTATGAGAATTTCCGGCGGGTTGTTCCAGCCACAATTCCAGTTCGGCCGCTTCGAGGCTTGCTGCATCGCTGCTCATCTGATCCCGGAGCGCCCACCGGTCCAGGCTAGTCTCGGCGTGAAGGACCAGGACCTCGCGGCGCGAGTCTTGCTGGGCCAGGGACCGCAGGATCGAGGCGAGGGGGGTGCAACCGATGCCGGCGGAGGCAAGAATCAGGGGGTGCTCGCCGTCGCCCAGGACAATGTCGCCGCAGGGATTGGACAGCATCAGTTGGTCGCCCACCTGGACGCTGTGGTGGAGGACGGGCGTCACTTCGCCATCGGCATCCAGCCGGGTGGTGAACACCCTGACGTTTGGGTCGGCGCCCAGCGAGTACTGGCGCACCTGGTGAATCCCGTCCGGCATCATCACCTTGACACCGATGTACTGGCCGGGGAGGGAAGCTGTGACGGGGGTGTCGTCAGCGGGTATCAGGGTAAAGGTGACGGCGTCACTTCCTGCCGCTTCCTTGCTGTGGACAATCCACGGAGTCCATGGCTTGTCGCTGGCGGCACCACCGTACAGACCGTTTTCCATTTTGATCAGGGTGTGGGCCATCAGCCAGTAGACCTCGGTCCAGGCGGTGGCGATTTCCTCGGTGATGACCTCGCTGAGTTCCTCGGCGATGGCGTCGAAGAGATGCTTGTAGACGACGTCGTATTGCTCCGGCACGATCCCCAGCGAGACGTGCTTGTGGGCGATACGGGCAAGGAGGATTTCCGGTGCACTGTCGGGGTTCTGCACCAGATGCGATGCAAAGCCGGCAATGCTTCCGGCGAGTGCCTGCTGCTGGGTCCCGTTTTTCTGGTTTGAGCGGCTGAACAGTCCGTCAAACAGTTCCGGGTGGGCGGCAAAGAGGCGAGCGTAGAAGTTCGTCGCAATACCGGGCATCTTCTCGCCTACCAGTGGCAGCGTGGCTTCGATGATGGGGTGTGACTGGTGCGAAAGCATTCCGGCTCCTTGCATAGTGGACTACTGCTTTAAAAAGTAGCATGCAATATGCAAGTTTATTTCCAGATCCTACTTTTGGCAGATACTAAGCCGTCGGATGCGCCCGTATCGACAGATCCTGCAGGTCAACGAAGGCGGATCCGATCCGGCCCGGACCGGCCAGATCGGCGATGACTACGCCGTCGAGCTCCGCGTAGAAGGCTTCCCGTGCCCGTGCGAGCGCCACCCGCAGCCCGCAGCCGGCTAGGAGTGGACAATCGCCCTTGGGCGTCCTGCAGTCGGCAACATCGGTGCGGGTGTCCAGGCTGCGCAGCACTTCGCCGACGCTGACCCGCTTGCCCTCCTCACTGATCCGTAGCCCGCCGGATCGTCCGCGCACCACGTCAACCAGCCCCTGATCCCGTAGCCGTATCACGGCCTTGCTCACGTGGTTGTAGGGAATGTCGATTTCGGCGGCAATGGCCCGCGAGGTCTGGAGCCCATCATGCGGCGCTGACGCAAGGATCATCAGCACCCGCAGGCAGACGTCGGAGAAGGCGTTGATCCTCATGCCTCAACACTAGATGTGTTCCCGGCTGCGATCCTGATGGACCGCAAGACGGGTCCAAAGACCCTTACTTTGGCGATGCCCCAGCCTCACACTGAAGTGGCTGCCGCAATTCTGCGCGCCACTGTGGAAGGCCCTGCATGACGCCCGCACCTCCCGCCCGCACCGGGACTCCGCTGTTCAGCCATCCCGGCTGTGTCGAGTGATATCGCGACCGGCGGGTGGGATCTCAGAACTGGAAAAGGGAACTGTCCCCGTGACGCATCAGTCGGTGGGCGCGGGCCTCTCTGGCGCCGAAGTCGCCATCCGGGTGACCGCTGGCCTGACGAACAACGTCCCCGATCGATCGAGCCGAAGCCTCTGGGATATCTTCAGGGCCAATGTTCTGACCCTCTTCAATGCCATTGTGGCCGGCAGTTTCCTGTTGCTCCTCTTCCTCGGACAGTGGCGGGATGCGCTTTTCGGTTTTGCTGCAGTAGGCAACGCTCTGATCGGCGTCGTACAGGAGTTCAGGGCCAAAAAATCCCTTGACCGCCTCGCCGTTCTGAACGCCCCGCGTGCGAGGGTCCTCAGGGACAGCGCGGTTCAGGACATCGACGTGAAAGACGTCGTCAAAGACGACATTCTGGTCCTTCGGGCCGGAGATCAGGTGTCCGCTGATGCGGTGATTCTGGAGGCAGAAGGTCTTGAGATCGATGAGTCTCTGCTGACCGGAGAATCAGACCCGGTCGACAAGGGGATCGGCAACGAGGTGTTGTCCGGTTCCAGCGTGGTGAGCGGGCAGGCATGGGCGGTAGTTCACCGAGTCGGTGCCGACGCCTTCTCCAACCGTCTGACTGCCGAGGCCAAACGCTTCTCTCTGGTCCACTCGGAAATCCGGCGGGGGCTGAATCAGGTCCTTCGATGGATCACCGTCGCTCTGCTGCCCGTCATGGCCATTGTGGTCAACGGCCAGATGCAAAGCCAGGGGGGATGGGAACATGCAATCGCCACCGGCGCCTGGAGGACGGGAGCGGTTGGTGCCGTCGCCAGCATTATCGCCATGATTCCGTTGGGGCTGGTGCTCATGACCAGTGTCGCCTTTGCCGTCGGTGCCGTGCGCCTGACCCAGCAGAAGGTGCTCATCCAGGAATTGGCGGCTGTCGAGGGGTTGGCCCGGGTGGATGTCCTATGCCTCGATAAGACAGGGACTTTGACAGCGGGGAAAATCGTTTTCGATGAGGTTCACCCCCTTGGGCACGTTTCCCAAGGGGGATGGAAACAGGCCCTCGGTTGGTTCGGGGCGGACCCAAACGCCAATGCCACCGCCCGCTGTCTGGCGGAAACCTTCGACGATGACGGTTCGCTCAGCATCGCTTCTTCGGTCCCGTTCTCCTCCGCGCGGAAATGGAGCGCGGTCAGCTTCCCCAAGGGCACTTCATCAGCCGGGTCCTGGCTCTTGGGGGCCCCGGAGATGGTGCTCCATCCGAAAGCCCCGGGTGCCCAGGTGGCGTTGGACACCGCCGCAGGTCTAGCCGACTCAGGTCTTCGCACCCTGGTTTTGGCTTATTCGCCCAGTCCACCTACGGTCCAGGACGACGACGATGCGGTGCTTCCAACGGGCCTTGTCCCTGTGGTCCTGTTGACCTTCCGTGAACAAGTCAGGTCAGACGCCGCCCGGACACTCGCCTACTTCACGGAGCAGGGCGTCTCGCTGAGGATCATCTCCGGCGACGATCCCCGGACCGTCGCAGCGGTCGCCCGGGAAGTCGGTGTGTCCCCCGACTTAGGCTTCGATGCCCGGGAGCTGCCCGAGGACCCCGAAGAGCTGGCCGAAGTGATGCAGCACCACACGGTCTTCGGCCGGGTAACACCGGCCCAGAAGAAGGGCATGGTCATCGCCCTGCAACGGCGGGGGCACGTGGTGGCGATGACCGGAGACGGCGTCAACGACGCTCTAGCCCTGAAGGAAGCCGACATCGGCATCGCCATGGACTCGGCCGCCGCGGCCACGAAGGCTGTCTCCCGGCTGGTGCTTCTGGACGGCCGGTTCGACCGACTCCCGGGCGTCGTCGCCGAGGGGCGCCGTGTGATAGCCAATATTGAACGCGTATCGATGCTGTTTTTGGCCAAAACGGCCTACGCGGTCATTCTCTCCATCACGTTCGGTGCGCTGCTCTGGGACTTCCCGTTCCTGCCCCGTCAGCTGTCGGCCACGGATGGAATCACCATTGGTATTCCGGCGTTCTTCCTGGCGCTGATGCCCAACACCCGACGCTACCGCAGTGGATTCCTGAAACGCTCCCTCTCTTTCGCCTTACCGGCCGGGCTCATCATCGCGCTCGCCGTCGTTGCCATCAACAGCTACTCGCGGTTGACCGGTATCGGCACCATTGCCCAGGTGCGGACCGCCGCAGCTATCGTCTTGGCCCTGATCGCCCTCTGGATGTTGGTAGTCCTGTCGCGTCCGCTGAACGGCTGGCGCGTGCTGATCATCGGTGCCATGTTCGCGGCCCTGGCACTGGTGCTCACGGTGCCCCTGCTCAGCGAATTCTTCGACTTCACGGTGCCAGGGTGGAACCACCTCGTCGCGTCCGGCATTGTTGCACTCCTCGGCGGGGTCGCTATTGAAGTCCTGTTCCGACACCACCGCCGGCTGCTCGCCGCACCCGACGACACCCCAGAACGGGCCCTAAGACCCTAACGCTTGCGTGCCGGTACGGGCGAGACTGAAGGAAGCAGCTGCAACCTCGCCGCGCTGACTCGGGAGGCACACCATGGAAGCAACTACCACACCCCGCATCGTCGTCGGAGTTGACGGCTCCGAACAATCAATCGCCGCACTACGTTTCGCGCGGAAACTAGCCCCACCATTCGACGCGGTGATCCAGGCGGTCAGCACCTGGGATTACCCGCCTGAATATGCCGGTTATGTGCCGATGGGTAGCGACAATTTTGAGGAGATAACCCACAAACACCTCGATGCCGCGGTGGAGTCCGCTTTCGGGGATGATCCTCCCCAGGGATTGGAGAAGGTCGTGGTTTTCTCCCACCCATCCAAAGGACTGGTCAAGGCGGCTGATGGAGCTGTCATGCTGGTTCTCGGACGTCGCGGGCACGGCACCTTCAGGGGGCTGCTGATGGGATCGGTGAGCGGCGCCTGTGTGGCACACGCGAAATGCCCCGTCCTCGTGGTTGAGGGTTCGACCGGGGAAATGCCCGGGGACCGCGGATGAGGGCGCTGCAGTACCTCACGGTCGGGGCGGCCCCTGAACTCGTCGACATTTCCACCCCCATCCCAGGTCCCGGGGAGGTCCTTCTCCGCGTCACCGCGGCGGGTGTCTGCCACTCGGATCAGTTCATCATGGACCTCCCTGCGGACCAGTACATCTATGGTCTGCCGCTGACTCTCGGGCATGAGGGGGCCGGCACCGTGGAGTCCTGGGGTGCCGGGGTGACTGGACTTCAGGTCGGTGACGCCATGCTGGTGTATGGTCCGTGGGGGTGTGGCCGCTGCTACACCTGCTCCCAGGGCAAGGAGAATTATTGCGAGGTGGCGGCCGAGCGGGGAATCCAGCCCCCGGGGCTCGGCGCTCCAGGCGCCATGGCGGAATTCCTGCTGATCGATGATCCCCGCCACCTCGTCCCGCTGGGAGGCCTGGACCCGGTGGCCAGCGTGTCTCTCACCGACGCCGGGCTAACGCCGTACCACGCCATCAAGCAAAGCCTGCCGAAACTGGTTCCAGGCTCGACGGCGGTCGTGATCGGCGTTGGCGGGCTGGGCCATGTGGGGGTTGAGATTCTTCGGGCCCTGACCGCGGCAACGATTGTTGCCATCGACTCAGCGGAGTCGAAACTTGAACTGGCGCTTGAGGTTGGTGCTGACTACGCGATGCTGCCAGGCGACGATGCTGAAGCACAGATCCGCTCCCTGACGGCTGGGAAGGGAGCGGCGGTGGTGTTCGATTTTGTCGGCGCGCCGGTCACCACCGGTTTCGCTTCTCGGGTGGTCGGAGTGGGGGGCGAGATCGCCATTGTGGGCGTCGGAGTCGGGACGGTCGACGTCGGCTTCTTCTCCACCCCGTGGGATTCCGCCGCCCGCGCACCGTACTGGGGGTCCAGATCAGAGTTGATGGAGGTGGTGGAGTTGGCTCGGGCGGGGAAGATCCACGTCGAAGTGGAAGAATTTCCCCTCAGCAACGCACCCGACGCATATCAAAGGCTCCGTGCCGGTACCCTGCGGGGCCGCGCCGTCATTGTCCCGGACCCCATGCACGCCGCGGGCGATCCCACATGACCGATACCCTCACCTTATTGCTCGCGCCGGATCGGCCTATCATCGTCGCGTTCCGTGATCGGGCCACCGGCCCTGCCCTGCTGCGTTGGGCGGTGCAGCGCAGCCTGATCACTGGACAGCACGTGACCGTGCTGCACGCGATCCCCGACCAGTCACTGGTTCTCCCTGTGGAGGCGGGGGGTACGCCCTATGGAACCCTGATCGCCGCGGCCCGCCTTATCCTCGACGACGAATCCCGTCTGGTGTGCGCCGAGTTCCCCGGCGCCCACGTCACCGCCAACGTGCACAGCGGAGACATTGTGGACGCGCTTGTGAGCCTTTCCGAGGACGCCTCGCTTCTTGTGGTCGGAGCCGATCGGGTGGATGGACACACGGGCGAGTACCTTGGGTCAGTCGGTCAACAGGCCGCCCTTGGAAGCGCTGCCCCCGTGGTGGTCCTTCCTCGCGAACCCCGTAGCGGGAACGCCACGGTGGTGGTGGGTGTGGACGGCTCGTTGGAGTCCGAAGCCGCGCTGCGGGTGGCTGCGGCCGAAGCCAGCCGATCCGGGGGGCAGCTGACAGTGGTCACCTCAGCGAACGCAACTGATGCTCCCGGCGGCCCTGCCGAACATTCGACGTCGTCGGCGCTCGAGGACATCAGGGGCCAGTATCCGCAGGTGACGATCGCGCGCCAGATCGATGACCAACGGACCCCTGTGCAGTCTCTGCTGTTTCACGCAGCGGACGCCGATCTGCTGGTGATCGGCAGGCATGGGCGTGGCGCCCGGCCCGGGATTCTGCTGGGATCGGTGACGCACACCCTCCTGCTCGATCCTCAGTGTCCCACCCTGGTGGTCACTCGTCGCTCGCCGCAGGAATCCTCTGCGCTGACGGTACGGGCGTAACCTCGAAGCTCCGTCCGGTGATGCTGGCCGGGACAATCCGCATGAACCGGTCCTTCCTGCCCGGCTCCCACGGGTGCAGGGGGAGGTGAATCGTCGACATCAGTTCAGCGGTGCGCTGGATGGTTGACGCCGTCCCCTTGATGACTACACTCCAGGCCCGGGAACCGTCGGCCAGCACGCCGTCTGCCTCGTAGGCCACCAGCGCACCCTCGGCCTCCCGTTGCTTCGATCCCTCAGACGTGCGGAAAACCAGCGTGCCGTGATCCACCTGAGCGTTGATCGGGAAGATCTCTGGCTGCCCGTCGATGCACAGGACCAGACGCCCGTAGGCGGCACCCCGCAGCAACTCCCAGCAGGCGTGGGCGGGTAAAATGGATGTAGGTGTAGTGTCGGAGTCCATAGCCCGACGATATGGTCGGACGGCCCGTTTTACTAGGGCCAGAAGACCTAATCCGCAGGGTTTAGCGCGTGTAGGCGCCTTCGTATTCAGCACCATCAGGAATTGAAGGTCAGGGTTCAACTCACTGGAGTCGCACAATGAGTCCCGCACCAACCACCCAGGTAACCGATCCCGACGACGGTCCTCCCCCGATCGGCTCGACCGTTCCCGGCGGTGTTGACCACCTCCTTGCCGGGTTTGCGGCCATCGCCGAGAACCAGGGCCTGCAGACCGTCCTGGAACGGGTGGTCGCTGCAGCATGCCGGCTGGTCGACGCCAGGTTCGCCGCACTCGGCGTCATCGGTGCCGACGGCGCCCTCAGCCACTTCATCACGGTGGGGCTGGATCAGGACCAGATCGCCAGGATCGGTGCACTGCCCGTGGGGCATGGAGTGCTTGGCCTGCTCATCAGCCAGCCTAAGCCGCTTCGCCTTGAAGACCTGCGCGAGCATCCGGCGGCGTCCGGGTTTCCCCCGGGACACCCGCAGATGACATCGTTTCTCGGTGTACCGATCCGGGTGCGGGACACGGTCTTCGGGAACCTGTATCTCACGGAGAAGACCGGCGGCGGCGATTTCAGTCAGTCCGACGAAGACCTGACGGTGGTCCTCGCGGCGGCCGCCGGCGTCGCCATCGAAAATATGCGGCTCTACGAAGCGGAGACCCGGCGGTCCCGGTGGCTGGAGTGTGGCCAGGACGCCGTCCGTGCACTGTTGAACACGTCACCGGAGCGCAGCCTCAGCGACGTCGAACTTGTCGCGGAGCACGCGAAAGCCGCCTCCGGATCGGCTCTGGTGCTCGTCCTCACCCGGTTGGAGCCCGACGAATCGCTCTACTGCGAAGTGGCGCTCGGACTGGATGGCGATGACCTCCACGGTCGGCTGGTGGGCAACGGCTCAGCGCTGCGCACCATGATGCTGCCCTTCGGCGATACGGCAGTCCTGAACGGGGACGAACTGCGCAACGTGCTGCCTACCCACGAGGCCAATGTCTTCGAAGCTGCCCTCTGCACGAGAATCACTGACCGTGGGGCGCACGCCCGGTTTCTGGTGATCGCCCGGACCAGGGATGATCCGCCGTTCTCACCGGTGGACCAGCGCATGGCAGCAGCCTTCGCCTCCCAGATTTCGACGGCTCTGGAACTGACCCAGATGCAGATTCAGCGCGAGCAGGACGCTGTTTTTGGTGACCGCGACAGGATCGCCAGGGATCTGCACGATCTGGTCATCCAGCGCATGTTCGCGGCCGGGCTGAGCATCCAAAGCCTGCGCAAGCACGTGGTGGGGGATGAACCCCTCGCCCGGATCGCCTCGGTGACTACCGAGCTTGATGCGACGATCGGGGAACTGCGCGACACGATTTATTCGCTTCAATCGGCGACTCACAGCGAAGCGGCGCTCAGCTCGCGGATCCTCGCGTTGGTCCGTCAAGTCCTCGACGGCTCGGACCTTGAACCGGTCATCCACTTTTCGGGGCCGCTTGACACTGCTGTCCGGGAGGCAACCGCCAGCCAGGTGGAAGCCATCCTCCGCGAGGCGCTTTCCAACGCGCTGCAGCACGCTCTTGCCACCACCGTCATGGTGTCCCTGTCCGTAGGCAAACAGTGCGTCAATTTGAGGATCGTCGATAACGGGCAGGGATTTGAGCAGAACGGGCGGCGCAGCGGTCTGCGGAACATGCAGCAGCGGGCACAGGAACTCGGGGGAGAAATCACCATCGAGTCGTCCCCCGGCAAGGGGACCGCAATTGACGTGTCGCTGCCCCTCGCCTGAGCCCTGGGATGCCCGCTGGGGGTATCGAATCCTCCCCGCTGGCCCATCCTGGGCCCGCAAACCCTCGCCACGGTGAGCAATCTGGACTCAGGGTCACTCTGGTCAATCCGGGTGGAAATGCCGGCCACCGAGGTCGGAATGGGCCACGAATAACAGAGCGTGTGCCGCCCCGTATGACATGGACGGCGCTGACGGCGACGAGCAACGACGGCGCTGCGGCGTTAGCGGTTCGGGTTCGCCGGACGGGAAATGTAGACGGCCGCCTGGGTGCGGCGCTGGAATCCCAGTTTCGCCAGCACCGACGACACATAATTCTTGATCGTTTTCTCGGCCAGGAACAACTCCGCGCCGATCTCTCTGTTGGTCATCCCGGCCCCGATCAGGGCGAGGACCTTCTTCTCCTGCACCGTCAGCCCGGACAGCCGGGGATCCTCCGGCTGGACGGCGGTCAAGCCGGCAATGACTTTAGCTTTGACCCGTTCGTCGAAGAGCGCTTCGCCCCTTGACGCGCGGCGCACCTTCTCCAGCAGGTCCGAGCCGACAATCTCCTTGAGAATGTAGCCTGCCGCACCGGCCAGGATTGCGCCCCGGATGGCGTCGTCGTCGTCATAGCTGGTGAGAATGACGCACTGCAGGGACGGATCCACCGACCGCACGTCGCGGCACACTTCGATGCCGTTCCCGTCGGGAAGCCGGGCATCCAGGATGGTGACATCGGGGGCAAGCGCGGGAATGCGGCGGACTGCCTCAACCGCCGAGCCAGTCTCGCCGATTACCGCGAAGCCTTCGCCCTCCAGGAGATCGCGGAGTCCGCGCCGGACCAGTTCGTGGTCATCAAGCAAAAAGACAGTCACCGGGTGATGCGTCGTTGCCGTATCTGAAGTCATCATCGTCTTTCATCATTCGCTAGTTGTTCAATCATCGGCTGCGACACACCGCATCGGCAGTGCCATAAGACCCGGTCGCCGATGGAGGGCTCGGAATTACTAGCCGCCCGGGTGGCTTGCCGTAGATAGGACAATCCACCATTTTCACGACCGTGGCCCCGGGTCAGCCGTGTCTGCAACGCGAGGAGAACGCTCAATGAGTCACAACGAATTAACACCCCAGCTGGAAAATCCGGGCAGTGGCACCGCCCTGGTGGTCGGCGCCACCGGCATCGCGGGGTCAGCCCTGGTGGAGAAGCTCGCCGGCGAGGGATGGCAGGTGCTTGCCATGTCGCGCAGCGCAGGAACACCCAAAGCCAACGTCCGCTACGTTCCCGCCGACCTGTCCTCGCCCCAGTCGCTGAGAGAGGCGCTCGCCGCCGAGTCGCCCACCCACATGTTCTTCACCGCCTGGGCACGCCAGGATACCGAGGAAGGGAACATTACGGTGAACGCCGCCATGCTGCGGAACCTCCTTCAGGCGCTCGCCGGCAAGCCGGTGGCCCACGTCGCGCTGATGACCGGGCTGAAGCACTACCTCGGGCCGTTCGAAGCCTACGGCGAGGGTGACATGCCGGACACCCCGTTCCATGAAGAGGAACCCCGGCTGCCGGTCAACAACTTCTACTACGCGCAGGAAGACGAACTGTGGGCGGCCGCCGCAACACAGGGGTTCACGTGGTCGGTGCACCGCGCGCACACGGTGATCGGCCATGCCGTGGGCAATGCGATGAACATGGGCCTGACCCTCGCCGCCTACGCTGCACTGTGCAAGGAATCCGGCCAGCTATTCACCTTCCCCAGTTCCGAAACCCAATGGAACTCCCTCACCGACATGACCGACGCCGGTCTCCTCGCCGACCACATGGTGTGGGCTGCAACCTCGCCCGGCGGCGCGGACGAGGCCTTTAACGTGGTCAACGGCGACGTGTTCCGGTGGCGTTGGATGTGGCAGCAGCTCGCCGCATATTTCGGGGTAGAGGCCGAAGGATTCACTGACGAGCCACGCCCGCTCGAGGTCCAGATGGCTGGCGCCGGGCCGCAGTGGGAGCAGCTTGTTGCCGCGAAGAACCTCGCCGAACCACGCCTGGATCGGGTAGCGTCCTGGTGGCACACGGACGGTGATCTGGGCCGCAACCTTGAGGTGGTCGCGGATATGAGCAAGAGCCGCGTGGCCGGGTTCACCGGGTACCGCCGCACCCTCGACGCCTTCACCGACCTGTTCGAACGCTACCGGGCCGAGAAGCTCATTCCCTGAGGATCGCCTGGGGGCAGCTGCGCTCGGGCTGTGGTTAGCCGAGCCTCGGAAGGACAGGGATGCTGCCCTGAGGCGGCTGCGGCGATAGAAGAAGAAACCGCGCACCTCAGCTACCTGTGTGGTGGACTGCTGCGTTGATTCCGCTCCACCGTCCGGCCGCACGCGCCGTCAGGTGGGGCTACTATTCGTGCCTACTGCTGGCGGTGATCAACATGGCCCGTGCCCTCGGGTTCCGGGCCTGGGCACGCGCACTTGAACGACGTCGACCGCGTAGCACCAATTCGTCTCAGACGAAGACTCCCGTGTATGTCGCACCCCGGATCGGACGTCAAAGGGGAGGACTCGCCGCGGACCCTTCGACGAAAAACCTCGCCCCCTGAGTCAGCGCCCGGCAGTTTCCTTGAGCTGTGAGCAACGCCGCCACCCGATGGCCGGGGCCACGTAGGCAGCCACGTTCTGGAGCAGCTGTGCGTTGTAGTCCACGCCCAACTGGTTGGGGATGGTCAGCATCAGGGTGTCCGCCGACTGAACCGCAGCGTCATTTGCCAATTGTTCAGCAATGACATGCGGTTCGCCGATGTAGCTCTTCCCGAAGCGCGACAAGGCGCCGTCGAGCACTCCCACCTGATCGCGGGTGTCCCGCAGCGCACTCAACGCGAAGTACTGGCGGTCCTCATTGCTGACCAAGGGGATGACGCTGCGACTGACCGAGACCCGTGGCTCAAACCCGTGATCCTGCTGCGCCCAGGTGTCGCGGAACATCTGGATTTGCTCGGCCTGCAACTCATCGAACGGCACGCCGGTGTCCTCGGTCAGCAAAGTGGAACTCATCAGGTTCATGCCCTGTTCCGCGGCCCAGACGGCGGTCTTCCGTGTGCCGGCACCCCACCAGATCCTGCGGCCGAGACCCGGCGAGTGCGGCTGGATGGGCAGCAGCCCGGTGCCCATCCGGGGATCGGCCTCGGCGATACCGGCACCAGTGATCCCGTAACGGAAGACCTCGGTGTGGCGACGTGCCATGTCAGCTGCGTCCTCGCCGTCGGCCGGGACGTAGCCGAAGGTCGCCGCGCCATTGAGCGCCGGCTCGGGTGATCCACGGCTAATGCCCAGCTGGAGCCGGCCACCGCTGATCAGGTCGGCCGCCGCTGCCTCCTCCGCCATGTACAACGGATTTTCGTAGCGCATGTCGATGACCCCGGTGCCAATCTCGATGCGGCTGGTCCGCGCGGCGACGGCGGCCAGGAGCGGGAAGGGCGAGGCGTGCTGCCGGGCGAAATGGTGGACCCTGAACGATGCCCCATTGATGCCAATCTCCTCGGCGGCCACCGCAAGGTCAATCGCCTGCAGCAACGCCTCACCACCGGTGCGGGTGCGCGACCCCTGCGCGGAGGACCAGTTGCCGAAAGACAGAAAACCTATTCGCTTCATATCCGGGTCAACCGGCTCAGAACCCGCCGCATTCCCTACCCGGCGCGGACCCTCAGCCAGAGATATCCGCGCGGGGTGAGGGTGACTCCGCCATCGAGCCGCAGCGCGGTTTCGGTCAGGATCTCGACGACGTCGGGCGCGAACCCGCTCAGCGTGGTCGGGGACACTGACTGTGGCTCGTCGCTGAAGTTGGCCAGCACCAGAATCGTTGAATGCTTGCCGGGCCGCTGGTACCCCAGCACGCTGCGGTTGCCGGTCGAGAAGTCGATCAGCCGGGTTCCTGCCAACTCGGGGCTGGCCGCCCGGACCGCGATCATCCGGCGCAGTCCCGCGTAGACGGTGCCCTCCGGGGTGGAGCGATCGTGGCGGCGGGCGTACCGAGCCGCCGGATACCGCGGGCGGTGCACCCACCGGCTGTCAGCGGCATGTCCGTCTTCCAGCGCGTACTGGTAGTCGTTGAGCTGGCCCACCTCGTCGCCGAGATAGAGCAGCGGGATCCCGCCGGTGCTGAAGGTGATCGAGTGGGCCAGCAGGATCCGGTCGACGGCGGCAGCCTCGCCGCCCTGCAGACCGCACAACGACGCCGTCGTCCCCGAGATCCTGCAGTCGCCGGTCCGCGGGTTGTCCTGGAAGGGAACCCCGCAGGCGAAGCTGCCGGGGAAACGGTTGACGTAGAAGGAGTTTAGGAACCGGCGGTGGTCGAACCCGTTGATGCCCAGCTCGGCGGCGTCCTCATCGGCGAAGGTCCACCCGATGTCGTCGTGGCTGCGCACATAGTTCACCCAGGTGGTGCCGTCCGGGACGGTGTGCCGGCGCTCCAGCGCCTGGGCGAGCAGCGAGGCGTTCCGCGTGGCGAGGGATTCCCAGATCAACGCCATCTGCAGCGGGTTGTAGGACAGCTGGCACTCGGCCGGGTTAATATAGCGCGCCACCTCATCGGGGTGGACGATGGCCTCCGATTTGAACAGGAGCGACGGTGCAGCCAGTCTGCAGACCGCGTTGAACGCCTGCAGCAGGATGTGCGCCTCGGGGAGGTTCTCGCTCGTGGTGCCGAGCTGTTTCCAGATGAAGGCGACGGCGTCCATCCGCAGGATGTCGATGCCCTGATTGGCGAGGAACAGCATCTCACCGGCCATCGCCCTGAACACGGCAGGGTTGGAGTAGTTCAGATCCCACTGAAAGCTGTGAAAGGTAGCCCACACCCATCGTCCGTCCGGGGTGGGGACAAAGGATCCGGGGTGATCATCAGGGAAGATTTCCCGCACGTGCTGTTCAAAGGCATCCGGCATGGTGCGGTCGGGGAAAATCCAGTAGTAGTCGCTGTAGGCGGGATCGCCGGCTGCCGCTTTGCGTGCCCACTCGTGTTCGTTGGAGGTGTGGTTGAAGATGAAATCCACGACGAGGGAAATCCCGTTGGCCCGCAGGTCAGCGGCAAGGGTCCGGAGCTGTTCCATGGAGCCGAGCGCCGGGTTCACTTCCCGGTAGCTGGAGACGGCGTATCCGCCGTCGGAATGTGGTTCGGGGGCGAGGAACAGCGGCATCAGGTGCAGGTAGGTGAGGCCTAGTTCCTTGAAATAGGGGATCTGTGCACGGACGCCGTCGAGGTTCTCGGCGTAACGGTCCACGTAACAGACCCCGCCCAGCATGGAATTGGAGAGGAACCAGCCGCTGTCCTGCTCCTTTGCATCGTCGACGGCCTTCAGATCTGCGGGGCGTTCCTGCCAGGAGCGGACCGCTTCGAGGACCAGGGCGGTGAGGTGGTCCAGCCAGTCGCTTTGCGGCCCGTACAGGGAATGGAAGAGCCGGCACAGATCGGGGAAGTGCTGGTCGAACCGGCGGCGGAAAGCGGCGTCGTCGTCGTCCACCCCGCCCGGCTGGGCAGCAAGGGCAGCGAGTACCTGCTGCCGGGCCTGCTGGCCGACCTGCTCGTCCATGGCGTGGCGTCCCTCCGCTGATTGGTGCTGTCTGCCCTATCCTTTCATCCCGCGGAACGGTAGCCGGCGTGCGGGCTCAATAATGGTGTTCAGGAAGGGGCCGAGGATTCTTGCTGGGGTGGGCGGACGTCCGCGGACCCTACGGTACTTCGCGCAGGATCAGGCGCATGAAGATGCTGTTCGGGTCCAGTCTGTACCCGGGAAACGGGGGGCACTCGGTGAATCCGTGGCGCTGATACAGCCGCCGGGCCGGGGCGAAATACTCCTGCGTGCCGGTCTCCAGATACAGATCATCGAGCTGGACCCGGCGGGCCTGGGCGATCAGGTGGGTGAGGAGCTGCGTGGCTACGCCTCGGCCCCGCGATTCAGCGGCGGTCCGCATGGATTTGATCTCGCCGTGGCGCGGGGAGAATCGTTTGAGGGCGGCACAGCCCAGCAGGGTCGATCCCTCCCGTGCGGTCCAGAACGTGATGTCCGGACCTGCTAGTGCTGAGTGGTCCAGCGCGTGCACGCTCTCGGCGGGCGAGGTGGCAAACATGTCCTCAAGGTGCTCGTCCAGGAGCCGCGCGACGTCGTCGCGCGCTGGGTTGTCGAGCTCGATTCGGATCATGGTGCCTCTCCTGCCCGCCGATAGCGGTGGGGGCTCTAGTCTTCGCTGACCTGATGGCGGAAGCGGTTGCGCTTGGTGTGGAGATCCCAGAGTATTCCGGCGAGGACATCAGGGTCCTTTTCGGGGTCGCCGGCAACGATGCGTCCGCCGATGATCAGTTGGGAGACCTGGATGCCTTCCTCGCCGAGAGCCTCGTGCAGGAGCTGGGCGTAAGCGGCCTGTCCGGCAAACGCCACCGATGTGCCGGTGACGTTGCGACCCGGCTTGACCGCCGAGCCGCCGTTGACGAACAGGATGGTGCCCCGGTTTTCGCCGAGGAACCGCATGCCGGGGACCACCTGGTGGACGGCGGCAACAGGGCCGTAGATGGAGAATTCGATGGGACCCACCAGATCGGCCGGCGTGGTTTCCAGCACCGGGCGCATGAAATCCTTCTGCGGCAGCGGGCTGTATTGGAGGACCTCGATGGGGCCGAGGGTTTCCGTCACCTGTTCCAGGGCCTTAGCGATGGACGCCGGGTCCCTCACATCCGCGGTGAATCCCTTCGCATGGACTCCGTCCTTGGCGAGGTCGTCTGCCAGCGCATCAAGGCGCCCCTGATTGCGGGAGATGAGGCCCACCGCATACCCCTCTGCGCCGAACTTGCGCGCGACGGCGGCTCCCAGTCCTGATCCTGCTCCGATGATTGCAATAGTAGTCATACTTCGTGCAAGTGCTCAGTGGGCTGATGTATTCCTTGGCCCATGGGCTTTAGGCCTAGCTGCGGTCGGTGTAGCGACCCTCAGACCGTTCGCTGATGGACCGGTTGATGGTGGTTACATAGGTGCCGCGTGCCCGGACTGAACCGCCAGTCCTTGTGGTGACGTAGGTGCCTTCGGCTGGTGTGCCGGAGGGCTGGGTGGTGACGTAGCGCCCACCGAGCAGGGGGAGTGGCCGGGCAGCGGATGCTGGGGCCTCCCGGCTGGTGTTGGTGTGGTGGGCAGGGGCGGTGCGGTTCAACAGTGACATGGGGATCTCCTAATTTTGGGCACGGCAAAAGAGCCGAACGGTTTCAGCGTTGAAGTGGTGATGGTGGGCGGCAACTATCGCGGACTGCTGCGACGGTTGGCCTGTGGGGTGGAGCGGTGACTTAGCCGGTAGCGGGTGAGCCGGTGGCCTGGCACGTGCGGCAGAGCCCGTTGAAGGTGACCTCTGCCGAGTAGATGGTGAATCCTGAGTCATCGGAGGGGGTGAGGCACGGTGCCTCGCCGATGACGCAGTCAACGTCCTGGACTAATCCGCACCCAACACACGACAGGTGATGATGGTTGTCGCCAACCCTGCATTCGAACAGGGCCGGTGAGTTGGGTGGGTCAAAGCGCCGGACCAATCCAGCGCCGGTGAAGGACGCCAGGATCCCGTAGACGGCCTGGGCCGACGTTCCGCTCAGAGTCTTGCGCACCTCGGCAAAGACCTGTTCGGCACTCGAATGGGGAGCGTGCTGAAGGACTTCCAGCACGGCAACCCTGGGCGCCGTCACTTTCAAACCCGAGCCCCTGATGGTGCTCTTGAGAGCATCGGGGTGGGTGTGTGAGTCAGTGCCGGTGGCCATGACTCAACCATACGGGTTGTTTTGATTAAGTCAAAACAACTGGCCGGGGTAGCCTTAGGCGATGACTGAGAGCTTTTGGTACGACGTCGAGGTGCTGCACCTTCTCGTCTCCCCGGCGCACGCCTATTTCGGTCGAGCCCGCGACGGTGCCGCAGACGTTCCGACGACGGACGCCGACCGGGTAAATCTGGTGGCCGGCAAAGGGATCGTGGGGGACAGGTTCTTCGGCAAGGCCGCCCACATGGACGCCGCAGTGACGCTTATGGCTGTGGAGGCGCTGGAAGACATCGCTGCTGACCTGGCCGCGGCACCCTTCGACCCGCTGCTGACCCGGCGGAACGTCATCCTGCGGGGCGCCCAGCTACATCCGCTGCTGGGTCTGGAGTTTGAGCTGGAGTCCCGCGACGACGTCGTGCGGTTGAAGGCCGGACGTCCCGCACACCCGTGCGTCTGGATGGATCGGATGCTCGCTCCCGGAGCGCACGCCGCAATGCGCGGCCGAGGGGGAGTGCGCTGCCAGCCGCTGTCGGATGGGACGCTGCACCGTGGATCGGCGGTCCTGATCAGCCCCGTTCCCCTGGAACCGGAGCGTGCCGGGGAGGCCACAATCCGACGACCATCACGGTTGCCCTGACAACTTTCCAGACCGGGGGAGGAATACATCGTCGGCCGCTGACGTTGGGACAGGGGAACCAAAATTTTCCAGCAACCCAATCTGCAGGAGTTTAGCTATGCCTACGACCGTCAACGCTTATGCAGCGCCATCCGCGTCGGAAGACCTGATCGCCACCACCATCGAGCGCCGCGACGTCGGCCCCGATGATGTAATGATCGACATCAAGTTCGCAGGAATCTGCCACTCCGACATCCACACCGTCCGCGGCGATTGGGGACCCCAGAGCTACCCGCTGGCACCAGGCCACGAAATCGCCGGGATAGTCACCGAGGTCGGCTCCAACGTCACCAAGCACTCGGTCGGCGACCGCGTGGGCGTCGGCTGCATGGTCAACTCCTGCGGCGAGTGCAAGAACTGTGAAGCCGGCGAGGAGCAGTACTGCCTCAAGGGCAACACAGGAACCTACGGCGCCACGGACCGCGATGGTTCAATCACCCAGGGTGGCTACTCCACCCACATCGTCGTCACCGAAGACTTCGTGATCCGAATTCCCGAGGGCATCGACCTCGACGTCGCAGCACCCCTCCTGTGCGCCGGTATCACCACCTTCTCGCCCCTGAAGCACTGGGGTGCCGGACCCGGCAAGAAGGTCGCCGTCGTCGGACTGGGCGGACTCGGCCACATGGCCGTGAAGCTGGCCGCAGCGATGGGCGCCGAGGTTACTGTGCTTTCACAGTCGCTGAAGAAGCAGGAAGACGGACTGCGCCTGGGGGCCAAGCACTACTACGCCACCAGTGACGAGAACACCTTCTCCGAGCTCGCGGGATCCTTCGACCTGATCATCAACACGGTGAGCGCCACCCTCCCCATCAGTGACTACCTGGGCCTGCTGGACCTTGACGGCGCGCTCGTCAACGTTGGAGCGCCGGCCGAGCCGCTGCCCGTCAACGCCTTTGCCCTGATCGGTGGCCGTCGTTCGTTTGCCGGCTCCCTGATCGGCGGCATCCGCGAAACCCAGGAAATGCTCGACTTCTGCGCCGAGCACCACCTGGGTGCCGAGGTGGAGGTCATCTCCGCCGACAAGATCAACGAAGCGTACAAGCGCGTCCTCGCCTCCGATGTCCGCTACCGTTTCGTCATTGACACCTCAACGCTGAACTAGCGCTTAGTGGTGATGAACCCCCGGCTGGAGCTACTCCCGCCGGGGGTTCTCGCGTTAAACTCGGGGTTATGACTGCGCACCTGAATATCACCGATGATCCCGCCGCCGACCGGCTGCTGTCCGAGGATCCGCTCGCTCTGCTGATCGGGATGCTGCTGGATCAGCAGGTGGCGATGGAGACCGCGTTCATCGGGCCATCGAAGATCAAGGACCGGCTCGGGATGTTTGATGCTGCGACGATCGCGGGGCAGGATCCGGATGCGTTCGCGGAGCTGTGTCGGACCCCGCCCGCCGTGCACCGCTATCCGGGGAGCATGGCCGCGCGCATCCAGGTCCTGTGTGCCACCCTGCTTGAGGACTGGGAGGGCGACGCCTCCCAGATCTGGACCCGGGACACCCCCAACGGTGCTGAAGTGTTCAAGCGGCTGAAGGCGCTGCCAGGGTTTGGCGAACAGAAGGCCAGGATCTTCCTCGCTCTGCTTGGCAAGCAATACGGGTACGACGGCGACGGCTGGCGAAAGAGCGCCGGGGCTTACGGTGAAAAGGGCAGTTTCCGATCCGTCGCTGACATCGTAGACCCGGAGTCGCTGACCAAGGTGCGCGAGACCAAGCGTGCGGCGAAGGCGGCCGCCAAGGCGAAGCCCTAGCCCCCCCTCCGCCGAACACCCTCCGCCGAACAGTTAGATCGGGCGACTTAGAGGCGCTCCAACCCGCCGGAGCTAACCCTTCGGCGCAGGGGGTGGGGCCTGAAAAATGCCGAGGAAACGACCTAGGCTGGGTACTCGTCCCTCACGTCATCGAAGTACGTGTTGATGCGGCGTGCACGTTGCACTTCCTCTGCGTCGACTTCTGCCACGATCAGTCCTTCGTCGCGGTGAGCCTCCGCCAACACATTTCCGTGCGGGCCAGCGATGCAGCTCAAACCAGTGAAGTGGGGCGGGGCGTGGTTGGCGTACGCAACGAAGATGCCGTTCTCCATGGCGCGGGAGGGAACCATGATGGTGGAAATGCGTTCCGCGTTGTACGTCCGGTCTGCAGGCAACCCGTCAACGTTGCCCGTGAACGGGACCGCGGTAGGGACGAGTAACGCGTCAGCACCGGCTCGCGCTGCGGCTCTGACAAACTCTGGAAATTCGACGTCGTAGCAGATTCCCAGCGCCAAGCGCAGGCCAGCGTAGGTGAACACCCGAGGCGAGTCAGCACCCGAACGGAAAACTGATTTCTCTTCCGGCCCGAACAGGTGGGATTTCCGGTAGCGGGTCAACTCGGAACCTTCGGGGTCAAAAAACGACGCACTGATATACCGCTGACCGTCCACGTTATCGACGCTGGACCCGACGATTGCAATGTGACGGCGTCGCGCAATGTCGGCCAGTTGCCCGCGAACGTCCCTGCCGTCTGAGGTGTACATCCGCGCTGGCGCGTAACCGGTCGCGAATAGCTCAGGTGTGACGACGACGTCGATCCCCTCACGGGCTGCGTGAGCTGCCATCTGATCCAAACGAGCCAGATTCTCTTCAGTCTTGGCTACCTTTCCGGTAGCCTGCCAGACGCCGATCCGAGCCACGGTAACTCCTTCACATTTTGGTAGCTTTCACCAATTCTATTGACAACGTCTCAGCTTAGGGGCTCTTATGATCCTTGAAACCGAAAGATATTCGATTATTTGCTGAGGAGGCCGTCATGGTCAGAGATTCCACCCGGGTGCAACAGGAATTGCACCGTCGCATCGAGGAAATTCGTACAGACGAAGCCGCTGACCCGGCGCGACGTGCGCTCAGCCATAAGGACCTGGCCGTGTATGTGGGCGCCACTGTAGTGATCAGCCTGCTCGGAGTGCTGGTGATGGTTCTGTGAATAGATCGAAGAGCACTGCTGCTGAGGAAGTAGAGAACGCCAATACTTTCGGGTCCCTTCCCCTGCTTAAATCTGAGCGAGTATGGACCGCCTTGGACTTTAGCTGGGTGAATGTGGCCCTCGCAATTGCAACGTGGGCGTTCCTCGTGGGCGGAGCAACCGCATCGTTTGTTGGTTTTCAACAGGGTATTGCCGCGATGATCATCGGCAACGCGGTGGGCTTATGTTTTATGGTGCTCGCGAGCACTGTGGCCAGCCAACGGTACGGAGTGGAGCAGTACACCATTCTTCGGCCGGTCTTCGGAGTGGTCGGTGTTGGAGCGCTGGTCTTTACCGTTGTCCTGATCACTGAGATGGGATGGTCGTCCCTGCTGGGCATCATGGTTGGCCGGGCTACAACCCAGGTAGCAAGCGTAGCTACCGGTATCGAGTTCGATGAGTACGGCCTAATGGTGATTCTGGGAGCGCTCGTGGCGCTCGCCGTCGCCTGGTACATCCTCTCCCGTGGGCCCATCACGATTGGCCGTCTGAATAAGTTCATTGCTCCCGGGCTTTTGATCATTACCGCACTGTTGATGGTCTTTCTGGTTCTCAACACCTCTTGGGTGGCGCTGCTGGAAGCGGCACCTCTCGCGCCGTTCGATGACCCCCAGCTCAACTTTATGATCGCCGTTGAGTTCAACGTTGCGGTCGGCGTTTCGTGGTATCCGGTGATGGGCTCGCTTGCCCGGATGACCAAGTCGCCCAAGGCTGCCATATGGCCTGCCTACGGCGGGTTGCTCATCGCCACCCTGCTGGCGCAGATTGTTGGAATGGGTGCGGCTCTGACTTTGGGTGACTCGGATCCCACTGTGTGGATGATCCCCTTCGGGGGGCCGCTTCTTGGTGCGTTCATCCTCCTCTTTATCTGTTTCGCCAACATCACCAGCATGTCCTCAATCGTCTACTCAACGGTGCTGGCCCTCAGGCAGTCCAGCGGTCAGTTGCTCACCGGCTTGCACTGGAAATGGCTGTGTGCTGGCTTCTTCGTCCTGCCTGCGTTGCTGGCGTTTTTCCCGCAGTTCATGTATGAACGATTCGTCTTGTTTGTCACGCTGAGTGGGGCATTCCTCGCGTCGATGTGTGGTGCAATTATTGTTGACTACTTCATCTTGCGGAAGCAACACGTCGACTTGTCCGAGCTTTATGCCCCCGGCGCGAAGAGCGCCTACCATCTGCCCGGAGGGGTCAATTGGGCAGGGATCGCAGCCGTGATCGCAGGCGCCGTGTTCTACCTGTGGATTTACAACCCAGTCACCCTCGAGACCCAACCCGCCTTCAACGTCATCTCCGCCTCTTTGCCGGCCGCTGTGGTCGGCGGGATCGTGTACTGGATACTGGCTGTCGTGCTCTACAAACGCCGTGGAATGGGCGGCTACGACCTGGCGGAACCCAGCGTTGCGAAGAGGTCTCCCTCATGAGCATCAGGTCGCGTGCCGCGGTGCACCGAGGCAATGGATCAGCCCTGGAGATCATCCAGGTTGACGTGGCAGAGCCCGGACCCGGGACGGTGCTCGTACGACTCGGCGCGTCGGGCGTCTGCGGTTCGGACAGGCACGTCCTTGACGGCGAATGGGAGATGCCGTCCCCTACCGTGATGGGCCATGAAGGCGCGGGTGTTATCGAGGCTATCGGCGAGGGCGTCCAGGACGTGGCTGTTGGAGATCATGTAGTGCTCAGCTGGTTCTACCCGTGCCGGCGTTGTACCGCCTGTCTCTCGGGACGGGCCTTCGTCTGCACAGGTAGTCGCTCGGAGGAATGCGTGTTGCCGGACGGGAGTACGCCACTGTCAGAGAACGGTGCCCCAGTGTTTCCATACCTGGCGGTCGGGTCAATGAGCGAGTACGCGGTGGTTCCCGAATCGGCTGCAGTTAAGATCCCTTCAGAGGTGCCCTTTGAAGTTGCCTCATTACTGGGGTGTTCCGTATCCACTGGGGTGGGGGCCGTAGTAAACGATGCGATGGTAGCTGCTGGTCAGTCAGCCGTCGTCGTTGGAACCGGCGGGGTGGGTTTGTCCATCATTATGGGACTGAACCTGGTCGGAGCTACCCCGATCATTGCCGTTGATCTGAGCGAGGAAAAGCTCGCTATCGCGAAACGCTTCGGGGCCACCCACACGGTGACCGCGGGACCGACGACCGAGCAAACGATCCGTGAGATCACTGGCGGGGGAGCTGACTATGCCTTCGAAGCGATCGGCCGGAAGGAAACGATCGAATCGCTGCCCGGACTGCTAGTTCGTGGAGGCACTGCGGTCCTGGTTGGCCTGCCTCCCGCAGACGAGACCATCAATTTTGATGGGTTAGCCCTGGCTGAAGGCGGAATCAGGATCGTCGGATCCAATTATGGGTCAACTGTCCCGGGACGGGATTTCCCACGGTTGGCCGAGCTGTACTTAGCGGGAAAGCTTCCGGTGGACGAGTTGATCTCAGACCGCATAAGCCTTGACGACGTCAATGAAGCATTTGACGCGATGCGGCGGGGGGAGCGGGCACGTAGTGTCATAGTGTTCTAGCCGCTCTCCAACCACAAAGGAACCCGATGGCCAGGCCAAGCACCCTCATCCTTACCCCGGGGAAGATCTTTCGGGCGGCCCTGGAGCGGTTCGATGAAAAACAGGAATTCTCTATTCCCCAGTTGGCCAAGCGGCTAGGAGTCAGTCCTTCCTCCCTGTACCACCATGTGAAGGGAGGAAGGGCTGAAATCATTGAAGGCATTCGCGCCCTCATTAGCCAGGACGCCCATGACCGGGGGGACTTCCCCCGCGGCGAAGGCAGTTGGCAAGAACAGACCCGCCATTGGGCGATCAGCTATCGCCATGCAATGGGACTCCACCCGATGGTCATTCCAGCTCTCGTGGGCGAATCTGTTGACGATGCGCCAACCCTGGAAATCTACGAAACTCTTGCCCAGATTCTCGAATCAGCTGGATTCCCGAAGGGGCTTCTCCTGGACGCCTTATCCCTTGTCGATCTGTTGGTTCTTGGTTCTGCGATTGATGCAGCTTCACCCGAACCGCCCTGGGAACCATCAGAACAAAACCACCCGGCTTTGTGGCGGGCCTTGGCCGCTCGTGAAAATTCCCACCGGCAGGATGATGCCTTTGCCCTCGGGCTTGAAGCCGTCATCGCTGAGTTGGAACGAAAGCTGAATGCCCCCACACCCTCGTCGAATAGTTAGCTTCGCCGACTTATTAGTACCTATATCGGCTGTATCTCAACCCTCAGCGGGGTTGCGGAGAGTTGGGGGAGGAGCGGTTGCCGCGCAGGATTACCGCAAGATCGTCTCAGTAAGGCGGCTTTGTATCAGTATCGGGTTTAGCATAAAAATGGGATCGGAAATTGTGAAGAATAACGATTATCTGGCAAATCGGACGCTTCGACACAGGCCGTGTTTTCTTCCACCGCTTCTATCGAAAGTTACCACGCATGGTTTTGTTCTACGGCCGTCGACCGGCTCCATTCAGCTGGCCCATAGACTCGCACCCGAATCCGCCTAGCGGCTGGTGGCAGTATGGCCCTGGACCTCAGCATCCTGGTGGCCTGTGTACCCCGGTCCTTGGGAACCTAGAATTTCTCTCGCAACACCAGGAAAGCGAATCGCCTCAATGCTCGATCCAGTGTCGAACGAATCAGTAAACGAAGTACCTGCCGCGCGGATTCATCCTGATCCGGTGGCCGACCCCAGCTATTCGTCTTATGAGCATGCGCTGGCGGAAGTTCGTCGCTATGCCATTGAGCAGGCGGCCGATCCTGAAACGGCACGCGCAAGCTTTGACCATCTGATGACCCATGACTCGCTCACGGGCCTGTTCAATAGGGCTGGGTTTATCGCGGAACTTCGGGTTCTCCTTGCGGAGAGAGCTGCGTGGAAGCGGAACCGAGGGATCCTGATTCTGGACCTGGACCACTTCAGGTCTATCAATGTGGGCCTGGGGATTGCTGCCGGAGACGAGACTCTCAGCATCGTGGCACAGAGGCTCGGTGCAGCAGTGCGGCCCGCCGCCGTCGTCGCTCGCTTGTCCGGGGTCGAATTCGCTGTTGTGGATGATTTTGCCAGTGCAGCCGAGGCACAATCGTCGGCTACGGAACTGCTCTCAGTGCTCAGCGCTCCGATGGTTGTTGGTAATTCCACGATTGAAATCACCGTCAGTATTGGCGTAGCGATGGTCAGCGAAAACGAGACCCCTGACCGGCTTGTCGGCAGGGCGGCTGCAGCCCTCCACCAGGCAAAGAAGCGCGGCCGCAACCGATGTGAAGTGGAGTACGACGATCCCGACGACGGAGAATTCAACCGACGTGGCGAACTGCGCCGGGCCATCGAGGATAGGGAGTTTCGCCTTTTCTACCAGCCTCAGATTGACCTTAGCAGCGGCCAGATGAACGGATTCGAGGCTCTCGTGCGCTGGGATCACCCCGACAGGGGCCTGCTGGCACCGGCAGCCTTCATCGACTTTGCTGAAGAATCAGGACTGATCCTGCCGCTTGGTGCCTGGGTTATCGATGCAGCTGTTGCACAGCAGGCTGAGTGGCACCGGTCAGCGCCGGACCGGCCGCCGGTTCGAATGTCAATTAATATCTCGGCCATCCAGCTCAACGATCCTCGTCTGGAGGAAATGGTCACGGAGACGCTCTTCTGCCATAACGTGGATCCAGGACTCCTCACATTGGAGATCACAGAAACGGCACTCACCGAAGATCCCGTTGCGGCGTTGCGGACCCTTCAAATCCTCAATTCACTGGGCGTGCGTCTGTCAATCGACGATTTCGGCACCGGCCATTCCAGCCTTACCTATCTCAAGCGTTTCCCGATCCACGAGCTGAAAATCGACCGATCCTTCATCGCAGGACTCACTACCGACAGCAAGGACCGCGCAATAGTAGCTTCCTGCATCCAGCTCGCACAAGCCACAAACCTGATCGCCGTCGCCGAAGGGGTTGAAACACCGGACCAGCTTCACACGCTAATGGCACTAGGCTGCGACCTTGCCCAGGGCTACTTCTATACCCGCCCCATGTCGGCCGAGGACCTCGAACCGTGGTTCGTCCCTCGGCCCGACAATGTGCGTCTGAGCGAACATCATCTGATCAATCAGTAGCGCTGAGCGCGACAATCCTGTCATATTGTGGAACTCGGCTCGCAGATCATCTGCCAGCCTTTTCATGAACCCGGTCCCTGCCCCTGGCGAGCACATCGTGCGCGTTCTTCAGCGTCTGTAGGCTCGAACCGCACTCATGAAGCAAAGCGATATCAAAGGTTGTAATAGCCCTGTCTTTCCAGGACCACTACCACTGACGCGCCGAGTCAGAGATGGGCGCCCATCCGCCTGACAGGACCGAAATTTGAATCTCGTGAGCTTGCCCGTGGCCCGCGTTCGCCGCTCGGTTGGTGCTCACCGCCGAGGCCAAGGTCGAAAATCGTGAGCAAGCCCTCCTCAGCCACCTGCAATCAAGCCGCACCCAATCCTGCTCATACATCTGGAGCGTGTCCGGCGCATCCCTGACAGGCATGACTGCTGTCACCGGCGTGTGGAGAGCAAAAACGTCAGAGGAGGACCACGCCGCTTACGAAGCCCTTTGCCCCATGCGCCGCGACCGAAAGCACTGGCATCCACGAGCCCCATCAGGTTGTCCTGCACCCAAGGAAGCACCTTTTTCCTGGCTCCGCAGTGGTTGTATAGGGCAGATGGGGCGACCTCGAGCGTGAGTCACCATCGTGAATTGGTCGTAGCCCGCAGACTCCAGCAACTCAAGGGTGGCCCGCGTGATGAGCTCGCGGGTCGGTACGCGACTAGTTGGCCGCCCAGCCCTGCGTTGATGGCTATTCGATGGTTTCCTCGCTGAGTTGGGGGCCATGGGTTGTGCAGCATCTGCCACGTCCTCTACAGTGGTTCAAAATTAATGAACGCCATTCATTTTGTGGCGTCGGTCATCTTTGAAAGGTCATCATGCTGACTATCGACAGTGATGTTGTCATCGTCGGGGCTGGTCCTTGCGGTCTCATGGCAGCCCGTCAACTTCAGAGGGCGGGACACACGGTGACCGTGCTCGAGGCCCGCGACCGGGTTGGCGGCAGAACGCATACCGACATCATCGAAGGGGCCATGCTGGAGGTGGGCGGGCAGTGGGTGTCCCCCGATCAGACCGCCCTGATCGCGCTCCTTGATGAGCTTGGCCTGCAGACATATCCGCGCTACCGCGAGGGTGAATCGATTTACATCGGCTCGCGAGGCGAGGTTACCCGCTACACCGGCGACATGTTCCCCGCACTACCGGAAACGCAGTCCGAGATGGCGCGACTGATTGAATTCCTCGATGAACTGGCCAGCCGGATGGATCCGGCGGCTCCTTGGGACCACTCACAGGCAAGCGAATTGGACACCATCTCGTTCCACCATTGGCTCCGCGAACAGTCCAAGGATGAGGAGGCCTGCAACAACATCGGCCTGTTCATCGCCGGCGGCATGCTTACCAAGCCCGCCCACGCCTTTTCAGCCTTGCAGGCTGTCCTCATGGCTTCTTCCGCAGGATCGTTCTCCCATCTCGTCGATGAAGACTTCATTCTCGATAAGCGCGTCATTGGTGGAATGCAGTCTGTTTCCGAGCTGATGGCCGCCGACCTCGGGGACTCCGTCATCCTGAACAGCCCTGTTCTCACCCTGCGCTACCCACCAACGCCGGACGGCACCACGCAGGTACAGGCGATCGCCAACGGAGTCACCGTAACCGCCCGGTATGCCATCGTCGCTGTCCCTCCGAACCTCTACTCACGGATCTCGTACGAGCCCCCGCTCCCACGTCGCCAGCACCAAATGCACCAGCACCAATCCTTGGGCCTAGTCATCAAAGTCCACGCCGTCTACCCAACCCCCTTCTGGCGCGATCACGGCCTGAACGGAACCGGGTTTAGCGCCGGCTCGATCGTGCAGGAGGTCTACGACAACACGAACCACAACGATCCCCGTGGGACGCTCGTCGGGTTTATTTCGGATGAGAAGGCAGACGCCATGTTCGACCTCGAACCAGAGGAGCGACGCCGTTGCATCCTCGAATCCATCGCCGAGTTCTTCGGCCCTCAGGCGCTGAGCCCGGAGGTCTACTACGAGTCGGACTGGGCCTCCGAGGAATGGACCCGGGGCGCGTACGCAGCCAGCTACGATCTTGGCGGCCTGCACCGCTACGCACGACACCAGCTAACGCCTGTCGGTCCGATCTATTGGGCTAGTTCCGACCTTGCTGCGGAGGGATACCAACATGTTGACGGTGCCATCCGTATGGGCCAGCAGACCGCTAACCACATCGTAAAGGCACTTCAGTCACAGAAGGTCAGCGCACCAAACTGACTTATCAGCATCCCCGTCAGCAGCGACCAGCGCGCCTTTGGCGGGGAGAGAGCACACCACCTCAGGTTCCACAGTCCTGGAAATCGATTTCTATCGCGTGGATCTCCCCGCATTCACACAGCACCGCATTCCGCTACCTAAATCCGCACGGTGGGCCGTCAAAGACGACGCCCACCCCAAGCACGAACAGGCGACCCCATGCACAAATCAGTCAGCAGAGCCACCAGTGCCACACGCATGTCCCAGGATGGCCCGGCCCTGTCGCCCAAGGGACTGGCCCGAGGTCAGCTTGGCCTCCTTGCCATCGTCATCATCGGCATCTCGACTATCGCCCCGGCCTACGTCCTCACAAGCACCCTCGGTCTGACTGTCGCCGAAATCGGTGTGTACCTCCCCGCGATCTTTATCGTCGGCTTCATCCCCATGTTCCTCGTCGCTCTGGCTTACAAGGAACTCAACGCAGACGTCCCCGATAGCGGGACTACCTTCACCTGGGTCACGAAGGCCTTTGGTCCGTTCATCGGGTGGATGGGCGGATGGGGCCTCCTGGCCGCGAACATCATCGTCTTGTCCAACCTCGCAGGGGTAGCCGTCGACTTCTTCTACCTTTTCCTCAGCCAGGTCACGGGCAATGATGCCATCGCCGATCTCACAACGAACACCGTGATCAACATCGTCACCTGCTTGGTCTTCATGGCCGCTGCCGTCTGGGTCTCCTGCAGGGGTATCCGCACGACGAAGACCGTTCAGTACATTCTGGTCGGCTTCCAGCTGTTCGTTCTTGGTCTTTACACCGTCCAGGCATTTGGGCGGATGGCCGCAGGCAATGCCTCGGGACTGGCCTTCAGCTGGGAATGGTTCAACCCCTTCGGCATCGAAAGCTTCTCCGCCTTCGCGGCGGGCCTGTCCCTGTCCATCTTTGCCTTCTGGGGCTGGGACGTGTGTCTGACCGTCAGTGAGGAAGCTACCAACGGGCGCCGAACCTCAGGCCTCGCCGCGACAACCGCTGCAGCAGTGATCCTTGCTATCTACCTGCTCGGCTCCATCGCTACCATTATGTTTGCAGGGACCGGCGACACCGGCATCGGCCTAAACAATCCCGAGAACTCCGAGAACGTTTTCACATCCCTCGCCGCCCCCATCATGGGACCTTTCGCGATCCTTCTCTCGCTAGCGGTCCTCTCGAGTTGCGGCGCTTCACTGCAGTCGACCTTCGTCTCGCCTGCCCGAACCTTGCTGGCGATGGGCTATTACAAGGCTCTGCCGACCAAATTCGCGTCTGTGAACCCCCGCACCAACTCCCCGATCTACGCAACCCTGTTCGCCGGCGTCCTCTCCGCCAGCTTCTACGTTCTCATGCGCCTCATTAGTGAAAACGTCCTCAACGACACTATCCAGGCACTCGGCCTGATGATCTGCTTCTACTACGGCCTTACCGCCCTCGCCTGCGTCTGGTACTTCCGCGGGACCTTGTTTACCAGCACACGGAACGTCCTCTTCCGGTTCCTGGCGCCACTTCTCGGCGGCCTGGGTCTCTTCGTCGTTTTCCTACAGACCGCAATCGACAGCTGGGACCCCGCCTTCGGCAGCGGCTCGGAAGTGTTAGGCGTGGGACTCGTCTTCGTCATCGGCATCGGCATCCTGCTCGCTGGAGTCCTCGTGATGCTCATCATCCGCGCCCGTACGCCGGAGTTCTTCAAGGGCCAAACCCTCACCGAGGACTCCTCGGCCCTCGTCATCCCGGAATAACATCGCGAGCTGCCGGTGTATCCGGCCGCTGTCGGCGCTTGCCAGGAGGAAGGGCTTCACCTGATGACAGCTATCCGCGCGAGCGTACTCAGTCCAACTCGACCAGCCTCCACAACGAAAGAACAGAGCATTCCGAAAAATGAATTTGCGCTTCCCGGTGCGAATACTGCTCAGGACGGGAAACCGACTAGACCCAGCGGAGGATGTACTCCGCGCGCATATCTCAGACAACGTGAAAGGTAGAACATTGTGACCTCCGCAAAAACCACATATCAGTCAGTCCCTCGAGATGAGGTCGTCCCTATCATCGAAGCCTCGGACGGCGCCAAGATGCCCGCTGAATGGGCAACTCACGATCGCACGTGGATGGCCTACCCGCCCTCGAATGACACCTTTGGGTCTCCCGGCAGCAACACCCTCATTTATGCCCGGCAGGCATGGATCAAGGTCGCCCAGATCATCGCCCGGTATGAACCGGTCACTGTCTTGGCCGACCCCGCTGACGCCGCAGGTGCGCAGGAAATGCTGGGCCCAAGAATTACCGTTGAGTCGGTTCCCCTCGACGACGCATGGCTTCGCGATTCAGGCCCCACCTTTACTCACCGTCGGGACGGATCCGTCGAAGCGGTGGACTGGATCTTCAATGGATGGGGCGCGCAGGACTGGGCCGAATGGGGCAAGGACGAAAAAGTAGGCCAAAAGGTCGCCGACCTCGCTGAAATTCCGGTTACGCGCAGCTTTCTTGTCAACGAAGGTGGTGGCTTCCATGTCGATGGCAGGGGCGCCGTCCTGCTGACCGAAACCGTGCAGCTCGATCCTGGCCGGAATCCTGCTGTAACCAAAGAGACGGTGGAAGCCGAGATTCACGCCCGCCTTGGTACCCGGACGGCGATCTGGCTCCCTCGCGGTCTTACCCGCGACTACACAGAGTTCGGCACCCGCGGCCACGTCGACATCGTCGCCGCCTTCACCGCAGCCGGAACTGTCCTGTTGCACCGCCAGGACAATCCGGACCACCCGGACTACGACGTGACCCGTCTTCTGAGGTCCACGCTCGAGTCAGCAGTAGACGCCGACGGGAACCAGCTCGTCATCGTCGACGTCCCGGCACCCACGACAATTCGTGAGGGTGATGATTTCGTTGACTGGTCCTACATCAACCATTACGTGGCCAATGACGTCGTCGTCGTCTGCGCGTTCGACGATCCGAACGACGCCGTCGCAGCCAACATCCTCGCCGAAGCGTACCCGGGCAGGACCATCGAGCTCGTCGACGCCCGACACATCTTCGCCTTCGGCGGTGGGATCCACTGCATTACCCAGCAGCAGCCTGCTCCTCGCCCCGGAAGCACGGTGCACTGATGCCGTTCGATGTCGTCGAAGCGACCATCCATGACCTCCGGGACGCTCTCATCACCGGTAGGACCACCAGCGAGGACCTCGTTGTCGCATATCTGGAACGCATCGCGGCGTACGACCACGATGGAATATGTCTGAACTCCGTCGTCGTCATGAATCCCTCCGCCCTCGGTGAGGCGCGCGCCTCCGATACACGCCGGGCCCAAGGCGGGATTCTGGGACCCCTAGATGGAATTCCCTATACGGCCAAGGACAGTTATAAGGTCAAAGGACTCACCGTCGCCGCCGGTTCCCCTGCCTTCAAGGACCTCATCGCGCACCAGGACGCCTTCACCATCGAACGCCTCCGCGCTGGTGGCGCGGTACTCATCGGTCTCACCAATATGCCACCCATGGCTAACGGCGGAATGCAACGTGGCGTGTACGGGCGTGCAGAAAGCCCCTACAACGCCGACTACCTCACCGCTGCCTTCGCCTCCGGATCATCCAACGGCTCCGGAACGGCAACAGCGGCGAGCTTCGCCGCCTTCGGAGTCGCCGAGGAAACCTGGTCATCAGGCCGCGCACCGGCGTCCAACAATGGCCTATGCGCGTACACGCCGTCCTGGGGCATCATCTCAGTCCGCGGCAATTGGCCACTCGTTCCTACCATGGACGTCGTCGTTCCCCACACCCGCAGTATGGCGGACATGCTGGAAGTCCTCGACGTTATCGTCGCTGATGACACAGATACTCGTGGGGACTTCTGGCGCGTGCAACCCTGGATTCCCATCCCGCCAGCGTCGACGCTCCGCCCAAGCTCGTACATGTCCCTGGCCCCACGCAATCCGGATGAAGCGCACCAATACCTCGCTGGGAAGCGCTTCGGCGTGCCCCGCATGTACATCAACCAGGACCAGGACGCTGGCGCCGCACCCTTACCGGGTATCGGCGGCCCAACCGGACAGCGCATCATCACCCGCGCCTCTATCCTCGATCTGTGGACCGCGGCACGAGCCGCCCTTGAAAGCGCTGGCGCGGAAGTCATCGAAGTCGACTTTCCCGTCGTCTCCAACTACGAAGGAGATCGGCCAGGCGCACCAACGATCAGAACAAGGGGCCTCGTCAGCAACGAGTATTTGCGCAGCGAAATTGTCGACCTCTCAGCGTGGGCTTGGCATGACTTCCTCAGAGTCAACGGAGACTCCAAGCTCGACTCACTGACCGACGTCGACGAACACCAGATTTTCCCCATCAACAGTCAAGCACTCCCAGATCGCTATAGCGGGTTTAGCGATGACATCGCTGAATACCCCGCGCGTATCCGCCAGCATGGAGCACCGGAGGTGACTGACATTCCCCACCTCGAGGAAGGCCTCCGCGGCCTAAACGAAACACGACGACTCGACCTCGAGGAATGGATGAAGAACCACGGACTCGACGCCGTGATCTTCCCAGCAGCGGCGGACATCGGGCCAGCCGACAGCGACACCAACAGCGCATCAGCAGACATCGCTTGGCGCAACGGCGTGTGGGTCTCCAACGGCAACCTCGTCCCCCGCCACCTCGGTATACCCACAGTCACAGTACCGATGGGCATCACGGCGGACATGCAGATGCCCATCGGACTCACCTTTGCTGGCCCTGCATACAGCGACGCCGATCTACTCCGTCTCGCCGCTGCATTTGAAGCAGCGGGAGAACCACGACGAATAGCACCAACATCCACTCCGCCTCTGACCAGAAAGCCCGAGCGATAGCAGGAAGCAGATACAGCTGATCGGTGGCGGTCAGAAGGTTCTGGAGTTAGTGCGTGAAGACCGAGGCTGCCAGCGGCCCGACACCCATTTCCGGGATTGGCCTACACTCGTCGGGATGAAGATTGCATGGCGCGATGAGGCTACACGCTCTGTGACGTTGAACTATCATCACCGACCACGCAAGCACCGAACCCAGCGCAGCGGTGGATACGTTCGCGGACGTGCAGGCCGACGGGGAAGAAGCGATGGCCGAGGAAGGCGAGGCACGGGTTTCCGCGACGATTCCGGGAAAGCACGTCGAGGGTCGAGGCAGGGTCAAGGGTTGCAACACTCACAACAACCCGGGTCGGCGTATTGAAGGCCTGTCAGGTCGTTGGTAATACGATGTATGCATCTGAGACATCCATGGATTTCCGCGCGGGTCTCGCCCGTGGGGGCGCCGCAGGCTCTGCACGGCAGTCCTTCTACCCGTTCTGTCTTCCAGAATCCTGGGGTGCCGCAGGCTGGACATAGGGAGCGTAACTTCTGTGCGAGGTCTTTGGCGGCGAGGCGGATATTTTCCATGCGTGTCGGATTGGTGTGGGCGCGCATGTCGGTCTCGAGAAGCACCATAGTGTTTGCGGATTGCTCCAGCATCCGGGTGAAAGTGACTTCCAGCTCCAGCCAGGTGGCGATTCCTTTGCGGATGCGCGGGTCATGCTCGCCTTCCGGGCGTAGCACCAGATGATGCTCGGGGAATCTTGATTGACGGGCAAAAGCTTCGGCTGTTGCCCAGTCCGCCGCCAGAAGATGGGAAAAATTTGTATTGCCCTGGGCGATGCCGACCACCTCCAGATCGCGCTCGCCGTCGATCAAGACTAGGAGTTCGACGTTCCAGGAGAACAACCCAACATACGGGTCGTGGCCAAACGAACCTTCACTGGCGAGACCCAGCGGCAACCCCGACAATTCGATGCCTATGCGCGCTTTGTTGCGTGCGGCCTCGAGCTGTGTCCCAATGCGGGAGACGTCGCGGGTAAAAGTACCGAGCGAGTCCGTGTCGTAACCTACAATGTGTTCGACCCTGCAGTCGAGCGCGCGCCCCAGCTCAGGCGCAATCACGCGTTCCTTGCCGTGCTGGGTGAGGAGGGAAATTCGCTCGCCGGAATAGACGGAGGGTGCGTCCGAACCGCCGGTTTCGGTGACTATGACGATTTACTTCCCTTCCCGGGTGAGGCAGTAGCGAGGTCTAGCGTGATGGAGTATTCGAACATCGTGAACTTCCAGGGGCGGCCGGCGGCTACCACAGGGACGGGGTGTACGAGTCGGAGAGAACCACGAAACCACTGCTTGACCGTTTCACTAATAGTGGTCGCGTTGGGCCAGACACCGTTCATATCCGGGCCCCGCTTAACTAGCCGATGTGATGGTGGGTTGGTACCCCGGAATGTGGGTTGGCTTCGAGCACTTCAAGAAGCTCGCCAATTTGGTGGTGGCTTTCCAAGGGGTGTCGTAGTGGCAATTCCGGGTAGAGCTGATAACGATTACGCCGCCCATCGCGTTGACGCTTTAGATAACCGGCTGCGACAAGTTCGGCCACGATGCGCTGGGCGGCACGTTCGGTAATACCCACCGCTACCGCGATGTCGCGAAAACGCATCCCGGGGTCGTTCGCAACGCACATCAGCACGTGCGTGTGATTAGTAAGAAAGGTCCAGTCAGCCACAGCCCCATTATAGACGACCAGAAAAACGCGCTACACAATACCTGCTCCAACCGGCAGGTATTTATCTGCTCTGTCTGCTTCTGCAGCCAGAAGCGTTGGTCATGATCCTTGAGCGAAGGCCGCCGTCTCCAACGAAGCAAGGCGCGCTGAGTGCTTGATCCCGTCATCCTTCTTTCTCTGCTCGGCAATGTGTTGTGCTGCTGCGTTGAGCACCACGGGGTCGGTGTTGCCGGATCAGCGTCCGCAGTTCGGGGTTTCTGTAGAGGGTCCCCTGGGGAATTTCGGTCTCTGCCACGATGAACACCACAATCGACCAAGGCGTGCCTGGCCGAAAAGGGTTTTCACCGCCGGCGCGAGCCGCGCCTACGACCCTGATCCCGCGTGACGCGGTGGGGGAATACTTGTACGGCATTTTCCGTAAGGATCACAAACCGGTGGCCTAGTGAACTTACTCGTCGACTTTCCGGCCGGCACCCGGTTCGTCGTTCGTTCGCGCATCGAGGGCGGCTTCATCGATGCGCTCGGCTACCTGCGCGAGATTGACGATATGCAATGCGTTACCGAGACTAGGTGCGGGCCGGTCACCGTCCTCCTCGGCGATGTTATCGCTGTGAAGGAGGTCCCCCCACCGCCGCGCTCCCGCACGTTCGATTAGGGATAATTTAGACGATCGTCTGCGGCGGCAGTGCGGCGATCAGGGGGTGATCCTTGGCAAATGTGCCCATCTTGGCGGCCCCTCCGGGGGAGCCGATGTCGTCGAAGAACTCGACATTGGCCTTGTAATAGTCGGCCCACTGCACCGGCACATCATCTTCGTAGTAAATCGCCTCGACCGGACACACGGGCACACAGGCATTGCAATCAACGCACTCATCCGGGTGGATGTAGAGCATCCGGTCACCCTCGTAGATGCAGTCGACCGGGCATTCTTCGATACAGGCCCGATCCTTTACGTCTACGCAGGGAAGAGCTATAACATACGTCACAGCTGCAGGACTCCCTTCATGCAGGGCAGGCCCAAAGCCTACTACAGCCGGAGGTCAGATCAGGTGACCACTTTTGTGCTCTCGCACCGGGGCATTCAAGCGGTAGACGTTGCGACGGCACGCCACCCCTCTTGGTCGAGGTAACCAGCTACTTCGAGTTCGGCGACGATCCGTTGTTCGGCACGCTCGGCCATCCCCATGATCTCGGCGATGTCCCGCAGTCGTGCTCTGGGGTTCGCCGAGAGGCACAACAGCACACGGGCATGATTCGTGAGAACGAACATGACATCCCTTGACGGGATCGGGTACCAAGTCTTCCCTTTCGTCCTATCAGTATCACGCCATAAATTACGCGCTCTACAGTTCGTGTATTGTATGTCGGTAGACAGCTTGATGAGGAGGGTTATGAGTGCGGATGCGAGTGCGCTTGCTGTGGCGGCGTTGGTCGCCCCGTGGTGTGCAGCGGGCTTCGGGGCAACCGCGAGGGGACTCCGGGGCGACGCTGCGATGGGTGCGGCCAGTATTAGCGGGATTGGTTTCATTGCGGCGGTGGGGCTCGCCATCGACGTCGCCGTGAGCGAGGCGCAGGCCGTCTCCCTGGGTCATGGAGCGTTCGCGTTGACCTTGGACGCCCTGGCTATCGTGATGATAGTGATGGTGCTGGGACTGAGCACCGTCACCCAGTCATTCGCGGTAAGGTATCTGCGCGGCGACGCCCGACAGGGCTGGTTCGTCGGCGTCGCCAACCTGCTGACAGCTTCTACGATCGTCTTGGTATGCGCGAGTAGCGTGGTGATGTTCGTGGTGGGGTGGGTCGCGGCCGGTATCAGCCTAGTGCTGGTTCTGAACATGTACTCCCACGACCGGCAAGCGCGTGACGGCGTCCAACGCACCCTTCGGCGGTTCGTCCTCGGTGATGCATGTCTGCTCGCAGCCGCGCTGATCCTGATCAGTATCGGCGGTGCCGATCTCGCCCTGTCCGACGTCGGTCGCGCGGTCGAGGAGGTGCCCGTCCCGCTCGGCGTCGTCATCGGGCTACTGCTGATCGTGCCGGCACTCGCACGTTCGAGTCAGATTCCTTTCCACGGATGGCTTCCTTCCACACTTGCGGCTCCGACGCCGGTGTCGGCGCTGCTCCACGCCGGAGTGGTCAACGCCGGGGCGATTCTGCTCATCCGGTTCTCGCCAGCCGTCGCCGGATCGGCGGTTGTCATGGCAGTGGTTTTCGCCGCCGGTGCTGCGACCGTGGTTTATGCATCGGTGGTGCGGTTGGTCAAGCCCGATGTGAAGGGGCGCCTCGTGTTTTCGACGATGGCGCAGATGGGTTTCATGGTCATGGCCTGCGGCTTGGGCGCCTTCGCGGCAGCGGTATTTCACCTCGTTGCCCATGGGCTGTATAAGTCCGCATTGTTCCTGTCAGCGAGCACCGGGGTGAACCGTGACCAGGTGCGGCGCGCCTGGCCCGAACGCCAGCCGGTGCCACCAAAGCACCTGTGGATTGTGATGGTTCTGGCGGCTTTTATTCCGTTCAGCGCGGTGGTCGGGTCGTTGGCGCTGTTGGCCAGGGATGTTTCCGCGTCGAGCGTGGCACTGCTTGCCTTCGTAGTCCTCACGGGCTCAGTGACGTTGGGTGCGACCCTGCTGTCGCGGCTGTCCGTCGCAACCGGCGTTGTCAGTATCTTCGGCATCGCCCTACTTGCCCTTGCCTACACGGCTTCCGTCGCAGCAGTCGATAACCTCCTGGGCGAAATACTGGTCACTGCTGCCGTCTCGCCATGGTGGGTGCTCCTGCCAGCGGTGTTGCTGATCGCCATCCAGTGGGTGGCCAATTACTCCGACCGCCGAAACGTCCTGCATGAGGTCCTCTATACCCGCAGTCTCGCGGCAGGAACACCCAAAACCCACTCGCTGAAAGGAACCTGACATGAGCCTTAAGACCAGAGCTGACATAGCGCGCGCCGCACGAGACATCGTGCCCCAGTGGCCGCTGAACTCCTTCATCGCTGTCAATCCGTTGGGCGGCTATGAGAGCACCGACTTCGAGAGTGTTCAAGTGCCAGGAGTCGTTACGACCCGTCCTATGACTGCATACCGAGCCGACATCGACTCGGGTCGGATCACACCCGAAGATCTGCTGGCTGCGGTGCACGAACGTATTCCTGAGTTCCGCTCCCGCCCCGTGCGTGTCGGCTCTGCAACGATCAGCGCGGCGGAGCTCCTTGTTGCAGAGTTGACCGACCCGACGCCGACCACGGTCTCACCGACGACTCCAAGTGAACAGCACGACCTCGTCGACGACATCACGTCGAAGTGGGTCGCGGCGTTCCTTGACCCGGATCCGTTGTGGCGGATCCCGCGCCGCCGGGACGGTTTCTACGCAGCCTGGCGTCATCTTGCCACGCACGATCCTGATCTGCCTTGGGCCGCCCGAAGAGCTGCGCGAAGATTACCCGCTCGCCCGGAGGACGCCGTTGCTTCTGCAATGACCGGTCTAGAGGTTCCTGCCCGCGACGAGGACTCGATTCTGCGCAGGGAGCTCGCCGGCCTCCCCGGCTGGGCTGCCCACATCAAATGGAGATCGGAGCACGTCGGCGACGTAGACCTGGTGGACTACCTTGCAGTACGGCTGAGCCTGCGAATGCTGCTGGCTCACTCCTCCGGCTCCGCAGCCCTCTCGACGTATGAAGAGGCCGCGACAGATGGTCGGAGAGATCTCTGGCCGCGCGCCGTCCGCGTAGCCGAGCGCCTCGGTGTCGGAACCGACAGCAAAACTGTCGCCATTATCGGACGGGTGCTTGCTTTCCATCCTCTCCGAGACCACCCGTACACTCTTCAGCGCGCCTACGAAGTGCACTACGCGCGAACACTTGTGCTCCCGCTCGGCAATAGCGAGCCTGCTGACTTGCTGCCACACCTGCAGCTAGTCGCGTGCATCGATCCGCGGTCTGAGGGCATTCGTCGCCACCTTGAAAGGCTGGATCCGCGTATTGAGACTTTCGGATTTGCAGGGTTCTTCGGTGTGCCGGTCCGATTCTCCACGTACAACTCACCGTCATCGATCGACTCCCTGCCGGCACTGCTTTCAGCGCACCACCATATAACCGAGGTTCCACAAGACGCAGGTGACGCTGCGTCTTACACGAAGCGACTGCGGACACGACAAGCCTTCGCTGCAGGAATTCACACCGGTGAATCAACAACGGTGTCCCCATTCGCCTTCGCTGAGGCAACGGGTTGGCTGTTTGGAGCCGCAACAGCGTTACGAACATTCGCCCCCACTACCGCAGCAAAATGGATTGCTGCGCTAACTTCCAGACCGTCATTGGTGTCCTCGGTGACCGTCGTCGAGGCCTTCAGCCTCCAGGAGCGCGTCAGGCTGGCCGAGGCATCATTACGAATGATGGGACTCTATCGCTTCGCACCGCTCGTTGTACTCGTCGGTCACGGCTCGACCAGCGCCAACAACCTCTACAAATCGGCACTGGATTGCGGTGCATGCGGAGGGAACCGCGGAGACGTCAATGCGCGTGCAGCGGCAACAATCCTCAATGATCCCGACGTCCGCACTCTACTGAGCGAAAAAGAACTCAACATCCCAGTGGACACGTTCTTCCTCGCCGCGGAGCACGACACAGTCACAGACCGGATCTCCACCTTCGACATCCACCTCATCCCCGAAACCCACCGCAAGCTCGTGGACGACTTCGACAGGCTGCAAGGGGCAGCGTCGGACGCACTCATCCGCGAACGAGCACAATCCTTGCCAGGTGCCTCACCATGGCACGCACCCAAGAAGACCCGTCGGCGCGCGGATGATTGGGCCGAGGTCTATCCCGAGTGGGGTCTTGTCGGTAACGCAGCCTTCATCATTGGCCCAAGAGAGCTCACCCGCGCACTCGATTTGGAACGCCGCGTTTTCCTGCATTCCTATCGGCCTGAGCTCGACCCGAACGGCGCAGCACTGGAGACGATCCTCACCGCCCCCGTGGTGGTAGCGCAGTGGATCAACCACCAGTACTACTTCTCAGCTTTGAACCCCGAAACGCTCGGCGCCGGAACCAAAACCACCCACAACGCCATCGGTACACTCGGTGTCCTGAGCGGTCAGCGCGGCGATCTTCGGCGAGGACTTCCCTGGCAATCACTGGGCGTAGGCGACCGGCTCGTGCACGAACCGATGCGGCTCGCAGTCATTGTGCAGGCGCCACTGAGGCACATCCTCGAAATCATTGGACGCAACACCGTGCTGCAGAACCTTCTCAACAACAATTGGATCAGCCTCACCGCCCGCGAAGATGACTCATCCCCGTGGTATTTGTACGGTAGGTACGGATGGTCCTCCAGTCACCACAACGCCACCCCCACCAGCGAAGGAACACCATCATGACTGGTTTGACGAAGATGACCCGAGTCGAGGTCGTAATTTCGAATCGAGACGCACCTCCCGTTCGCGAGCTGATCGTCTCAGCTGGAGCAACCGGATACACCGCAGTGTCAGGTGTATCCGGCCTCGGCCACCACGGTGCGCATTCGGGTGCTCTGCTGTTCAACGAATACGACACCCTTACCATGCTCATCACAGTTTTGCCTCCCGAGAACGCGCCCGAGCTGATCGACGCGATCCGGGTGCTGCTTGACGGACAATCCGGAGTCATGTTCGTCGGCGAGACATACGTCAGCAGACCCGAGTACTTCCAGTGATGGTGCCAAGCCCACACCCTCGATCCACAAATTACGTTGGCCGCTGCGGATGGAAAGGCCGGCCTCGCCCGGGAACCTTTGGCGGGCCCTTGCATCGAGGCAACAGACACGTGTGACAAGAGACGCTACCTTCCCAGCTAATGGCTGTGGCATCGCCGGGGCTACGGGTGGCTGGAAGCTTGAAAACCTTAAGGACAGAATTCGGGTAGCAATTCTGCGGAGGCATTGACGGGGCAGGGGTCGAAAGTGAAGATGACGAGTGATCCGATTGCGATGATACTTAGTGAACAGCTGAGCAGGACGGTTTTGAGCATGAGGCGCGATCGGGAGGTATCGGTGTAGTCATTGATGATGACGCGGAGGCCATTTGTGCCGTGAAGCATGGCGAGCCAGAGCATGATCAGGTCGAACCACTGCCAGAAGGGGCTGGCCCACTTCCCTGCGACGAAGGCGAAGTCAATCTGCTGGATACCGTCACCGAGCACAAGGTTGACGAAGAGGTGCACGAAGATCAGTGTTGATATAGGCACCGGGCCGGGTGTCGCGTTTTGAACTCACGGTTGCAGCCCAAGTCCGCACATCCCGAGCTCCTGGAGTATGTCGTCAACAGCCTGCCCCGAAGAGTGGCTCGCATCGATGATGATGAAAGAAGGAAAGTCCTGCAGTTCCCGATAGGCCTGGTCGAACGCACGCAAATGTTCGATGGTCTCAGTGTCCGCGGCTCGGCTATTGACCCTGGTGTGTGCAATATCCGTCTGCACATCGAAGTAAAAAACGATATCCGGGGTGGGGAGGACCCACAGCAGCAGCGGAAGAAACCAGCCTGGACGTAGGTCACGCACTTGCCTCAGCGCTAGCTGACAGTAGAGGTGTCTGTCCATGATGACAACACCAGAACCGGTCGTCGCGCGTAAGTGGGAGATCAGCACGTTGACGCAGCGGATCGTGGTTTCCAGTGCATCCAACAGAACCGCCGGTGGGTGGATGTTGCGCCGAGTACCCCACGCGGTCATGCTTCGCCGACCGGATGGGTTCGCTGTGAAGGTGGCAGGATAAGCCGCCGTGGAGAGTCGCTCGGTGAGCAATTTTCCTGCCGTAGTCTTACCCGCACCATCAATACCCGCGAGAACAATAATCAAGACTCATCACCGCCCTCCTGTAGGACATGTCTGCGAAAACCAGCGTTGGCCGTCCCCGAAGACCCAATGTTCCTTTGTCATGGTTTCCCCCTAACCCTCATTGGCCCCTAACTCTTCAGGCCTGCCCGATTGCCTCTAGTCCTCGTCCTGCTCTTCGCTCTCCTGATCATTGCCTTCGTCTTGGTCCTGGGCACCATCCCCTTCCTCCACTCCCGGTGTTTGCGGAAGTTGCGTATCGTCGCAACCGGTCAGGAACAAGGCCCCGGTCAGAAGAAAGGCGGAGCCCAGGAGGGCCGTGGTTCTGCTTCTCATGATGATTCCTTTCGTAGGTGTCCGTCGGCGGGTGAGAAAATTGCCAGGAGTGCCCCTATTTCCTGATGCCCTGTAGCCGGGTGACGGAAGTGCTGCCTGGGTTGGATCACATACCGGGTGCGGCGTCCTTCCCGGAGTCGTTGCAGATAACCTGCCTCCTCAAGGTCTGCGAGGATGTGCAGGGTTGCTCTTGGCGTGATGCCAACCATCGCTGCTATGTCCTCCACGCGCGCGCGCGGGTTCTCATTCACAGCCAGGAGGACATGGCTGTGATTGGTCAGGAACGTCCAGGGTGGACGTTGGGTTGGGCCGGGGTCCTGGGCCGCTATTTCTGTTGACGCCATTTCTTGGACCGGATTCGTTGAATTCTTGAGCGACATCGGAGCGCCCCTTTCCTTGGATGTAGCGTGAGTCCCCTCAGGCCAGTGCGTGCGGGAGCGAGCCTGGTCGTCCGGTAGGAACAGGATTTCCACGCCGCGTCCTAACGGCGTCGGCAGCACAATGGGCGTGACAACGGCGGCCGCGCCGGCCTTGCGCACGGCCCGAGCCAAGGCTGTGGCGCGGGCCGTGCGTGAACGTCTGAGTGAGAACGTGCCATGCCATACGACGCGTGCGGGAACGGAGAATCCCGCCGCTTCCAGTACAGGCCGAACCTTGCCGGCGAGGGCTTGGGCTTCACGCAGCGCTCGCCCATACATCCTTGCCACTATCGCCGGATCGGTGGTGAACGCCGGCCGTTGTATTGGCACCAGAAGTAGTATGGGCCTTTCCTGTTCTGAAGCGACCCAAACGGCGCTGTGCGCCACAGCCGTGGCAACGGATTCGTCGGTGACAATGACGACGACGGGGCGTCGCCGGAAGGCATGATCCGCGCTCATCGTGCACCACCGTCTCTACCCGCGGACTCCCGATCGTCCTCGTCCTCGTCAGAGTTTGCGGTCTCGGTCCGCTGGCTGGTGAGGGTGTGGCGACGGCGACGCCGCCACACCGGCTCCAGTTCGGCGTTCTCTTCCTCAGTGGCGACCCGAAAAGGAGGGTCGGTCGGCTGGGGGAGGGCTTTGCGGCCCTGGCCACGGGTGGCCAGCAGGCTGGCAACGATGGAGACCGTGATGATCGTGGCGACCACAGCCAGAGAGAAGGTTGTGGGGATGTAGAACAGATCGATTTTGAGGAGCATTTTGATGCCGACCCAGATCAGTACCAGGGCCAAACCGATCTTCAAGTAGATGAACCGGTGGATCAAATCTGCCAGCAGGAAGTACATGGCACGAAGTCCCAGGATCGCGAAGGCGTTGGCGGTGAAGACGAGGAACACTTCGTCGGTGACAGCGAAGATCGCCGGGATGGAGTCCACGGCGAACACTATGTCCGTGACCTCGATCAGAACCAGCACCGCCAGCAGCGGGGTGGCCAGCAACACCCCGTTCCTGCGGATGAGCAACTTCTGCCCGTGGTAAGCCTCGGTCATCGGCACGAAGCGCCGGAAGCCGCGAAGCACTATCGACTGCTCAGGGTTCAGGTGATCGTTACGCTGCCGGATCATTCGCCATCCGGTGTAGAGCAGGAAAGCAGCGAAAACATAGAGAATCCAGGAGAAGTTCTGGATCAGCACCGCGCCCGCGGCAATGAATATGGCTCGAAAGACCAGCGCCCCCAGCACACCCAGGAACAGGACTCGGTGCTGGAATTCGCGTGGGACCGCAAAGTAGCTGAAGATGATGGCCCAGACAAAGACGTTGTCCACCGAGAGGGACTTCTCAATCAGGTAGCCAGCGAAGTACTGCTGACCGAATTCGGCTCCCCAATTCATCCACACGATGATGCCGAAAGCGACGCCGAAGGCCACCCACACGCCGGACCAGATAGCGGCCTCTCGCACGCCGATGACGTGGGCACGACGGTGGGCAAAAAGGTCAACAGCGAGCATCACAACTATGAAGGCCAGCACCGCAGCCCAGATCCAGAATGGGACATCCATGAAAAATCCTCCGATCGAATCGATCGGAGGTCTTTCCCGCCCTCGAAAGGGCCTGCCCGCCGGGCTGCTGATGAGCCGTAGTGACGACGGGACAATTTTGGGGATACTCCCCTCCGTGTACAAAACAAGTGAAGCACAGTTCATGTTTTCCGGTCAAGTAGCCAAGGTGTTGCGAGCAAAGCTAGAGCCAGCACCTTGGATAGAAAGCCCAGGTCACCATTTCATGAGTTTAAGTGGTCAGTACTTCCCGGACGCGCCTCCGCCGGTGAAGCCACCGCCCCCGCCGAAGGATGAGCCGGTTGGGTGCTCGTGCTCGCCCCTGAATAGAGTGCCGGGTTCGCAATATAGAGGGGGAGCCGCGTCGGTGGATAGTTCACAGCGTCGTCGCCGCGCTTCCTATACCGGTACTTCCGGTAGGCCTTGCGTTGCTCCTCGGTGAGGCGGAAGTCCGGATCGCGCTCTTCTGCCGCGCGTATCTCCTCGTCAGCTACCCGACGACGACGGCGGGAATCGACAGTCACGATAGAGATAATGAGCCCCGCAAGACCCATGGCCACGCCCATCACCCACGCCAACATCGTCCAGTTGAAGGGCTCCGCAGCAGGTTCTTGCCCATCGGCGTATAGGTTGATCTGTTCACGGCTTGAGTGAGGCCCTCGGCGTATTATTCGTCGGCGAATGCCGGCTCAAGGACGTTTTCAATAACGTTCTCCGCCTCGTCATCGTAGAAGAGCTCACGGACGCCGTCGGCCGTCTCGATCCGCAGTTCACGTTCGACGGTGTCCGCCACGACGAGCACGCCGTTGTCTGCGCCTGAGTCGCCAACTCCCCAGTCAATGGCTACCTCCCGGGCGTAATCCTCGATGGACCCCCCCCAACATTTTCGACAGTCAGGACGGCGACGCGGGCCATGTCGGTGTCGACATTCCGTTCGTCGAACAGGGAGTTGAGTTCCTGCTCCTGGGCTGTAGTCAGCACAGCAGCGGCATCCAGCACGTTGCCATCGAGGGGCCGGTCGGGCACTACCGACGGTTCGCTGCTGCATCCGGTGAGGACGAGCAGCAGCGTTGCCGCTGCTAGTGCGGCCTGCCCGACTGGTATATTGATCTTCGCGCCTTCCCTCTGGTGCTCTCCTTTGCTTCGCTGAGCGAGTCAAACGACCGCCGGGACAAGGTGTCGCCAAAAAACGGGTGAGTGCTTCTGGTTCCCACGCTGACACGAGGAATGATCGCGGAATCCTCATTGATGTCCTGGCGATGCGTTCTGGGAGTCAATGCCGACGCCGACCCAGTAGGCGAGTTCGGCGTCGTCGTCGAGCTGTTGACGAGGCACTGCCAGCCATCCGCGCCCCATTGGCTTTTCTTTGCCCATCAGCGCCGGTACCCCGCCGCGTCGAAGCAGATCGTCGTACTCGTCAGGGTTGGTCCGTACGAGCAGATCGCCGACGCGATCGGCGGCGACTGCCATGCGATCATCGACCATGAATGATACGCCGCCAAACATTCGTACCTCACGCACCTTCTGGTGGGAGGCGAAGAGGTCTCGGAGCCGTGCGGAAAGAACATCGCGTGCTGAGACAGTGTCGGTCACGGTAACTCCCCTCAATCACAGGTGCTCTCTGAAGATGGGGCTACGGCCTCATTCTGTCAAGGGATTTTGCGCTGCGGGACCTGCGCCATGCGCTGCTTGGCGGTGATGTTGCGCGCGCCCACCGGGATATGCGCCGTAGCCTTGGCCAAGCCAAATAGCGGCATTCCGTTGTAGACCGCTTCTATTCCAGAGGCTGGCACCTGATATGTCTCATGCCAGACACCTACGTCTCCGGTGTCAGCCACCTCCTTCGTGAAGCGCGGCCCCGCGCGGGTAACTCTGCGCGATGTGGCGCCCGCAGCCGGGACGTCCACTTCGGCGGTCTACTCGCTGTTCGGCGGGAAGTCTGAGCTCCTGACGGCGGTGGTGGACAACGGATTCTCGTCGTTTCGAGATTCACAGCTTGCGGCCTCCGGAGGCCTCATGGAGTTGTGGGCGGCCTATCGGGCATGGCCGCTGGAGCACCAAGCCCTTTATCGCCTGATGTTCGGCGGCGCTTTGGCAGCCTATGTTGATTGCCAGCCCAGTCCAGGAGCAGCCGCTGATGCGATGCAGCCCGTGATGGATGCAGTGGCTTCGGCCCAGTCTGCGGGCATCCTGGTGGAGGCACCGGTGGAGCTAGTTGCCGTTGAGATTTGGGGTCAGGTCCACGGCCTTGTCAGCCTGGAGCTGGCACAGATGGGTCGTCCAGACGCTGACTGGGCAGCGGTCTACAGTATGGCCCTCGACGCCATAGCCCGCGGCTGGACCGCCGAATAGAGGCCACGTTAAACCCTGAAGACCTCCTAGTGAGTTGAACCCTCGCCGGTCCAACTGCATGTGGAGGCCTTCAGCTATCCACCGCCCCTGGAGCTACAGAACGGTTATTCCTGGTGGGATGGCCAACTTAGGGGCTGAGCATGACCTTGCCTTTGCGGCCCGCGACGAAGTTCGCTTTTGCCGCATCCTGCACCTGATCGAACGAGTAGCTTGCCTCGGTCGGGAAGGAAAGGGCGCCGTCAGTTACCTGCATCAGCAGCTCGCTGAAAAGCTCCCCGCGGCGTTCAGCCGACAGCCCGCTCATGACACTGCTGCCCCAGAAGCCCTTGACTGTGAGGTTTTTGAAAATGATCGCTCCGGAGTTGATTGTCAGGGAGCTGCCTCCCATTGCCCCGAACACAACGAGGGTTGAATTCTCGCTGAGCTGGGACAGAACATCATTACTGGCTTCGCCGCCGACCGAATCTACGCCGGCAACAATTTTCGCGCCACCGGTGATCTCTGCGACCCGATCCTGCCAGCCTTCGCTCTCGGTGGATACAATCCGCTTGATTCCCTGCGAGGCAAGCTCATCGACGGCCGCGTCACGACGTACGAGGCCGATGACATTGATGCTGCGAGTGGGGGCAAGCTGCGCCACAAGACGACCAACCGCACCGTTTGCTGCGTTTTGGATGATCCAGTCACCCTCGTTGAGCTCCAGCCAGTCGAGCAGAGCCAGGGCTGAGAAGGGCATCGACACAAGCTGTGAGGCGACCTCGTCGGTAGCGCTATCGTCAACGGGAATCAGGCCTTGTGCCCGGGCGATGAAGTATTCAGGTCAAACCTCGAACGTGCCGCCGGTCGCGACTCGCTGCCCCATGGAGAGGTGCTCCACGCCCTCACCAATGGCGTCGATGAGCCCGACTGCCTCAGTGCCTGCTCCGGCGGAAAGTTCCGGCTTGAAGCCGTAGGTGCCACGGACGGTCCAGAGATCGTGGTTGTGGATGGGCGACATGAGTGTAAGTACCCGTACCCGTACCTGGCCCGGCTCCGGAGTCTTCACTTCATCCACCTGCAAGACGTCCCAGGGTTCCCCAAAGGGGTGCTGACGAATAGCGCGCATGGTTGCCTTCTTTCTTCTTCGTGTGGTTACTGGTAACCACACGGGTACGCCGCCGCATTCCTGCTGCTAGTCCAACAGGCACATTTTCTGGCGCTGCGTCAGCCAGCGACGGCGAGGAGTCCAAAAGTCACGGCCACAAAAGGTGTGGTGCCCCGAACGATGGCGGGCAGGATGTATTTTCCGCCACCTACGGGGTGAGTGAGAACGCCATCTTCATGCCCGGCATTGTCGAGCTGCGCAGGCGCTAGAAGGTCACACCGCAGCGCAGGACCACGTTCGCGAACGGTGTCGCCTCGCCCGTTCTGATGATCAGCCGGGCGGAGGGCAGTAGAGCCTTCAGATCTTCGTGGCTTACGAAGTCGGGGTTCAGCCCCTCGGCGCGGACAACCTCCTCAACGAGAGAACCAGTCGCTTCGGAGGCCAGTAGCGATGATTCGACTTTGATGTCCGCGAGGACCGCCTGCAGCACCGTGCTGAAGGACGGGATGCCCTTGACGAGGGCCAGGTCGACCACGATGCCTGCGTCAGGGAGGGGCATCCCGACGTCGGCAATCACCACAAGGTGCCCGTGCCCCAGGGTTCCGAGGATCCCGTTCAGCGGTCCGTTAAGGATTCCGGTCTTCTTCACGCGTCAGCGTCCTGTCCAGTGGTGATCGGTGAGCTAGGGGCTACGGGCAGATGGTCCGAAAGGGAGGGATACGACGGCTGGGCGCCCTCGGCCCCGACGGCGAACGCGCCCACCAGCACGGCAACCCGTACGGCGTCGGGGAGGGAATCCCCGGCGTTGAGCCGGGCCGCGAGCGCGCCGGTGAATGCATCGCCGGCACCGGTAGTGTCCACTACGGGAACCTTCGGCGCTGGGATGTTGAGCAGGCCGGCAGCGGACGCCAGCAAGGCCCCGTTTCCGCCAAGAGTCATCACCACGGACGCGAAGCCGCAGTCCAGCAACGCCCGCGCAGTGGCGGCGTGATTGGATGGATCGGCGGCGTCAGCGGAACCGGTCAGCTGCGCCAGCACCAGCACTCCTTCATGTTCGTTGACCACCAGCGGGTCGGCTCGCAGCAGGGTCGCGCGGTCCAACGAGATGACCGGCGCCAGGTTGATGACCACCCGTCCGCTCGCCAGGGAAACGGCAGCCGCCACAGAGGCAGCAGGGATCTCGCCCTGCAGCACCAGCACGGCGGCGTCGGCAATTACGTCAGCGGAGGCGGCAACCAGCTCGGGGGTTACCTCGGCGTTCGCGCCGGGGATCACCACGATAGTGTTCTCACCGGCGTCGTCGACCTCCACGATCGCGACGCCGGTGCTAATACCAGCGACGGGCTGTACGCCGCCGGTATCAACACCGGCGGCGTGCAGCCCGGAGAGGGCGACGTCGGTATAGGCGTCCTGACCTACCGCGCCGATCACGACGGTACGGGCGCCGAGCTTCGCCGCAGCTACGGCTTGGTTGGCGCCCTTGCCGCCGGGCATCACCGTCATGGTCCGACCCAGCAGGGTTTCGCCCGGCTGCGGGTGGCGTTCCAGGGTGACTACGAGGTCGGCGTTGATGGACCCTACGACGACGACGCCCGACGGCTCAGTGCTCATTCGGTGAATTCTCCAACATTGTCGGCGTTCACGGTGGTGACGGGAACGGGGATGGTCTCTTCGACGGTTTCGCCGGCGAGGAGCTGTTCCAGAACTTCGACTGCCTGCTTGCCCAGTTCGGCTGGCTGCTGCGCGATCGTCGCGGTCATAGTGCCCGCTTCGATGGCCGCGAGGCCGTCTTCGGTGCCGTCGAAGCCCACCACGCTGACGTCGTCGCCCGCCCGGTCGCCCAGGGCCTGGATGGCGCCGAGTGCCATTTCGTCGTTCTCGGCGAAGATACCGGTCACGTCGGGGTTGGCCTGCAGCAGGTTGGTTGCCACGTTCAGTGCTTCGGCGCGGTCGAAGTTGGCGGTCTGCATCGCCACCACGGTGATGTTCGGGTACGCCGCCATGCCCTCTTCGAAACCGGCGCCGCGGTCACGACTGGCCGAGGTGCCGGCGACGCCCTGGAGGACAATCACTTCGCCCTCTTCGCCCATGGCTGCCGCCAGTTCGTCGGCTGCCTGGCGGCCGCCTGCCACGTTGTCGCTGGAGACGAGGGACTGGACCTCGGCGCCATTGACAGTGCGGTCAACCGCGACCACCGGAATGTCGGCGTCGATCAGCGGTGCCACGGAGGCTGCTGCGGCGTCGGAATCCACGGGGTTGATCAGAACGGCGTCGGTGCCGCTGGTCGCGGCGGTGGCCAGCTGGTTGGTCTGCGCGGCGGAGTCGTTCTGGGCGTCAACGACGTCGAGTTCGATCCCCGCAGCCTCGGCTGCCGCCTCGGCGCCGTCGCGCAGCTCGACGAAGAACGGGTTGTTCAGGGTGGACAGTGCCAGGGTAGCCGAGGCGGAACCCTCGGCTGCCTCGTCGCCCCCACGGTTGCAGGCGGTCATGCTCAGGGCCAGCGCGAGGGAGACGGTTAGCGCTGCGGTTTTGCGGGAAGTGAACTTCATTGTTGTTTCCTTACTCAGTGGTGGATCGGGTTAGGGGGGAAGGTTTAGTGGGGTGCGTTCTTGCGGCGCAGGGAATCGATGCCGACGGCGACGGCGATCACCACGCCGATCACCACCTGCTGCCAGAACGAGGAGACGTTGAGCAGGTTCAGTCCGTTGCGGATGACCACCAGCACCAGGGCGCCCACCAGGGTGCCGGTGACGCGGCCCACGCCGCCGGCCAGGGAGGCGCCGCCGATGACGACGGCGGCAATCGCGTCCAGCTCGTAACCGGAGGCGGCCTGTGGTTGGGCGGAATCCAGCCGGCCGGAGAGCAGGAGACCGGCGACGGCGGCGAACAGCCCGGACAGTGCAAAGACCGTGACCAGGACCTTGCGGACCGGGACACCAGAGAGCCGTGCGGCTTCCCTGTTGCCGCCCACCGCGTACATGTAGCGGCCCATCACCGTGAAGTTCAGGATGAACGCGGCCACCAGGCCAGCGATCACCAGCACCACGATCGGCATCGGGATGACGCCGAGGTTCCCACCCAGGAAGGACACCTCGGGGGCGGTGGCGATGGGACGGCCATCGGAGATGACCAGGGTCAGGCCGCGGGCGATGCTGAGCATCGCCAGCGTGGCAATGAAGGACGGCAGCCGGCCGAACGCGACGGCGTATCCGCTGACCGCACCGCTCAGGGTGCCGATCATCAGACCGCCAATCACGGCGACCCAGCCCGGCATGGACCCCGTCGAGAAGATCCAGGCGGACCCCATCGCTGACAGCGCGGCCACAGAACCGACGGACAGGTCAATGCCCGCCGCGACGATGACGAAGGTCAGCCCAAACGCCAGAACCGCTATCACGGAGGCCTGAATGCCGATGTTCAGCAGGTTGGGGCCGGTGAGGAAGTCGGGGGTGGCGATGAACAGGGCCAGGCCAAGAATCACCAGGCCCACCAGCGCCCCATTGTCGGCGAGGAGCTTCTTGGCCCTCGCCCCGCCCGACACCTTCGGTGCGGTAGCGGTAGCAACCTTATTCATGACCGTCCTCCATTGACTTGTCTTCGAGATCGCGTTGCACGTCACGTACGGCAAGCGTCATGATGGCGTCCTGGGTGGCGTGTTCAGCCGCCAGTTCGCCCGAGATATGTCCGCCGCTCATCACCAGGATCCTGTCGCTCATCCCCAGGACCTCGGGGAGTTCGCTGGAGACCATGACGACGGCGCCGCCGGCGGCGGTAATCGCGTTCATCAGTTCGTAAATTTCCACCTTGGCGCCGACATCGACGCCTCGGGTCGGCTCGTCGAGCAGCAGGACCGAGGAGTTCGCCACGATCCAGCGGGCAAACACTGCCTTCTGCTGGTTCCCACCGGAGAGCGACCCCACCGGCTGGTCCAGGGTGTGCATGCGGATTCGCAGCTTGTCGGCGATCTCCTGGGCGCGGCTGCGTTGGCCGGAGCGGTCCACCAGCCCGGACTTCGACGTCGACGCGAGGGTCGCGTAGCCCACGTTCTCGTTGACCGTCGCGCCGAGCACCAGGCCCTGGCCCTTCCGGTCTTCGGGGACGTGCCCGACGCCGGCCCTGATGGCTGCGCCGATGTTGGACTTAGGGAGATCCTTGCCGCGGACCTGGACGTTGCCGTCCAGATAAGGGTCGGCGCCGGCGATGGCGCGGATGACCTCCGTGCGGCCCGCCCCGACGAGCCCGGCCAGGCCCACGATCTCGCCCGCACGGACGGAGAAGGTGACGTCATTGATGACGCCCTTGGTGGAGAGACCTTTTACTTCGAGGAGGGTGTCTGCCGGGCCGTCCCATTCCCGGCGGCGGGGGAACTGCGCTTCGATGGAGCGGCCCACCATCAGGCGGACCAGTTCGTCCTCATGGGTGTCGGCGGGCACCTCGGCGATGAATTCGCCGTCGCGCAGCACCGAGACCGAGTCGCCAATGGCGGCGATCTCGTCAAGGTGATGGGAGATGAAGACCATCCCGACGTCGCGCTTGCGGAGGTCCTCGACGACGGCGAACAGCGCCGCGATCTCACGCTTGGTGAGGGCAGCTGTGGGTTCGTCGAGCACCAGCATGCGGGCGTTGAGGCTGAGGGCTTTGGCGATTTCCACGAGCTGCTGGCGGGCGATGCCGAGGTCGCCGACCCGGTGGTCGACGTCGATGTCCAGGCCGATCATCGCGAGGGCCGCCCTGGCCGTTTCGCGCATCTTGCGCTTGTCCACGAGCCCGAAGCGGCGGGGGAAGCGTCCCATGGAGATGTTTTCGGCGACGGTCATGGAGCCCACAAGGTTGAGTTCCTGGTGGATGGTGGCGATGCCGAGGGCTTCGGAGTCCTTGGTGTTGGTAATCCGGGCCTCCTCGCCGTCGACGAGGATGCGGCCGCCGTCGGGCTGGTGCACGCCAGCCATCATCTTGATCAGGGTGGACTTGCCGGCACCGTTTTCGCCGAGCAGGACCTGCACCTTACCGGGGTAGACGTTGACCGTCACTCCCCTGATGACAGTGACCGGCCCGAAGGACTTGGTGACGTTGTCCAGGGTGAGAATGGGTTTGGTGTTCACAGTGCTGTGCCTCCTGGGAGGGGCGGGGTGGAGCCACGGATGATGAGTCTGCTGGGGAGGATGACTGATGCGGGGGTCTCGCCGGCGATCACCTGGGTGAGCATCTCCACGGCCTGGCGGCCCATGGCGTCGACGTCGTGGGCGATGACAGTGAGGGCGGGGTTGAGGAGGGTGAAGGCTTCGATGTCGTCATAGGCGACGAAGGCGAGGTCAGTGCCGATGCCGATGCCGCGCTCGTTGCAGACACCGATCGCGCCGATGCTCATGAGACTGTCCGCGGCGAGAAGGGCGGTGGGCGGCTGGGCGAGTTCCAGCAGGTGCCGCGCACCGGCTGCACCACTGGCTGCCTGGAAGTCGCCGAAGAAGATGAGGTCGACGTCGTCGTCCGCCTGGGTGTCGGCGAGGGCATCCTGAAAGGCGGCGAGGCGTTCGCGGCCGGTGGAGGTGGACTGCGGTCCGGCGATGTAGCCGATACGGCGATGGCCCTGCGCGGTGAGGTGGCGGACGGCTTCCTGGATGCCGGTGACGTTGTCGGGGGTGACGCTGGGGACGGCGGTGTCGGCGATCACGCGGTCAACGAAGACGGTGGGGATGCCGCTGTCGAGGATGCTTCTGAGGCTGTCGAGGTCGCCGAGGGGTGCGGCGATGAGCCCGTCGACGCGCTGGGAGAGCATCACGTCGAAGTAGCGGTCCTGCTGTTCGGCGCTTTCGTTGGCGTTGCCAAAGAGGGTGAGGTATTTGAAGTCGCGGGCACGCTGTTCAATGGCGTGGGCCAGATCGGCGAAGAAGGGGTTCCGGACGTCGGGGAGGACCAGTCCGATGGTTTCGGTGGTGGTCTTGCGGAGGGAGCGGGCCTGGGAGTTGGGCCGGAAGCCGAGCTCCTGGGCTGCCTCGGTGACCGCGGTGCGGGCTTCGGCCGACGTCGAGGGATGTCCTGAGAGCACGCGGGAAGCGGTTGCTACTGAGACACCCGCCTTGTCGGCGACGTCTTTGATCGTCAGTGATCGCACCCTGTTACTCCTCGGCCGCTATGGAATCGTTTCCATGGAATCGATTCCAAACTATGCCACAGGTCTTGGGGAGGGTCAATGTCCTGGTCACGGTTGACCGCGCCAAAGCTGGAATTGTTGGAGCGCTATACTCGGGCCAAATGAAGAAGAAGCCGTTCACCCAAGCACCGGTCGACTTTCCCTTGAGTAGGACCACCCGCAATCTCGGGCGCACCACGGCTGTGGTGGGTAGCGCAGCGGCAGCCGTGGCGCTCGCCCTGATTCTTTGGTTCATTGTGCTGCTTCTCGACGAGAACGACGTCGTCAGTATTTCCTTCGACGTAGAGGAACAGGGGGCCGCTATTGCCGTGCCGGCTCTCATTGCCTTGGCCGCGTCCTCCATCCCCGTCACCGTGCTGTGGTCGGGGTGGAAGGCGACCGGGCGGCGGGATCTTTACCGCGCAACCAGTGCCGCGGGCGACGGTACTCGGCCCAGCGATAAACAGACGAGGAGCTTCCTCCACGACGCCCACCCCTGGGAACCGGCGGCCATGACTGTTCTGGCGTGGGCGATGCTCGGAGTCCTCGCAGGCAGTGTCTTCGTGGGTGCCATCTATCTGGGGAGACGTCCTGATGAACTTCCTCTGGGCCACCTCCTGCTCGGGCTGACGATACTTTTGATCATCATGGTGGTGGTGTTCCTCCGCCTCCTGCGACGTTTGAATGCGCTGGCCCGCGACAGCAAGAATGAACGCGAGCGACGCTGGCCACTGCCGCAGAACTCCGAACTTCGGCGGTCCCTGCAGCGGAGTTCCGGCGGCGGGGAGTCAATGAATGCTGGGGCAAACATTTGATGACCCTGAGCATCGCTGCAGGGAAACGGCAGCGGGTCGGGAAGAATGACCTGTATGGGCAGACGACTTGTAGGCGCCGGACGCGAACAGCAGACGGTTAGCGACGGACCATGGGCCTGATCTATCTGGGCGCGCTGCTGTTTTCTCTTGGCGGTTCGGTCCTCCTGGACTGGAGGTTTCGCCTCACCTTCTGGCGGGACGCCCGCAAAGCCACCTGGACCATGATCATCGGGATCATCTTCTTCATCACGTGGGATCTCTTCGGCATTGCACTGGGCATCTTTTTCCGAGGCGTCACCGACCTGATGACGGGAATCCTCCTCGCCCCTGAACTTCCCCTCGAGGAAGTGTTTTTCCTTGCGTTGCTCTGTTACACCACCCTCAATGTGCTCGGCGCGGTCGCGGTCCGAGACCAGAAACGGGACCGAAAGGTGGCGGCGTGACGTACCTGGTCCTCAACCTCATCTTCTTCGTCCCGATCCTGGCCATTGCCGTCTGGGCCTACCGGACGCGACGGAGTCAGCTTCCCAGCCGACGGGCCGTCGTCATCACCTTGATTGTGCTGCTGGTCGCCACCGCCGTATTCGACAATGTGCTGATCGCTATCGGCATCGTCGATTACAACCCGGACCTCATCCTCGGTATCCGGCTGGCGTTGGCGCCGATCGAGGACTTCGCCTATACAGTGGGCGCCTGTATCCTGCTGCCAGCGCTGTGGGCACTCCTTCCGGGTAAGGCATCTGGACAAACTCCCGACGCCGAATCGTCAAGGGCCGTCAACACCAAGCCGTAACCGACGTGTCTGTCATAGTTCGCTCGCCGCCAGTGGAATGACTCGCCCCCAGTGGAATGAGTCAACACAAATAGCCGGTTTTTTTCCGGAAACCCGTCATAGGTGTTGACTCAACCCTCCCCCTGGAATGCGAGGAGCGGACTGTCACCAGCCCAGCAGGGTGAGGAAGCCCAGAGCGGCCGCAGCGACCAGCCCGGTCCACAGCACGATCGCCTTCACCGTGGTGCCCGCGAGATCCGCGACTTCCCGTGTGCTCCATGACATGTCTGAGGTCTCGCCTCCCGTTGTTTCGTTCTCCTCAAGGGAAGACCACGTGGTGACCACATAGTCAAAGGGTTCGAGAGACCAGGAGCACGGCCAGTGGGCGGAACGCCAAACGGTTACCAACTGCAGGCTAGCCTTGCTGGTGCACGAACACGGCAGGGCTTAGATTACGGGCATGACTAGTTCTCCGGTGAACGGCACGCATATTAGCGAACCCCATGACAGTTCCATCCATGGCCGGCTCAATTGGTTGCGAGCGGGAGTTCTTGGAGCGAACGATGGCATCGTTTCTGTCGCGGCGCTCGTCGTCGGCGTTGCAGGGGCAACCACCGCGACGCCGTTGATTCTCGCCGCCGGGGTGGCCGGCCTGGTGGGTGGAGCGATTTCCATGGCGCTGGGGGAATACGTGTCGGTGAGCAGCCAGAGAGACAGCCAACAGGCCCTGATTGCCAAAGAGCGCTTCGAGCTCGAAACGGAACCCGAAGCGGAGCTGATCGAACTTGCGGGGATCTACGAGTCCAAGGGTCTTAGCCCGGATACAGCCCATCAGGTTGCGGTTGAGCTCACGAAACATGATGCGTTGGGGGCCCACCTTGAGGCAGAACTTGGGCTGAGCGAGGATGCGGTGGCGAGTCCGCTCGCCGCTGCCGGTGCATCGGCCCTGGCATTCACTCTCGGGGCCATCCTTCCGCTTCTGACGATCCTCTTGTTCCCTTCCGACACCCGAGTTCCTGCAACTTTCATTGCAGTTCTGATAGCCCTCGCCGCAACGGGGTATGGAAGTGCGCGGATCGGCGGAAACTCAGCAACCCGCCCAACTCTGCGGATTGTTGTGGGTGGGGCCCTGGCATTGGCGGCGACGTTCCTGATCGGATCGCTGCTGGGCACTACGGGCGTGGTCTAGCACTCGTGAAGACCTGCTGAGGTCGGCGGGCTAGCTGCTCCAGAAGTTCGACCTCCAGGTCTGATGCGGCCGCGCTAGTCGGAGGGCAGGCGGAAGCGTGCATGGAGCAGTGCAGCTGATGCTGAAGGTTCAGATTTCGTCCTCGGTGAGGTTGACCCTGTCCTCAGCGGAGGATTCCCGGTCGATCTTCGAGTTGGCGCGGTCGTGAGCTGCTGCCCGGCGATCATCCTGCCCGGCGTACGGGTTTTTTATGTCCATGAAGGACTTCAGATCGGCAGCTTTGGCGCGTTCGTCGGCCTCGGCATCTCGGGCTGTCGCGTCATCATCGCGAAGGTCGGCATCGTCGAGTATCTTCTGAGTTCTCTTGCCGCGCCGCTTGCGGTCAAGTCCCTCGGATTCATCCTTCGTCAAATGGCGCAACTCGGATTGAGGACCGGGGGTGGAGCTGCCTTCCCCGGAAGTAGGAATGGTGTCCATAGGACAAGCCAACACCACCGCCTGATTTCTGTCGAGAGCAACGACGCGCTGCCCCCAGGAGACGGACTGCGTTAGCGAGACATGAGTGCGCGGGTCGATTTTAGGGGGCTTATGGCACTGTCCGGTCGGGTGTGAGGGCTCTAAGCTGAGGTGCCGGGCTTGTTGTCATGGATATCTGATGGCTCGGGCAGTAGTGGACATGACTCCAATGCTGTTCGCTTTCACTCTGGGGGTGAATGCGGCTTCCTCGATTCATTGTGGACGTCCGGTCTTGAGCGTCGGAACGGATACTCCGATGAACCGTAGTCACCCTGTAGTTCCGCATTCACCCACGGTTGGTTCAGGTGTGTACGTGCTCGATGATCACGAGATGGTCCGGCGAGGTTTGCGCCAGTTATTGGAATCCGGTGGTGTGAACGTTGTGGGCGAGTCCGGTTCAGCACGTGAAGCGGTCCGATTGATTCCCGCTCTCCGTCCGGAACTGGTCATTCTGGACGATGATCTCCCTGACGGCACGGGTGCCGCGGTGTGTCGGGCAATCGCCGTGACGGATCCGAGTATCCGGAGTGTGCTCCTGGCCGGGGCTGCTGAGGAAGCCGTGTTGATTGATGCGATTGTTGCCGGAGCGTGGGGGTGTTTATCAAAACTCGATGATGGCGGTGAACAACTGCGGCTCATCCGTCGGGCCTGTCAAGTTGTTTGTGTAAGTGAGTGGGCCATTTTTTAGTTGAGGTAGTAGTCGAGGCGTTCGGGGTAGGTGATGGCGAGGTGTCCGAGGGCTTGGTTCCAGCCGGCGGTGGAGGCGCCTTCGACGAGGTGGTTGCCGGTGGATTCCTTGTTGGTTTTCCGGCTTTTGCGGCGTTCTCTGGCGCGTTTGTCTTCGATGTTGCAGATCGAGAGCCAGAGCAGTTTCACGGCGGCTTGGTCGTTGGGG